>DYST01000054.1 GCA_020726325.1 Thiomicrospira cyclica | reverse complement strand
CATGATGCGGGCATTGAATATCTAATCTTTCTTGATTATCGATAAAAATATCTAAGATGCGTTTATCAAGTGCTTCTCTGCTCTCAATTGTCCCACCAGCAAAATCAATACGAATAACAGGGTGGGTTTTATCCCAATTCCATTTGTCGTGGATATACAAGCCTTCAAAAAGTTCCTTGCGTCCTTCAAACAAAGCATGTAGCGTGCTGACCAGCATGCTTTTACCAAAACGACGTGGACGAGAGAGGAAATACCGACCTTGTACACTTGCCATCTGATACAGCATCTGGGTTTTATCGATATAAATAAAGTCATCTTCTCGAATACTCGAGAAGGCTTGAATGCCTATCGGCAGCTTTTTAAGGGTCATTTGTTATCCAATCTCAGCTTTTATATTGATTATTATAACAAAAAATACTGTGTGAGCGGTAAAAATGAAGCATCCAGACGGCATGATTTTTAACCACACAGCGCGTAATTTAGTGTAATGGTCTAATATTCTCGGAAGGAAAGATAGCTTACAATTAGCCATCTCGGAGAAAAAAATGACTAACCAAAAACAAAGAAAACCAGCAGCTTTGCCCGCACCCACTAAAAAATCAAACAATCAGGAATGGGGCGAGTTTTAAGTAAAATCCACCATATCCCTCTCCCTAGCCCTCTCCCGCAAACGGGAGAGGGAACAAAATCCACCCTAACCCTCCTTTACAAAAGGAGGGAACGATTCCCCACCCACTTTATTAAAGGGGGTCGCCATGAGCTTGTCGAATGGCGGGGGGATTTCAAAATTGGATGCTAAATCATTTTCTTTAACTGATAAAGCATTTCTAATGCCAGCCGCGGTGTGAGTTCATCAATATCCAGTGTGGATAGTTTTTGTTGCAAGGCATCTGCGTTCGGATTGGTGGAGAATAAAGAAAGTTGCGTTTCTGCTTGCTGTGGCACTGCTGCTGTTTGTGGTGCCGATTTCATGCTTGTCTCTTTTTCTAGCGGGGGTGCTGTTGCTTCTAGTTTGTGGAGTTTTTCTTGTGCGCGTTTGAGTACCGCTTCTGGCATACCAGCGAGGGCGGCAACCGCAATACCATGACTTTGGCTCGCAGCACCTTGCTCGATTTTATGTAAAAACACCACTTTGCCGTGGTGCTGCATGGCACTGACGTGGGCATTAAAACAGCCTTGATGGCTGTTTTCTAAGTCTGTCAGTTCAAAATAATGGGTAGCGAATAGGCATAACGCGCCTACATTGATGACTTCCTCGCTAATTGCCCAAGCGAGGGATAAACCATCGTAGGTGGATGTGCCGCGTCCGATTTCATCCAATAAAATGAGCGAGTTTGCCGTTGCATGATGCAAAATATGTGCGGTTTCACTCATCTCGACCATAAAGGTTGAGCGTCCACTCGCCAAATCATCACTCGCACCAATGCGGGTAAAAATACGGTCGATGCGACCAATGGTTGCCGCTTGTGCAGGCACAAAACTACCCATAGATGCCAAAATGGCGATAATGGCACTTTGGCGCATATAGGTCGATTTACCGCCCATGTTAGGACCTGTAATCAGCATCAGACGCTGTTGTGTGTCAAGGTGTGTATCGTTGGCAATAAAAGGCTCGCGTAGGACGCTTTCAATCACAGGATGACGACCGTCTTTGATGTTTAAACCAATGTCATCGCTAAAGCTCGGGCGATGCCAGTGCAAGGATAAGGCGCGTTCGCTTAGGGTACTCATGGCATCACATTCTGCTAAAGCGTTGGCAATGGGGGTGAGTTGTGGCAGATTATGCTGACACAAGGAAACTAATTCGGCATAAAGCTGACGTTCGCGCGCCAGTGCTTTTTCATCGGCTTGCAATACCTTGGTTTCGTGTGCCTTTAGCTCTGGCGTGATATAACGCTCTGAGTTTTTAATGGTTTGGCGACGGATATAGTCATCGGGCAAAGGCGTGTCATCACTGCGCGAGATTTCAATATAAAAACCATGCACCCGATTGTAGCCAACTTTAAGTGTATTAATGCCCGTTCGCTCGCGCTCGCGTGTTTCGAGTGCAAGGAGATAGTCACCGCCATCTTTTTGTAGACTACGCCATTCATCAAGTTCTGCATCATAACCATCAGCGAAGACACCACCATCACGAATCAGTAGCGGTAGCGTTTGCGCTAAGGCTCGATTAAGCTGCTGTTGTAGCTCGAGCTGTGGCGTGATACTTTGTGCCAATACATTCAGTTCTGGATATTGACTGAGCAATGTCTGTAATTCTGGCAATTGTGCGAGGGTTTGTTCAATCTGGCGTAATTCGCGTGGGCGCACGCTAGCAAGGGCGACACGTGTCAAAATGCGTTCTAAATCGCAGCACAGACTGAGTGTTTCGCGTGTTTTTTCGAGTAGGCTTTGATGGTGATAAAAACAAGCAACATGATCTAAGCGTGCATTGATTGTTTGTGCCTTACGCAAAGGCTGATGCAACCAACGACGCAATAAGCGACTGCCCATAGCCGTTTGGCAGCGATCAATAACCGATAACAAGGTATTGCTATTGCCACCTGATAAATTGGTATCCAGTTCCAAATTGCGTCGAGTTGTCGCATCAATGAGCAGATAATCGTCAAGGGCGTAGCTATGAATACGGGTGACATGCTCAAGTGTCTGTTGATGACTATGTTGTGCATAACCTAAGGCTGCCGCTGCCGCCCCCGTTGCTAGGGCTAGGTTTTCGATTCCAAAAGCATGTAGATTATGTACCGCAAAATGCTGACATAATCGCTCTTTACCTTGTACCGCATCAAAATGCCAGACAGGATAGGGGCTGATCGCAGGATGCTGTGCCAGAGATTCAGGTAGTGCGAGTGTTTCAGGCCATAGCATTTCTGCTGGTTGCAAACGCGATAATTCATTATGCAAGGCACTGATACCGATTTGAGTGGCATAAAAGCGATTGCTGCTTAAATCAAGGACGGCTAAGCCAACCTGTTCTTTATACGGATTGAGTGCAACTAATAAACAATCGCGCTTATCTTCGAGCAGTGCGTCTTCGGTTAATGTTCCAGGGGTGACAATACGCACTACTTTACGCTCAACGATGCCTTTGCCTTGAGTTGGTTCTGTGATTTGTTCGGCAATGGCAACGGAACGTCCAAGTTTAACGAGGCGTGTTAAGTAGTTTTCGAGGGTATGAACAGGAACGCCAGCCATCGGAATGGGGCTACCAGCCGATTGTCCGCGTTGTGTTAGCGTCAGTTCGAGTAGCCGCGCAGCTTCTTTGGCATCGTCATAAAATAATTCATAAAAATCACCCATACGATAGAGCAATAGCTTGTCGGCATTTTCGGCTTTGAGGGCTAAATATTGTTGCATCATGGGCGTATGGGCGAGTGTTTTTGTCATGAATATCACGTTAATCAAAAAAGGGTAAAAATCATTAAAGGATGCAAACTTGCACCGATGCTAAATGGTACAACCTTAATTGTTGTTTTGGCAAACAATCATTCTTAAAATCACCTTGTGATAAAATAAGTAGGATACGAGGAAAAATCCATTTGACACACACTAGAATTCATCTTCTTACGCCATTACTTGCCAGCCAGATTGCAGCAGGTGAGGTCATTGAGCGTCCAGCATCGATCATTAAAGAATTGGTTGAAAATAGCCTTGATGCGGGTGCGACGCGCATTGAGGTTTTTGTTGAACAAGGTGGCTTGGAGCGTATCGAGGTGCGCGATAATGGGGGTGGGATTGATTACCAAGATTTGCCGCTAGCGATTGCGGCACATGCCACCAGTAAATTATCGGCGAGTGAGGATTTGTTTCACTTGTCCTCGTATGGTTTTCGCGGTGAAGCCTTGGCCAGTATTGCTGCTGTGGCGCGTTTGCGATTGGTATCAGCGCGTCAAGACGCGCCTCATGCGGGGCAATTAATGGTTGAAAATGGCGTTGCACAGCCGCCAGAGCCGACAGCGCATCCTGTTGGTACGCGTATTGTTGTTGATCGACTGTTTCATACTGTGCCAGCGCGTAAAAAGTTCTTAAAGTCGGTACGTGCGGAATGGGCAAGGGTGGATGATGTCCTCATCGCGCTTATGTTAGCAAATCCCAAGGTTGCTTTTGAGCTGCATCATAACCAGCAGCCGATTTATCAGTTGCCAGCTTTAGAAGATGATCATCTGTTGCCAAGAATGCGTAAGCTTGTCGGAACGGCATTGAGTGATGCTGCCTTATCGCTTGCTTGCGCTGGCGATGGATGGACACTCACTGGCATGATTAGCGAGCCGCGTTATACGCGTGCAACGGCAGATCAGCAATGGTTGTTTGTCAATGGTCGCTTGATTAAAGATCGCCAACTGGCTTTTAGTATTAAACTTGCTTACGATGATTTACTGCATGGTAATCGTCAGCCTGCATTTATTTTATTTGTGACCATTGATGCGGCTTTGGTTGATGTCAATGTGCATCCCGCTAAAACCGAAGTACGTTTTGCCGATGCAAGGGCATTAAGTGACGCGCTGCGCTATGCTGTGCGTGAGCGCTTGTCGCAGTTATCCTTGGTTGCTATGGGTGCTACTGAGATTCAAGAACAGACGCTCGAAATGCCAAAAACAACCGCCCCCTTTACCCCAACATCATCCTTTGCGTCTACTTTCTTTGCTCGCGAACCTGCAACAAAAGACTGGTCATCACGCCTACAGGCGGAATTGAACTGGCAAGAAGGTTCAACACAGTTAACAGAGACAATTGCACAAAATAATCACCTTGATCCCTCAGCATCTCTGCCAGTAACAGCGTTAGAAAGTATGCCTTTAGGTCAGGCGCGAGCGCAGATTCACGGGGTGTATATTTTGGCAGAAAATGACTTGGGACTGATTATTGTCGATATGCATGCTGCTCATGAGCGCGTTGTGTATGAAAAGCTCAAACAACAGTGGCAAGGTCAGTGTGCCGCGCAGCCGTTATTAGTGCCAGTGTTAATTGACTTAAGTAGCGAGCAAGCAGCAACCCTAGCAGAGTTATTGCCAAAATTACACGCAAAAGGATTTGAATGCGATTGGCTAGGGCAACAACAACTGGTTGTGCGTGCGCTTCCAGCGCTTGTGGCAAAAGCGAATGTGCAGGCTCTATTTGCCGATTTGCTTGCCAGCTTCGAGCAGGGATCAACCGTGAGCCATTATTTTGAGCGTCAACAAGATAATCTTCTTGCAACAATGGCATGTCATGGTGCAGTAAGGGCAAATCGTCAACTCACCTTAGCAGAAATGAATGCGCTTTTACGTCAGATGGAGCAAACCCCCAATGCGGGACAATGTAATCATGGTCGTCCGACGTGGGTGCAGTTAAGTATGGATGCACTCGATAAGTTGTTTTTAAGAGGGCAGTAGCGGTCGTTTGGAGGTCTATTTCACATTTAGATCTGTTTTCTTCTATAACAAAGGATAATCATGATGAGTTGTCATTGTCAGAAAGAGAACTCTTGCCTAAAATACAGGCTAGAATCAGAAGCTATTCACTACCCAATCAAGCGCAAGTCGCAACGATTTAATGATGCACAGCGGCTATTAAACGCCATTAATGAGATTTAACAGATGCAAAACACTCAATTAATTCCTAATCAGCCTTTAGCTTTGCAACTTGCCAAGCGAGACTTATCGTTACTGGTTTACGATGCCGTTAATCTGGAAGGGGTTGCCATGACCTTGCCAGAAGTACAGACGATTCTGGATGGTATTACCGTTGGTGGGCATAAAATCAGCGATCAAACGATGGCCGTTAACCAAGCCAAGACTTGGGAGTTGTTGTTTGAGATGGTCAAAATGGGTCGTTTTAGGTTTGATAAGGCGACGGTGTTACAAATTCATCAAGTGGCTGGTAAAGATGAAGCCTTAGATTGGGGTAAGTTTCGCACAGGCTTTGTAACCATTGCAGGCTCTCATTATGAGCCACCAGCACCTGAAACCCTCGATAAGCACTGGTTAGTGCTAGAAACGATACTTGCTAACATACCAGATATTTATGATCGTGCCATTACTGCTTTTTTACAGATGGCAAGAATGCAGTTTTTTTGGGATGTGAACAAGCGTACAGGACGCTTTATGATGAATGGTATTTTGCTGGCGCATGGCTATCCGATTATTAATGTGCCCGCTAAGGGACAGCAAGCGTTTAATACACTGATGCTCGATTTTTATGCTGACAATAATATGCTCGCTATGAATACTTTCTTACGTAGTTGTTTAGATCAACGACTGTTGCGAAATTTCACCTCGTGAGCCTTGTTATGTCACAGCTCATTTAAACACGGCAAAATTCTTAGTTCTTGCTAATTTTGTCTCAATAATCACGTCTATTCGTACATTAACTTGAGATAGGTTAATGGTCTTTAAGCAATATGATGGTACGATTCGGCAACTAAAAACACCATCAAGGATGGCGCATGCTTGTTTGCTGTGTTTTGTCGGATGTTATTCAGAAAAGAGATTAAAACTTAAGTAGGAAAGTGTTTTGTGAAAATTGCAGGTGATGGGTGGGCAAGTTTGGCAGTCATGCTGGTGGTGTTACCAGCCTCGGTCGCCTTTGGGGTAACCATTTATAGTGCAATTGGTGCTGAATATGCAGGTTTAGGTGCTTTTGCAGGGGTCTTAGGTGCTGTTGTTCTTGGTATTATCGCCCCTATTTTGGGCGGCACTGATCGACTCGTTACCACACCTTGTGCTCCCGCCACTGCGGTTATGAGTGCTTTTGCGATCAATATGGTACACAATGGCACGCTGCCAATGACCGTTATTCTGCTCATGATGCTACTTGGTATTTTGACAGGCTTATTTCAAGTGATGATTGGCTTTACGCGCGTTGGTAGTGTAGTTAAGTATTTGCCGCACACAGTTGTTAGTGGCTATATGACTGCTGTGGGCTTAATTATCATTCTAAGCCAATTACATCCTTTTTTTGGTGTTGATAGCACCCATTCAGGGCTTTCTGTCGTCCTTGACCCCTCGTTATGGTCAATGGTTGCTGTTGCGGTTGGTTTGGTGACTGCTTTAGCGATGGGATTTATCGGACGTATTATTACGTTTATTCCGAGTACCATTCTTGGTATTTTATTAGGTTTGGGCACTTATTGGATCTTGAGTTTATGGCATCCAGAGTTAAAGCAGCTTGATGATAATTCGCTTGTTTTAGGTGCGTTGGGTGTTTCTAGTGCAGGCTATATCGATATTTTATCGAATCGTTGGGTAGAAATGGGTCAGGTTACTTTAGGTCAGGTTGCCGCTTTATTTGGTACGGCGTTTACTTTGGCTGTCTTATTATCGATTGACTCGCTAAAAACAGGTATTGTTACCGAGCAAATTACCCATTCAGAACCAGATCCTAACCAAGAGCTGGTGGCGCAGGGGATTGCTAATATTGCTTCGGCTTCTGTTGGCGGTGTACCTGGTGCTGGTGCTATGGGGCCGACGTTGGTTAATATTAGCAGTGGGGCGCAAACGCGTTATGCCGCCATGATTTCTGGTGCTTTATCCCTGTTAGGCTTAGTGCTCTTGATTAGTCTCTTGGCATGGTTACCCAAAGCAACTTTAGCAGCAGTGTTGATTGTGATTGGTATGCGCATGATTGATCTAAATGCGTTGAAGTTAATTACTTCTCGCGTTACCGTCATGGACTTTATGGTCGTTGTTTCCGTTGTGGTTGTCGCGCTTTCTTTTGGTTTGATTGCTGCATCAGCGACAGGGGTGGTGTTATCCATTTTGCTTTTTGTACGCGAGCAAGTTGGTGGTACACCCATTCGACGCAAGTCTTTCTTAACACAACGCTCATCAAGCTGGTATCGCTCGGAAGAGGATATGAAAATCTTGGAGCAAAAAGGTGCTTCAGCGGTTATCTTTGAGTTACAAGGCAGTTTGTTTTTTGGCGTAGCACGTCATTTGTATACAGAGTTAGCCCATGAAGCGCACATTCGTCGGTATTTAATTATTGATATGTTGCGTGTTGTTTCTATTGATGTTACTGCAGCGCATATTTTGCAACAAATTCGCAATTTATTAAAAGCACACGATGCGCAGCTGGTTTTATGTAATGTCAAAGATGACGAACATTACAACTTATTAGAGTTTTTATCTCAGTTTGGGCTTGTTGAGATGCAAGGCGAACTTAGAATTTTTAGCACCCTAGATGAGTCTATTGCTTGGGTTGAGAATAACATCATCGGGAATAAGCAAGTCGAGATAGAAGAAGAGACCCCGATTCAATTGCATGAAATGCATTTATTTCAGGGGCGTAAAGAAGCGACTATGACCGATTTAGAGGCATTAATGGTGTCTCGTTCCTATACTAAAGGCGAACTGATTTATGATATTGGCGATGTTGGCGATGCCTTATTTTTACTGCGTCGTGGACAGGTAAAAATTATTGCGCCTATCGGCGGTAGTCGTCGGTTGCATCATATTGCTACCTTCGGACGTGGTAACTTCTTTGGTAGTTTGGCTTTTTTAGATGCTGTAACGCATGAAGACTCAGCTGTGGCGCATACAGATGTTGAACTATTTGTTTTGACACGAGAACAGTTTCAGGAATTAACAGAAACCCATAAACACGTTGCTTTCTTGTTAATGCAATCGATCGCAAAAACTTTGGGACAGCGTTTGCGTCATACAGATGGCGAGCTGACGTTATTGTTAGAGTGATCACTTCTTTTCAGGGCGGACTGATTTTTTCTTCTCCCCATTAGGAGAAGGTTAGAATGAGGGTACTTTTAGCTTGAGATATGCCATGGCAACCATAAGCGCGTCGGCAAAGGCATCGTGAGCGCCTAGGTCTGGTATATCAAGTCTTTTGCGGATGGTTTCAAAGCGCAAGTCGATGTGCTGCTGTGGAATGACACCAATCACTTTGTCGTGATAAATCGCTGAAAGCTCGATTTGTTGATTTGGCAGTGTGGTTCCAATCAGTGGTTTGACGATACGGTTAATTAACGCAACATCAAACTCTAAGTAATAACCTAACAGGGGGCTGCTACCAATAAACCGCAAGAATTGTTTGATGGCTTCTTGCGGTTCTAGTCCATTAGCAACATCACAATTACGCAAACGGTGAATGGTAATGGCAGCGCCATTAATCGGACGACTGGGGCACAATGTTAAGTGTATGCTTTCGCTGGTTAAAATATCATGATCGATCATGCGAATTGCAGCAAGGGTGATAATGTCATCTTTTTTTGCATCCAATCCCGTTGTTTCACAGTCGATACTGACGACACCCGCTCGCGTTGGTGCATCAAATAAAAACTGATAGTCACTGTCTTTCAGGTGATAGTGTTGCCATCTTCGATAGAGTCGGTGCCACATCATGAAATGAGGTGTAATTTATAGTGATGATTAAGCAGCGCTTTGAACTGATCTACGAGCTTAAAAGCATCTTTAAGCATGTCGCGCTGTAAGTGATTGAGCAGTTCTGGTTCAATGCGGTTATCAATATTGGCTTCTGTTTCAAGTGCTAACAACTGACTGTGCAGACGTAATTGCTGCATAAAATCCAATGCCTCGGTCAGCTCACTGGCAAAGCTAGCTTCCATTAACTTAGTATCACCTAATGCAATTAGGCGTTGATGGGTGCTTTGCGCACGAATCTGTTGCTCGCAAGCTAAAACGCGCGTGCCATGTACAATTGGAAAGATACCACCTTTTTTTAGATCGAGCAGGCGATGTTTGTTTTCTTTTTCGGTAACAAACCGAAAAAAAATGCCAAGTGGCGTATCAAACTGCAACACCCCTTTAGCAAATTGGGCTAAAAACTGACGATTGTCGTTAATTAGGGCGCGGACACGCGTTAGCAGTTCTTGAGTGAGTTCTGCATTGCCTGCTGTGGTATCGGCATCAAGCAGAATGGAGAGGTACATCATACCCTCGGGGGTGGGATGGTTAATCCAATCACGAGCGGTCTGAATCAGCGATTCGAGTGGTTGTCGCCACAAAGGATTAGTAATCATGATATTACCAGGACAATCAGGAAAGCCCAGTTGTGCAAGCGCGTCGTGAATGGCTTGCGCCCAGTGTTGCATGATGTCACTAGTGGTGTCATCTGCCCAAATAAGGGCATTGTCTTGATCTGTACGTAAAATTTGCTCTTGTCTGCCCTCTGAACCTAAACTCAGCAAGGCAAAGTTAGGACTATAGTCCGAGGGTTGCGTTAGGGCTGAAATTTTGCGGAATAAGCGACGATTTAAGGTGCTGACCAAGTCACCAATCAAGCGCGGTTTAACGCCTTTCGTGTGTAAGGTTCGAATGAGCAGGGTGAGCGTATCATTTGATTTAATCAACTCTTCTATACTGCTGGCGCGCTCGATTTGCTGGGCAATGAGTACTGACTGATTGGCAAATACAGCGAGCAATGTTTTTTGTTGCAAAATACCGATAGGTTGCTGTTTTTGCGTAACCAACAAATGACTGATATTATGCTCAGTCATCGCGAGTAGGGCATTAAATAAATAGTCCTGTGCATCAATGGCAATTGGGTTAGGAGTAGCAATATCGCTCAATTTGGGATAAGCGTTAGCTTCATGGTCAGTAAAAGCATTGAGCAGGTCATTTGTGGTGACAATCGCCTTTTTTTGTCCATTAAGTTCAACCAATGCCGCTGTGCACTGACTCGCACGTAAGGCTTGCGCGGCTTCGCGTAACGAGGTATTGCCTGCAAGGGTAATAATCGGGCATAACCATGCATCTTGCGTTTGTGCCATCATAAAGTCGCTTAGGCTGTTTGCTTGATTTTGCTCACTTAAGGCAAGGCGTTTATCTTGTAGGCTAGCTGTCCAATGTGCTTTGAACGCGCCACTTTCAAGACAGAGTTGATCAAATAGTGCTGCAGGCAATCGATACGCCAGCACTTCATCGAGTGCTGTAAAAGTACCTTCACCACCATCGAGCAATACCAATGCGCCCGCAGACTCAAAGGGATGAATAACCTCAGTTTCGTTATTTAGGTGCTGCCATTGTCCTCTTCCCTTAAACGGGATGATTAAGTGACGCTGATCTTCATGATTGCTATTAATACTGTGGACTTGTCCGACAGCAAGATAAATAATATCCACACCAGCACTAATGCGTTGTCGCTGATGATCGCTCAACAAGTCAAACGGAGGAATGGCTTTGAAGTCTTCGGGTTTCATAAGTTATCTTGCTGTTATATTGCTATTATTCCTATGCCAAAGCACGGGAATAATAGGCAAGAATCAAAAAAGGAAGGAAGGGTATTACTTACTCTGCCTGTTGCGCTGCCATATCTGCATGAACTTGTACCATATCTAAGGCTTTTACTTTGCCGATGATTTCGTCAAGTTCAGAAGGTTGTAGTGCACCAGCGTGCGCATAAATCACAATACCTTCACGCATAAAAGCGATGGTCGGAATCGATCGTACTTGAAACATGCCAGCAAGTTCTTGTTCTTCATCGACATTGACCTTAGCAAAAGCCACTTCGGGATGACGTTCGGCAGCCTGCTCAAAAATTGGCGCGAAGAACTTACAAGGACCACACCACGCAGCCCAAAAATCAATGATAATGATTTCGTGGTTTTCGACAGTTTCTGCAAACAGAGCAGCAGTTAGGGTTGCGACAGACATAAATCATTTCCTTTAATTGGTGAGTTTTTTGGGGTCAAGTAGCTGTGCTAATTCATCACGATTCATCGCCGTAATGCGTTGAGCAACATCTAAAATGGGTTCGCCTGTTTTGTAGGCCTCTTTGGCAATGCTTGCGCCTTTTTCGTAGCCAACCACAGAGTTTAGGGCGGTAACAAGAATCGGGTTTACCGATAAAGCCTTATCGAGTTGTTTGTGATTTACGGTAAAACCAATAATTGCCTTGTCTGCTAATAAACGGGAGGTGTTCGCTAATAACTGAATACTTTCTAAGGCATTACGCGCCATCATTGGTAGCATCACATTAAGCTGAAAACTGCCCGATTGTCCGCCGATGCTAATGGCAGCATCATTACCGATGACTTGCGCACAGACCATTGCCATTGCTTCAGGCATAACAGGGTTGATTTTACCAGGCATAATCGAACTACCAGGTTGTAAATCAGGTAAGCTAATTTCCGCCAAGCCTGCGAGTGGGCCTGAATTCATCCAGCGCAAATCATTGGCGATTTTCATCAAGCTCACGGCAAGGGTTTTTAATTGTCCTGACAGTTCAACCACGCTATCTAAGCTCGATAAAGCTTCAAATTTATTCGGCGCGCTTGAAAATTCGGTTTGTAGTAATTCTGTTAATGCACTGGCAACCATCTTGCCAAAACGAGGGTCTGCATTCACGCCCGTGCCAACGGCTGTGCCACCTTGTGCGAGTTGACGTAAACGGGGAAGGGTGCTTTTAACGCGCTCAATGCCATTAGCCACTTGTTGCGCCCAACCAGAAAACTCTTGTCCCATGCGTACAGGCATGGCATCCATTAAATGCGTGCGTCCTGTTTTGACAATATCATCACATTCAAGTGCGCGAGCATGAATACTAATCAACAAGTGGGTGAGCGCTGGTAGCAATGCGATTTCAATTTGACGCACACAAGCAACATGAATCGCACTCGGAAAGGTATCATTCGAGCTTTGTGCCATATTAACGTGGTCATTAGGATGAATTTCAATGCCCGAAAGCTGGCTTGCTCGTGTTGCTAACACTTCGTTAACATTCATGTTACTGCTTGTACCAGAGCCAGTCTGAAAGACATCAATTGGGAATTGATCGAGGTGAAGTCCAGCCATAACCTCATTTGCTGCGGCACGAATCGCATCGGCTTTGTCTGTGCTTAATGTATTGAGTTGTTCATTACTGGTTGCTGCGGCATGTTTAATGGCAGTAATGGCCTGAATTAATACGCTAGGCAAAGGTTGGAAGCTAATTGGAAAGTTGTCGATAGCACGTTGTGTTTGCGCGCGATATAAGGCATTGCTGGGGACTTTAACTTCGCCCATGCTGTCTTTTTCGATTCTAAAGGACATGACAGGTTTTTACTTCGCTATTTTTTTCACAATTTACTTAGTATAGGTGTTTATGTTGCTATTGGACAGACACCTGAGAAAATTTATGATTAATTTTATGTCTTCGTAATCAGAATATTTTTTGTGATTGATGCAGATAGATGCTTGCTTGCTTGCGTAAACTGGCGCATTATAGTGGCATGTTATCTAGTGCTTAAAGGAGAGCATGGTGCGCAATAAAATTTTAGATAAAGTGAAAGAGCTAGCGCAAGCCCTATCGCAAGCAAATGTAATGGTTGCAACGGCTGAATCTTGTACGGGTGGCATGGTAGCAGAGGCATTAACAGCGCTGGCTGGTAGTTCAAAATGGTTTGAACGCGCTTTTATCACTTATAGTTATGAATCTAAATATGAAATGCTTGGTGTTCATCCCATCACCGTGCAAGAGCATGGCTCGGTCAGTAAGCAGTGTGTTGAAGAAATGGCAATTGGTGCTTTACAAAACTCACATGCAAAATTAACGGTTGCTATTTCTGGTATTGCAGGGCCAGGTGGTGCTTCGGTTGGTAAACCTGTCGGTACAATTTGGATTGCGTGGGCGGGTCAACATATGTCTGTGGTTTCGCAGTGCTTTCATTTTGCGGGTAATCGAGATTCGATTCGTGAACAGGCAACCCTAGCAGCCTTAGAAGGGATGTTAGATCGGTTGCATCATATCGAGTAGCATTAAATCGCGCTGCATTGCGCTCCCTTTTTGTGTTTTGTGATAATGGGCATTAGCCCATTGTTTTGTTTTGTGAGATAATTCACGGCTTAATTTCGCCATATATCCACTTCCCATATTCAGCAGGAGAATAGATTCGATGGATGAGCAAAAAAAACAGGCGTTAAGTGCCGCCTTATCACAAATTGAAAAGCAATTTGGTAAAGGTTCTATCATGCGCCTGGGCGACGGTACAGCCATGCGCGATATTCAAGTGGTATCAACGGGATCCTTGGGGCTAGATATTGCTTTGGGTGCTGGTGGTTTGCCACGTGGTCGTATTGTTGAAATTTATGGTCCTGAATCTTCTGGTAAAACAACCCTTGCCTTGCACATTGTTGCCGAAATTCAAAAAGCGGGTGGCACAGCCGCTTTCGTTGATGCTGAACATGCGCTAGACCCAAGCTATGCCGAAAAGTTAGGCGTTAATTTAAAAGAACTGCTGATTTCTCAGCCCGATAATGGCGAGCAAGCACTCGAAATTACCGATATGCTGGTGCGCTCTGGCGGTGTTGAAGTGGTGGTGGTCGATTCGGTTGCAGCGCTAACACCGAAAGCCGAAATTGAAGGCGATATGGGTGATTCTCATATGGGATTACAAGCACGCTTGATGTCGCAAGCGTTGCGTAAGCTCACGGGCAGTATCAGTCGTACCAATACCTTGGTGATCTTTATTAACCAGATTCGTATGAAAATTGGTGTCATGTTTGGTAGTCCAGAAACAACCACTGGTGGTAACGCGCTTAAATTCTACGCTTCTGTTCGTTTAGATGTGCGTCGTATTGGCGCGGTTAAAAAAGGCGAAGATAT
>DYST01000053.1:5680-14641 GCA_020726325.1 Thiomicrospira cyclica | reverse complement strand
ACTGAAATCTTGCGCTTGTTAGATGGTACGGCTGCGAAAAGCTAAGTATTACGATCTGATCAATATTAGCAAAACTGTAAACAATATAACAAGATTCCTTTTTTATGACTTATGCTGAAAATTATTTTTCCTGCGATTGCCCTGCAGGTCGAATGCTTGACCCATTACCGTCTTTAACATAGGATATACCACAACATATCCACTATTGGAGGTGCATGATGGGTCAAGTACAAACACGATTATTTAAAAGCAATCAATCGCAAGCAGTTCGCTTACCTAAAGCAGTCGCCATGCCCGATTCTGTACAAGAAATCACCATCATTCGTCTGGGTAAAGGACGCCTGATTCTACCCATCGAAAATGCTTGGGACGACTGGTTTGATGGCACAGGTGTTAGCAATGATTTTATGAATGAGCGCAATCAAGAAGCCGATCAGCACAGAGCGTCATTGTGATTAAGCATCTCCTCGACACGAACATTCTGATCTATACCATTAAAAATCGCCCGCCAATGGTGCGAGAAGTTTTTAATCATCACTACAGACAACTTGCCATTTCGAGTATTACTGTCGGTGAGTTGGTTTATTTGGTGAGCAACAATACCAAAGAATTTGAGCGCGTAAATGGATTAAGACTTGAAAACTGGGTTGTGTTGCAATAAGCATGCGCATAACTCCCATCAATCAGCTTTGATTTATGTTACACTTAGCCATGTTTTATTCAATTAAAGAAAATATTTGAAATGCGCCTGATTAACAGACTCTGGACTTGGCTCACAAAGGTCAACATGTCTTCTTCTACAAAAGGGCATCCAACTCTTTATCCCATAGATGCTGCTGAATTAGTTAAAGAACTGCGGATTAAAGAAGAAGCAGAAGCACTCGCTAAAGCTGGCAAACCTTCACCAGATCAAAAACAACTATCAGCAACGGAAAATCATGCAATACAGCGCATCAATCAAATAAGAACAGACTATATTGATTGGGGTACGATGCGTCAAGCTGTTCTCAACAATACGTTAACACAACACGATGTAACAAAATCCCTTAATCGCGCACTAGGTGCTGTAGATGAATTTAACAGCCAAGCCAGTAGGTTACTAACAGAGCATGATGCCTTAATGAGCAACTTAGCTTCAACAGCACAAAACAAACAAAATGAGCTGCTTAAATTTAGAGAGCAACATAACCTATCTCGAATGGCTCACTATCCCAGCTCAACTGGCAAAATATTTGGTTATGTTCTTGCGTTTTTTCTGATCATTATAGAGGCGTTATTAAACTCTTACCTATTTTCTGAAGGTTTAGACTCTGGTCTTATTGGTGGGTTCATTTATGCACTCTTATCTGCTGGCATTAATATTTTTGTTGCCTTTATCTTGGGAATGTACTTAATACGTTTTATTTTTCATAAAAAATTTATGTATAAATTTATAGGAATCTTGTCAGTTTTTTTCGCATTATTCATGATACTTACCATCTCGCTAAGCATTGCACATTTAAGAGATGCTTTATCATTAAGTCAAGCTGAGCCAGCGAAGTTGGTGCTAAATACGCTAATAACAACCCCATTTAATTTAAATGATATTTTTTCTTGGTTACTATTAGCTATTAGTATAGTTTTTGCATTAGGTGCATTGTTTGATGGACTAAAGATGGATGATAACTATCCTGGATATGGTTCAAGTTCTCGCAATGCCAATGAAGCAAAGGAAGAATATGAGGAAGAGCTAAGTAATTTAAGAGCATTATTAGAAGAAATAAAAGATGAGATACTTGAAGAAGTTGATAACGTTATAACTCAATCTCAAACAAATATTTCTATTTTTGAACGTACTATTGATGATAAAAAATCATCTAAAATAAAATTGGATCAAGCGTTAAACAATGCTCACGATACACTGCAAGTATTAATTAGCACTTTTAGAGACGTTAACAGACAGCACAGAGGTCAATTAGCTGTTCCAACTTATTTCAAAAAAACACCAGAACTAGATAGACTTGATATAAAACTATTCACTGCTAATGAAGATAATAACTTACTTTTAAAACAAAAAGAACAACTACAAAACTTATTAGAAAAACTACAAGAAATTCGTTTAGAAATCCAAAACTCTTTTAATGAAAAGTTTGACCGATACAAGCCATTAAACGGCAACTTTATTGACGGAGTAAGCAATTAATGGCAAGAATTAGAAGTCATAGAGAACAAAAGAGACGAGCTAATCATATTTTGATGATTATTGCTATCCTTAGCATTATTTCAATAACAATTGCGTTGTCCATATTTTTTTATAACAAATCAAAATCAGATGAAATAAACCATGAAACACTATGCCCAACATCTGGTGCAAAAGGACATTATGTTTTGCTCATTGATAAAACAGAGCCCTTAAATCAAATTCAAAAAAATGCCTTTAAAGTAACCGTAAAAAACATTATTGAAAATGAAACACCTGAAGGCTATATGCTTTCTGTTTTTGTTCTTGGTGAAGATTTTACAACGAATGAGAAGCCGATTGTTGAATTATGCAACCCAGGCAATGGTAACAATAAAAGTGAGTTCACTTCAAATTTAAAAAAACTTAACGCTCAATATCAATCTAAATTTATAGAGCCTCTAATAACTAAAACTGAAGAACTACTATCTGATAAACCAGCTAAAAACTCACCTATTTTTGAAATGTTACAACTTGTTGATATTAATGGCTTTAAAAAACAAAATATAAGAGGCGAACACCATTTGATAATCATATCTGACATGCTACACAACACACCACAATATAGCATGTATAAAAACAATATTGACTACCCTTCTTTTAGAGATTCCAATTATGGCATAAAATCACAAGCTGAATTACCTGATGTTAAGGTACAGTTATTTTATCTCATGAATCAACCAAAATATCAAACCAGAAGAAACACCTTATTTTGGGAAGAATATTTCAAAAAATCTGGTGCACAAATTATATTTGTAAAACCATTAGAAGGCTAAAATGAATACAAAAAGAACAATCAATATAAAAAATCTATTTGCCGCAGTTCTTATATTAAAAATAACCTCATCATTCTTAGCATGGCAGTTTAATGACCCTTGGATTTTAGGCTTTGGGCTTCCAATTACTTTCATGCTAGCTTACATTTTAATAGGTATAAGATCAGACAAACCAGGTATCAGTGATGACAAGTTTGCTGATAGCTGCTACTACCTCGGTTTCATATTTACAATTACCTCCATCATTTTCAGTTTATTTGACATACCTAATATAGGTGACAACATTAACAATATCGCTATCCGTTTTGGTGCTGCTATGGTTAGCACCGTATTAGGTTTAGCAGTACGTGTTTATCTTGTAACCTTTAAAATGAAGTTAAATGATGCTATTCATATATCTGAATCTATTTTAATTGCAAGTCATCAAAAATTTACTGAGCAACTAATTATTACAGTTGAACACATGCAAGCCTTTCAAGAAAAGGTAGATTCTGCCACCCAAAAAACAGTAGAACGCGTTAATGTTCAATTAGAACAATTAAGTAAAAATCATGCAGAAAAATTAACTGAATTTTTTATTGACCTATCTGAAAAAAATCAGACATCATTTACTGAAGCTTTAAATGAAGTTAAAAAAGCAACTGTTCGTTTATCCGACTCCGTTGAAACTTATTCATCTGGCATGGGAAGTAACATATCAAGTATTGAAGAAAAAATAACCGCTTTTACTAATGCTGTCAGTAATCGATTGAAGACAACAACTTTTCCTGATGATTTTTTTGCCAACAAATTGAGTCTTCCATTAGAAGAACTTATAAATGGTGCGAGTAATATGTCAGAAAGCATTAAGCACGTAGTACGAGAGGTTGATGACTCAGCAGTAAAAATAGCTACCACTCTTAACAAAATCAACACGCACTCAGACGATACCCTTAGCTTTATAGATGCTATAACAAAGATGAATTCATCGCATCAAACCACACTAGACTATTCACAGACACAATTAATTACATTAGAAAAAATAAACAAGTCACTAAGTGAATTAGACGCATCTATATCTATAATTGCAGATAAACACACTGATAGCAATCAATCCATCATTAATGTCGTTAATAAAATAGAAAACCTATCTCAGAATAAACAAAATACACTTCAAGAATTAAACGTAACTCTAAATAAATTTTTAGTTATGCTCTCGCAAAACAAAGAGAGAACAACAGAACTAAAGAACAAAACAGATGAGTTTATTAAGCATAATAACATGAATAAATTATCAAATTAGTAATTAATTATGTCAAAATCTAACGATCAAATATTCCAACTTTCTCTAACAGAGCTAGCTTTTATATTAACTTTCATCCTACTACTATTAGCCGCTGTTTCGTTCATTAAAAAGGATGAAGAAATAAATAAATGTCATGATACAGTTGCAAGATGTGAAAACTTCATTACTGATGAAGAGAAAAAACTGCTAGATGCTGCTAATGTTTCTGTAGAACAAAAGCAATTTATTAATTTAGGTGAAATCATACCAACCTTAACTGAACTAAAAAATGCAAAAGAACAGCTAGAGTCTTATAAAAAACAAACCGCTGATTTGGAAAAAGAAATTAGCACCTTAGCTCCAATAAAAACGATCCTTGATAAGTTCCAAAATGGAATACAAGAGCAAGCGAAACAATGTGTTAAAGATGCAATAAACCCACCACCTCTTTCAGATAAAGTTCGTGCGGACAAATGCATAAAAGAACTTAAAGGGTATAAAAAAAGATTTGCTTTTCCTTCTTGTTGGTTAGACAAAAATGGGAAAATTGAGTTTTTATTTTCCGTTAATTTAACAAATAACGGAATTGTTGTTAGTCCTGCTTGGGCAAAAGAACGTGACAATGAAGCGCAGTTATTGCCAAACATACATCAGTTGATCAACAAAGGTGAACCCATATCCATAGAGACATTTAAGGTAAACTCTCAAGAGATTTTCCAATATAGCGAAAACAATAAACCTGAAGAATGTCGTTTTTATGTCAGACTGTCTAGCACCATATCCGATGCTGTTAAGTCAGATCGAGCAAGACTCGCTGTCGAAAGCGTGTTTTATAAAGATGAAAAAAGACGATAGGACAAAGAAACTTAAGAAGTTTGGAATGTCAGCCCTTGCGGGTACTCACCTAACTCATGGCGATAAGACCTCCAAACTGAGGTAATGATAACATAGGATCGAGTTAATGTATCTTGAAGAACGCACCTTTAAACAAATTTGTAACTACCTCAATCTTAACCCAGATGTTCAAGACAAGAGCCTAGATCGTCTGAAAAAAGCTATCAGCGTACTGCACAATCAATACTTAGCGGATGCGGTCAAAGAAGTCGGATATATCCTTGAAAGAAATAAACAGCAACAATCAGAAATTAAAGATATATTTGGCTTGGTCATGCATATGTACAATAAAAAGACTAAAGAACACCAAACATTATTCTTATTGATCCACCTATTCGAAATCGCTATTCGAACAAAACTTGCAATCATACTATCCCAAAAATATAGCAGTCCCAACACTGATGATTGGTACCATTCTCAAACACCACTATCCAATCAACATGCGCAGTTAATTAAAAAATTGGTCGAAATAAGTAACCACAAGAAAATTCAGCACTGTAATATAAAAACGAGTTTTGATGTTTTTAATTTATTTTCTATGGGTGATCTCGAATGGATTCTTAAAACATTTTGGACAGACTTAAGCGACCTATTTACAGAAAAAAAATATAAAAATCAGACAGTCGCAGGAATTATCATCAAACACGCATTCTTGCAAAAGTTTTCTAAAATAAGATATGCAAGAAATGCTATCTTTCATAGTAATCCTCTAAAAAGCAAAAGATCCGATCTCATCGAAAGCATCGAACTGATACTCATTCATCTTGGTTATAACCTTTTTGATGCCGTCAATAATATTGACCCCGAACACAAAATCATCCGATTAAAGTACACCTATTAATATGCCCCACACCCCCATTAACCAACTGACAGGTATCGGTCCTGCCGCTGAAGATGCACTACATAAAACGGGCATCTTCACCATATGGGATTTGTTATTGCACTTGCCGTTACGATACGAAGACCGCACGCAACTCACGCCATCGCATTTGCTGCAAGTGGGACATCTTATTCAGGTAGAGGGCACAATTAGCCGTTGCCAAGAATTACCCTCGCGTCGTCCTGTCCATTTGCTCACCTTGCAAGGCGACGGCTTTAGTATTGCCTTACGCTTCCTTAACTATGCAAAATGGGCGCACATTTTGCCCAAAGTGGGCACGCGCATTCGTGTCTTTGGACAACTCACTCGTGACATGAGTGGTGAGCTAACGCTATTGCACCCCAATATCGTCCGCCTCGATGGACGTAGCCCTGCCCCATTACCCGACAGGCTCACCGCTGTTTACCCCAGTATTGGCACACTCAAACAAGGCTTGTTACGCAAAGCCATTAGCGACGGCTTATCGCGTCTTAATGCGCATCCGCCAGCAGAATATCTGCCACAGGATGCGATAAGACTAACGCTTGTGCAAGCACTCACAGCTATCCATCTTGCTAAAACAGGAGACGCGATTGCCCTTACGAGCGGCACGCATCCTGCCAGGCAACGACTGGCATTAGAAGAGCTAACAGCCCATCAACTGCTGGCTATCACTGCACGCACCGCTTTTGCCAGCAGTCGCGCCCCCGCGTTGCAAGCGACAGATCATGCCAGCAAACAGCTGATTGCCACGCTACCCTTTACCCTCACCCAAGGGCAACAACGCATTTGGCAAGAAATTAAAGCCGACCTTGCACAAGCGCATCCCATGCACCGATTGCTACAAGGCGATGTCGGTAGTGGCAAAACGGTACTCGCTGCCCTTGCAGCTGTCCACGCTGCCAGTAGTGGTGTACAAAGTACCATCATGGCACCGACCGAAATTTTAGCCGAACAACTGCATGCCACACTTAGCTCTTGGCTCGAACCCTTAGATATTCACTGTCAACGCCTCACCGCCAGCAGCAAAGCAAGCGAAAAACGCAAAGCACTGGTCGGCATTAGCGACGGCAGCATCCGTGTCATCATTGGTACACATGCCCTCTTTCAAGAACAGGTGCAGTATAAAAACCTCGGCCTAGTCATTGTCGATGAACAGCATCGTTTTGGCGTTGAGCAACGCCTCGCCCTCAAAAACAAAGGACAACAAGACAACCTTATTCCACATCTATTGCTCATGACTGCCACCCCCATTCCACGCACCCTAGCGATGAGCTTTTATGGTGATTTAAGTATCAGCAGCCTAACCGAACGCCCACCAGGACGGCAATCGATTGATACCGTTGTCATCCCCGATGCGCGTCGTGAGCAAGTCGCTGACCGCCTTGCCGCTGCTTGTCAAAAGGGAACGCAAGCCTACTGGGTCTGCCCTTTTATTATCGAAAGCGAAACCATCGATGCACATAATGTTAGCGACAGCGAACGCTGGCTTAAAGGACGCTATCCAGCATTACGTGTTGGCTTGGTGCATGGGCAATTATCAAGCAAAGAGAAAGATAAGCAAATGAAGCTATTTAAGGCTGGCATGTTAGATTTACTCGTTGCGACCACGGTCATCGAGGTAGGGGTTAATGTACCCAATGCAACCCTAATGGTTATCGATAATAGCGAACGCTACGGACTGGCACAATTACACCAACTACGTGGACGTGTCGGACGAGGTGCTGGCAAAAGCAGTTGTGTTTTGCTGTATCGTCACCCACTATCAGAAGTCGGTCAAGCCAGACTTGAAGCCATTCGCAATAGCCAAGACGGTTTTGCTTTAGCAGAACAAGATTTGCAGCTCAGAGGACCAGGGGAAGTGCTTGGTACGCGCCAAACTGGATTAAGTGAATGGCGCATTGCCGATTTATTGCGCGATACAAATCTGCATCAACCAGCACGCGACCTTGCGCAACAGATTTATCAACACCAGACGGAAACCGTCCAGCCCCTAATTAACCGTTGGTTAGGTAATCGCTTACAATTTGTGCATGCTTAAAGCAATTTTGTATGAGGCAAAGCGCGCTGTTTATGATGCGATCCACCCCAAAAAACGCATATCCGATAATACCTTTTCACTAAGATCATCTTGCGTCATTTTTTCATCTTCTAATAACTTAATAAGCAATTGATAACCGGCTGCATCAATATAGTCAATTGCAGATAATATTGTTTTAGGGTTAATATTAGGTTGTTGCATCCGTTGCCAAAACTCGC
This sequence comes from Thiomicrospira cyclica, assembly GCA_020726325.1. Classification (GTDB taxonomy): domain Bacteria; phylum Pseudomonadota; class Gammaproteobacteria; order Thiomicrospirales; family Thiomicrospiraceae. The sequence goes on along the minus strand of DYST01000053.1, from coordinate 6,371 downwards.
TTACATTAACAAAAGTTAGTGCACTCATAGTACCCGTCCAATTGTCAACAACAACTTCTCTGGTGAAAAGGGTTTCACAATCCAACCTGTTGTTCCTGCAGCCTTGCCTTCATCCTTCATCTCCGTAGATGACTCTGTCGTCAAACAAACAATCGGCGTTAACTTATAATCTGGTAACAGGCGCAAACGTTTAATTAACTCAATACCATCCATATTAGGCATGTTAATATCTGTGAGTATCAAGTCAAATTGCACAGCTCCCACTTTCTCCAATGCATCAGCACCATTTTCAGCTTCAGTTACATCATAACCCGCAGTCTTAAGCGTCATCGCTACCATCTGACGCATTGCTTTACTATCATCAATAGCAAGAATTTTTTTAGCCATCTATCACCCCCCTTAATTTTATATAAGCATTAATTTATCAATATCGATCACAATAACCATAACCGATGCCAATGAAATTAGCCCTAACACAAAGGCATCGGTCACTTGACCCGCTGCTGCTGGCTGCAACAAATCAAAGTCAGCGAACTCTGTATTAGAAACAGCATCAACAATCATACCAATTGTTTTTTCTTTTTCTTCCACCATTACTTTAGTGACAATAGTAACACCCAGTTCTTTATCCTGATTAAGCAGAACCTTTTCCGTGATGTGTGTCAACTTCAACACTACCACCAAGCTCCTT
>DYST01000053.1:0-5580 GCA_020726325.1 Thiomicrospira cyclica | reverse complement strand
AAGCAGAACCTTTTCCGTGATGTGTGTCAACTTCAACACTACCACCAAGCTCCTTAATATTGCGTCGCACCACATCCATGCCAACACCACGACCAGAAACATTGGTTACTTGGTCTACAGTCGAAAACCCCGCATGGAAAATAGACTCCACCAGTTCTTTGTCAGAAATAATTTGACCAGACTGAATAATGCCCAGTTGTATTGCCTTTGCTTTAACCCTTTCTAAGTTAACACCAGCACCGTCATCTTCAATCTTAATGACGATATTGCCACCCGAATGAAATGCCGACAGGCGAATCATCCCTTTAGGTGACTTGCCATGAGCAACACGAACATCAGGAAACTCAATACCGTGATCAATGGCATTGCGAATAATATGTACTAAGGGATCTGTTAGTTTTTCAAGAACCGTTTTATCCACTTCGGTTTGCTCACCAACCATGACCAGTTCAACTTCTTTATTCAAGCTGGCACTAACATCGTGTACCAGTCGCGGCATACGATTGAAGGCAAAACTAATCGGCATCATCCGAATCGACATCACCGACTCTTGCATGGTGCGCGTATGGCGCTCAATTGCCATAAGCCCTTCTTTTAACTTATCAGCCCAAGGCATATCTGCTGTTGCTGCTAAAACACCGAATTGGCTTAACATCGATTGCGCGATGACCATTTCACCAACCAAATCCACCATCTGATCAATTTTGCCAATCGATACGCGAATCGAGCTTTCTGCCTGTTGAGGAGAAATACCAACCGACTTTTCTGCCCGATCGAACGCCACTAACGCTTGATCTGTTTTACGCGCAGGCTCTTGCGTAATGGGTGTATCCAGTCTTGCTACCGTAGAAATAATAACGGGACATTCTTCATCCAACCATTCAAAGACCTCTTCAATTTGTTCCTGCGACACCATACCTTTTAAGTCGATATGAAAAGAGAGGTAACAGTCTGTTGGTTTAAAAGTATTATCAGGAAAATCGGTATAGGTTGTAACTTGTAAAGAAACATCGTCTAAATGCGACAGTTCCTCTATCAGTTTAATGAGATCGATGCCGCGACTAAAGAATTGTTTTGTTGGGGTAATCGTAATATGAAAATGAGCAGCAGAATGAAGATCTTTTTTTCCGTTAACAAACGTCCCCTCTGGATTTTCTGGCTCATTTAAAGCCTCTACTAATTGCGATTCCATCTCTTGAATCAAAGCAACATCTAAAGGTTTCGATAACTGATAATCATCTAACACTTGATGCAACACATCAACAGATCGCAAGAGTAACGCCTTAGTCTGAATCGTGATATTTCGCGCACCAGATCGAATTTTGTCAAGCATGGTTTCTAACACATGCATGAGTCGAATAAGCTCAACAAAATTAAAGATGCCAGCACCACTCTTCATGGTGTGTACTGCTCTAAAAATTGTATGAATGGCATCTGTATCCAGCTTACTATCTGAAGATAAAGTCAACAAATAAGACTCCATCGCTGCCAAGCCTTCAAAGCTTTCTTCTAAATAAGTACGACGAAATGCATGCATCAAATCATCCGTCATGGTTTAACCACTCCAAATATAAGGGGTTTTATCGTGCCACGATACAACACGACGTTAAATCATCGTGTTAAACACGTATCATACGCCTTTAGCGTTAGAATTTAACGAGCTGGATTGAACTTCTGCTACTGGCGATAGTAAAACTCATTTTTTAGCATTCATTTTATTCATGACATAAGGATTATGATTGAGCAAGCTACGTGCCAACACCAATAGCCGCTTTAGAAATAACGCTTAATGGAATGCGCATTATATGCTTATTCATTTCGAATACAATAATCAATAATAAGTTACTGTTTATGACATAAGCAAAACTAATTATTGACGCGACAAAAAGCAAAGCTTTAAGGCGTAATTAGAGAACAAGTCATACAACTTAAAGATAAGTTGACCTAAAATAACAATTTCCTTGGTCTGGTATAAAAAAATTCTATGATAAAAAACGCAAAAACCAATTAATTGCGATTAATGACAAAAAGTTTTCAATTATTAACCTAAAACAACATACAGAACTATAGCTAAACTCTCATTAATTAAACTAAGTTGAAATAACTTCGATAGACTCCGCAAATAAATACCCTTTTTTACGTAATGAACGCACGGGCAAATCCTGATGCGTCATATCACGCCAACGCTTTTTAAGACGACAAACCAAGGTATTTAAAGCACTATCATTGGCAGCAATGTCCGAACTCTTCCCTAACTGATCGCTTAACAGCTCACGCGAAACACTATCGTTCGTCGTTGCTAACAAATGCAAAAAGTTAAATTCCATTAAATTTAATGGCAAAATTATTCCTTTAGGACTCGTCAGGCACTTACTTTGTTCAGTCAACAACCAAGACGCACCAGAAGAAACAATCCGATCACTGCTGGATAAAATAGATTCATATCGTTGCTGAATTGCGATTTGACGTACAATGGCGCGTTTTACAACGGCAGCAAGCTCATTTAAGCATGCTGGCTTAGTCAAAAACACATCCGCTCCCGATGCTAAACCAAGCTCTCTATCAGAAGCATCGTATAGAGAACTGACAATCACAACGGGTAAAATTTCGTCCACCATTCGAATACGATGGACGAGACTAAAACCATTACCATCTGGCAGCATAATATCCAACAAAACCAAATCTGGACTCTGCTGTTCAAACTGATACCAAAAATCTTTTGCAGTCGCGACACTAATCACTTCATATCCCAAGCGAGATAAAAATGACACTAATATTTTTTGAAACGTTACATCGTCTTCTGCCAAAAGTATTCTAAAATCTTTAGCGGTAAATTGAGACATAAAAAACACTACCCTCAAGAACTGTTAGATTCGTTATATTGTGTTTTCTATTATTGCACACAATCACAAAAAACTAAAAATGCGTACCAAATAGACCGTAACAACCTCTAGCTTACAGAATGACGAAAGACCCCCAGCCTTTAGAGATTTACATTACTTTATTAAACCCTTTAACGCGTCTGCTGCTTTTTCTTCAGGAGTAGGCTCTTTTTTCACACCCAGTGCAATTGCAGCGGCATCAGTAGGCGAAGTTGTACCTGTCAACACACCTGCAGCAGTTCCTAAACTATTTGAACCACCACTACCAGCTAACGCTGCCGCACCTAGCGCACCAGAGTTATTACCGCCAGCCAGAGCTGCTGCCGCACCCAAATTGCCAGCGTTATTACCACCTGCCAACGCACCTGCTGCAACACCCATCGTTGTCGTATTAGAAGAACCGCCAAGTAAAGTCGCTGCCGTATTCACAGAATCAGGCACCTTAACACCAGCCAACTCTGCTGCTTGTTTTGCCGTTTCGACCGTTACCTCAACCGCTACCGCTTGCTGTGCAACCACAAGCATCGCAACACATAACATATTTTTTGCATTCATCTTTGCTTTCATCATCTTTGCTTTCATCATCTTTGCTCTCTTTCATTATAATTTTTTCATGATAGCACGAAATCAAGTGCTAAAAAACAACACCCACTCAGCACAAGTGTTAGAATATCAGCATGATTTTCAGAATACACGCCTACTTACAATCACTCTTACAGCGCCATGCCATCAGTCGCTATTATCCCGCTTTTACAGGCTTAATTGCCTGCGGTTGTGCTGTTACAGCCATCCCTTTTGTACCTGTACTCATGGCGGCCGTACTGATTTCTCCTTCACAATGGCGCAGCATTACCTTATTTACCAGTATGGGCAGTGCCTTAGGTGGCGTTTTTGTCTTGCTCATTTTTCACCATCTCGGCTGGGTTTATGTCATGCAACATCATCCCGAATGGTTTAGTAGCCATATTTGGCAAGTGATGCTTCACTGGTTAACAGACTGGGGCATCTGGGCACTGGCTGTTATCGCAGCAACCCCCTTTCCACAAAGTCCAGCACTATTTTTCTTAGCGATGACCGATCAATCTTGGTGGGGAATGTGGCTTGCGCTTGTATCGGGAAAACTGGTTAAATATGGCAGCGTCGCCTATCTGACTGCACGCTTCCCAGAAAAATTGGCACGTTTTAGAGAAAATAGATTCAACAAGAAAAACGCGATTACGGATAAAGACTTAGCACCTTAAAGGCGATTCTTCATTGTAGTTAGCGCGACTTGGTCTTGCTGTTAACGCGTACTCAACACCCGATTGCGCCCAGCTGCCTTCGCCTGATACAAGGCATCATCGGCAGCTTTAATCAATTGCAGTTCATTTTCAGTAAAAGCACGAGGCACAGCACTTACCCCCATGCTAGCCGTTACCTTTAACTTTTGATTTTCGTTGATAATGACCATATCTTCAATTAAACGACGAATACGATCGGCAATGGATGCCCCCATTTTCAAGTCTGCACCAGGTAACACCAAGAGCAACTCCTCACCACCATAGCGAATCAGCACGTCCTCATCACGCAGGGTATTACGAACCACTTCCGTTATCTCAACCAGCACCCGATCGCCCATGAGGTGACCGTAAGTATCATTAATCTGCTTAAAGTGATCTAAATCGATCATGACAACGGATAAAGGCAACTGACCACGCTGGGCACGCAAAAACTCTTCACGCAACTTGTTTAAACCAAAACGACGGTTATAAATTGCTGTTAACGGATCCATCGCCGCTAAATCTTGCAGCCGATCATGCGTTAGCGCATTCGACATTGCCAAACCTAAGCCCTGAATAAACATATCCACCAGTTCGTGGTCTTCTTGATGATAACCCATAGCTGTTGCGAGAACCAACACACCTTGATTTTCGTCTTTATAACGAATGGGCACAATTAACACTTCTTTCGGTCTAAATTGTGTCAGCAGCGCGTTAACCTCCACATCTTCAGGTAAAGAGATAATATCTTTTCGACCTAAATCCATACAGTAAAGCACAAAGGGATCTTTCGCTAATTTTTCGGCATTTTGGATACCTAGGTTCGCAGCAACCGTCAAGCGCCCCTTGTCCTCAACAAATAAACATCCTGCACTAGAAGAGGTTCTGGCAATCATCAAACGCAATGCTGCTTCACCCATTTGATTTAACTCAAGTGAACTAGATAGGGTTTGCCCTAATTCTTTTAAAGCAAACTCAACATCATGAGCATGAACCAAAGATTTTACCAAAGCATTAAAGGCCTGAGCAGACATGCCAATTTCATCATCTGACGCAGCATCAATAAAACAGCTTTGATGACCACAAGCAGAGTTCCAGTCTTCCTGATACATGTTTTTGCTTAACACCAACTTGATGCTGTGCATACGATCTGCCAATAAGCGCAAGTGAGGGCGAACCGTAAAATGAACCCATAAAAAATTAATAATCCCCATAGAAACGCCAGCACAAACAGAGCTAGCCCAAAATAAAGGGGTCATCACGCTACTGCTATCAACACCAAATAAGGGCATAAAAAATGGATAGCTTAGACCTGCGAACAAGCCAAACCCCATCATATAAAGCAGTAAGTCAGTTAAAATCGAACGTGTTAATCGAGGCATCTTCATTGAAAGCTATCCTTTTTGAGCATTTCGTAATCATTTTTTTATTTTTTATTT
>DYST01000052.1 GCA_020726325.1 Thiomicrospira cyclica | reverse complement strand
CCTCACGGATTTTAGCAAAGGTCTGAATACCAATCGGCAATTTTTTTCGGGTCATGATCGTCTCTCGCGCTAGATGAACGCATTATACAACGAACCGTGCTGATACTCGCGGCTTCATTGGCTAGGAAAGCGTTATCAACCGCTGGTTATTACCTACTCTCGCTAAGCACCACCTTCATATTTTGGTAGCGGCAAAGCCTTTATAACCGAAGAGATTAGCGCATTGCGCAGCTAAACCTCTATCTTTGCTTTAACCATAACACCTAAATATTTTTTAATAACGAATTAACCAGCACAGGCTACTAAAAACGATAACCCAACTCAAGCATCTGTAAATCGGTTGACGGATTAGGAATTTCGATATTAGCATTAGATACATGTAAATATTGATAGCCTAAACGAAATTGATTATTTTCCCAGCCTAAACCAAATTGATCGCCAAAATGAAATTGTGTCGATTTTGTGTAGTCTTTAATGTGAACATCGCTTAAATAATGAACGCCAACACCAATCTCGGCATACCAAGGTGATTGTGCTTCGGATTTAAGTTTAAAAATAGGCGTTAAACCAACATCATTTAATGAACGGTAAGCATAGCTGTCTGGCGATTGCCAATGCCCAATACTGGCTTCTAAACTATTTGTTAATAAAAAATCTTGTGTTTGCCACAAGGGTTTTTCAAAGTCAAGACGATAGCTCAGACGTGTTACTGCAATATCTGTATCGCCACCAGATGCAATGCTAATCTGATGTTTTTGAACATCAGAAGCCATGACATCGCCTAGGTTGTTACCATAAATGCTACCAGCAATACCAGCCGTTAAGGTTGCAGCAACAATGGCATAAACAGGAAGTCCAGCATCTGCTTGCGCGACTAGGGGAAGGCTAGCAGCAATGAAAGCGGCTAACAATGAGGATTGGATTCGTGCTGACATACCAAAAATAACCTCAATATTGTGTAAAATATCATTTTAACGGATTATTAAGGATATCTAAAGTGCTCAATTTTGCTCAGGCGCGTGTATTGGTGGTCGGGGATGTGATGCTCGATCAATATTGGTCTGGCGAAACAGGGCGTATTTCGCCCGAAGCACCTGTTCCTGTGGTTAGGGTTCAGACGACGCAAGGGCGTGCGGGTGGTGCTGCTAACGTAGCGATGAATGCTGCCGCTTTAGGTGCTCAGGTGGGCATGATTGGTATTATCGGGCAGGATGAGGCGGGTGACCAGTTAGAGTCGTTGTTGCTGCAAGCTGGTGTTGCAACCCATTGGGTGCGTGATGCTGGTGTACCCACGATTCGCAAACTTCGTATTGTCAGTCGTCAGCAGCAACTCATTCGCTTAGATTTTGAAGAAAGACCGAATACCCATTTAGCGGCTGCTGTTGTCATGCAAGTGGCACAACAGTTAGCCGATTATGATGTCTTGGTTGTCTCTGACTATGCAAAAGGTGCTTTGGCGCATGTCGGCGATATGATTGCGCTTGCGCAAAGAATTGGTAAACCTGTGCTTGTCGATCCTAAAGGGAATGATTTTAGTATCTATGCTGGCGCAACACTCATTAAACCAAATTTTTCTGAGTTTACAGCCATTGTTGGGCAAGTCTCTGGTGATGATGCCATTGCGCAAGCAGGTACGCGCTTGATGCAAGAACTCAGTTTGTCAGCATTGCTGGTGACGCGCAGTGAAGCGGGCATGACGTTATTGCAAAATGGGCATGAACCCTTGCATATTCCAACAAAAGCGCAAGAAGTCTTTGATGTCACAGGGGCAGGGGATACCGCTATGGCAACCTTAGCGGTTGCTTTTGCTGCTGGATTAGGTTGGGCAAGTGCGGTGCGTTTGGCAAACGAAGCCTCTGGCATTGTCGTGCGTAAGTTGGGTACATCTACGGTAACCGTAGCAGAACTCAATGCGATTTTACATCCACCAGCGCACATTGGTGCTGTTGCCCAAGAGTGGGCAGAATTAGCAGGTTATGTACAGCATGCGCAGCAACGCGGTGAACGCGTGGTCATGACCAATGGCTGTTTTGATATTTTACATCCCGGACATATTCGTTATTTGCGTGAAGCAAAAGCTTTGGGGGATCGTTTGGTGGTTGCGGTCAATTCCGATGCTTCTGTTAAAAAACTCAAAGGCGATAGTCGCCCCATTAATGGCTTAGCAGTACGCATGGAAATGTTATCGGCTTTAGAAAGTGTCGATTGGGTGGTTGCTTTTGAAGAAGAAACACCAGAAAAGCTCATTTGTACGGTTAGTCCCGATGTATTAGTGAAAGGGGGAGATTATCAACCCGATCAAATCGCAGGTTCGCGTTGTGTCTGGGATAAAGGCGGTGATGTGTTGGTGCTAACCTTTTGGGAGGGGCACTCTACGACAAAGATGATTGATAAAATGCAGACTTTGGCTTGAGTGCAGGAATTTGAGCAGGATTGTCGAGAAAGCATAATTGCCATTTAAGAATGACTTATCTGTCCTAAGTGCATTGTTTTTTGCTAAAATCAAACCCATGCTACTTATTTTACCAGATTCGGGAGTCAATCGCAGATGTTAACTACTTATCGTCAACACACAGCGGAGCGTGCCGCAGAGGGCGTGCCACCATTACCTTTAACCGCAGAGCAGGTTGCGCAGCTGGTTGAATTGTTAAAGAGTCCACCAGCAGGCGAAGCCGATTTTTTAATACATTTGCTGGTCGATTGTGTACCACCTGGGGTTGACCAAGCTGCTTATGTCAAAGCGGCGTTTTTAGCCGATGTGGCGCATGGTAAAGTTGCTTGCTCCTTACTTAGTCAGGTGCGTGCCACTGAAATTTTGGGCACGATGATTGGTGGCTATAATGTCGTTCCGCTCATTGCGTTGTTGGATCATGAAACAACAGCAGAAGCGGCTTGTGCGGCCTTAAGTAAAACCTTGCTCATTTATGATGCTTACCATGATGTCATCGAAAAAGCGAAAAGCAATGCTTGGGCGCGAAAAGTGGTGCAAGCTTGGGCGGATGCGCAATGGTTTACCGATAAAGCTGCGTTAGCAGAATCGATTACGGTTACGGTTTTCAAAGTATCGGGTGAGACGAATACCGACGATTTGTCGCCTGCAACCGAAGCATGGAGTCGTCCCGATATTCCTGTGCATGCGAAAGCGATGTTGCGTGATCGTTTCTTAAACTTGCCCGAATTGGTTAAAGCGTTAAAAGCAAAAGGACATCCTGTCGCATATGTGGGTGATGTCGTGGGTACGGGGTCATCGCGTAAGTCGGCGATGAACTCGGTGATGTGGTGGTTTGGTGATGACATTCCTCATGTACCGAATAAACGTCAAGGTGGCGTGGTATTGGGCGGTAAAATCGCACCGATTTTCTTTAATACCGCCGAGGATTCTGGTAGCTTACCCATTGAATGTGATGTTTCGCAAATGGAAATGGGCGATATTATTACCATTTATCCATTTAAGGGTGAAATTCATAAGGATGATAAGGTCATAGCAACCTTCACCTTAACACCAGAAACCTTGTCTGACGAAGTTCGTGCTGGTGGACGTGTGCCATTAATCATCGGTCGCGCCTTAACAGAGCGTGCTCGTCGTACCTTAGGCTTGCCAGCGTCTGAATTGTTTTTGCATCAGTCGATTCCTAACGATACAGGTAAGGGCTACACCTTAGCGCAGAAGATGGTTGGTAAAGCCTGTGGCTTAGAAGGGGTACGTGCTGGGCAGTATTGCGAGCCGCATATGACCACCGTCGGCTCGCAAGATACCACGGGCGCGATGACGCGTGATGAATTGAAAGAATTGGCTTGCTTAGGCTTTAGTGCCGATTTGGTGATGCAGTCTTTCTGCCATACTGCAGCCTATCCAAAACCTGTTGATATTAAACTACAACACAGCTTACCAGAGTTTTTTACGAGCCGTGGTGGTGTATCCTTACGTCCTGGGGACGGTGTGATTCACTCGTGGTTAAACCGTTTATTATTGCCTGATACCGTCGGTACTGGGGGTGATTCGCATACCCGTTTCCCGATTGGTATTTCATTTCCAGCAGGGTCTGGTTTGGTTGCCTTTGCCGCAACCCTGGGCGTGATGCCATTGAATATGGCAGAATCCGTTTTAGTGCGATTCACAGGTAAAATGCAACCGGGTATTACTTTGCGCGACTTGGTCAATGCGATTCCTTACGTCGCCATTCAAAAAGGCTTATTAACGGTCGATAAAAAGGGCAAGAAAAATGTCTTTAATGGTCGGATCTTAGAAATCGAAGGTTTACCAGACTTAAAAGTTGAGCAGGCATTTGAGTTGTCTGACGCGTCTGCAGAGCGTTCGGCAAATGGGTGTACGGTAGCATTAAGCGAAGATTCTGTTGCTGAATACTTGCGCTCGAATATTACTCTGATGCGTTGGATGATCGCGAATGGCTACAGCGATGTGCGCACGCTAGAACGTCGTATCGAAGGTATGGAAGCGTGGCTAGCAAACCCAAGTTTGCTTAAAGCGGATAAAGATGCTGAATACAGCGAGATTATCGAAATCGATTTGAACACGATTACAGAGCCATTAGTTGCTTGCCCGAATGATCCTGATGATGTGCGCAAATTATCAGAAGTAGCCACGGTTAAGATTGACGAAGTGTTTATTGGCTCTTGTATGACGAATATCGGACACTACCGTGCCGCAGGTAAGGTTTTAGACGGGATTGGTGGTTTACCAACAACCTTATGGATTGCACCACCGACTAAAATGGATCAGCATCAACTAATGGAAGAAGGCTACTACAGCACTTTTGGGCGTGCAGGTGCACGCATGGAAATGCCAGGCTGTTCGTTGTGTATGGGTAACCAAGCGCGTGTGCGTGATGGTTCTGCTGTGTTTTCAACATCAACCCGTAACTTCCCCAACCGTTTGGGTAAGGATGCGATGGTTTATTTGGGTTCTGCTGAATTGGCAGCGGTTGTTGCTAAACTAGGCTATTTGCCAACGCCAGCAGAGTATCTCGAATATGTTGCTAAACTCGATACCATGACCGCTGATATTTATCGCTATTTGCAGTTTGATCAACTACCAGATTACCAAGTTGAGAGCGATAAACTCGAAAAAATTGGTGTGGTTGCGGTTTAACTCGGTTAACCGTGCACTTAAAAAAGGCAGACTTCTCAGTCTGCTTTTTTATTTTTCTTTGTCAATATGAAAAAGTAAATGAGCGATAAAAATCTCTTTACTTACCAGCGATCTGACATCTGCACAGGAATGGCGTTTTTCTTAGCAGTGATACAGTTAGCGGCATCAACATAAACTAAGGTTGGATGATGGCTGGCAATACGCGTACTTTCGATTTGTCCAAAAGTACAGATAATGAGCAAGTCACCCGGACTTGCCTTGTGTGCAGCCGCACCATTAACTGAAATAATGCCCGTTTTTTCTTCAGCACGAATGGCGTAGGTAACAAAGCGTTCGCCATTATTGATATTGTAAATATGAATTTGTTCATATTCATGGATGCCTGCTGCATCAAGCAATTCGCCATCAATCGCGCACGAGCCTTCATAGTCCAGCTCGGCGTGAGTGGTGGTGACACGATGCAGTTTTGCATTGAGTACGGTTCTTAACATGTCATTTTGATTCCTAGATTAACCCGTATTACGCATACCAGCAGCGATGGCATTGATCGAACGTAGGAGTGGTTTAATCCATTCATCGCGTTCGGCATCGGTCGCATTCGGGTCGCGGTAGCGTTTAAGTAATACGATTTGTACATGGTTGAGCGGGTCTAAGTAAGGATTGCGGCGATTTAAAGAAAGCGCGATCTCTGGTGTGTCAGCCATCAAGCTTTCATTACCACTAATGGAGAGCACTTGATCGATGGTGCAATGACATTCAGATGCAATTGTATTGTAAATTGACAGTGCTGTTGTCTGGTCGTCTGCCAACATCGAATACTCTTTACCTGTAATCGTGTCTGTTTTAAACAATGCCATTTGAATATTACTAATCATGGCGCGGAAAAATGGCCAACGTGCATACATTTCTTTGAGTGCATTTGGTTGCTCTGGGTGTTCTTCTTGCCATTTGGCGAGCGCGCTACCCAAACCATACCAAGCAGGTAAGGTTAGGCGAGCTTGTGCCCAGCCAAATACCCAAGGAATGGCACGAATCGAGCTTTTCGTGCGATTACCCACTTTGCGATGTGAAGGACGAGAACCCATATTGAGCATACCAATCTCAGTGACAGGCGTAATTTCATAAAAGTAATCTAAGAAACCTGCTGTATGATCGGTCAGTTTTCGATAATAGCTTTCACCATATTGTGCTAACTCAGACATAATTTTCATGTCAAGCGCGTCTTCTTGACGCACTTCTTGCACAAGGTGCGTACTGGCTTTTAGTAAGCCCGTAACACCAAGTGTTAGTTCATATGCAGCTGTTTCACTGTTGCTGTACTTGTAGGATAAAACTTCACCCTGTTCGGTAAATTTAATTTGACCATGAACCGTACCGTAGGGTTGAGATTGAATCGCTAGGTGTGTCGGACCACCGCCACGACCAACCGTACCACCGCGACCATGGAATAAGCGACACTCAACACCGTAGTTTTCAACCACACGCATAATATCTTTTTGTGCCTGATACAGATTCCAAGATGAAGCGACAATGCCACCATCTTTACAAGAATCAGAATAACCTAACATGATTTCTTGTAAATTACCTGAAACAGTAATGAGTTCACGATAGGTGCTATTCTCGAGCAGATCTGTCATAACAGGTACAATTTGTTGCAAATCTTCAATCGTTTCAAACAAGGGTGAGACTTGAATATTACAGTAGGGCTTACCATGGCAAGTTCCTGCTAAGCCTGCTTGATGCGCAAGGAACATCACTTCCATTACGTGGCTGGCATGATGTGTCATCGAGATCACATATTGCCCAAAAGCTTTGGGACTAATTTGCTCGCGCATGATACGCATAACATCAAATACGGCTAAGACTTCTCGTGTGCGCTCAGATAACTGGAGATGTTGTCTGTCAATAATCGAAGGTGAAGCAATATACTGCGACAATAAAGTGATGCGTTCGTCTTCCGTTAATGCTGGATAGTCAACACCCAAATGAGATAGTAGTTCTGCGACTGTTTCGCTATGTGTTGTCGATTCTTGGCGAATATCCAGACGCATCAAATAAAAACCAAAGGTTTTAATCAAACGAATCAGATCTAATAATTCACTATCGGCTGTTTTTTTGTCGCCATGAGCGCAAAGTGATTGATAAATCAAATCTAAGTCAGCTAAGAGTGCGTATTCATTGTTATAAGCGTGACGTGAGCGAATCGTAGGCTCTTTATTGAGCTGACTTTCAATCCATGTCAGCGTTGCTTTTAAGCGACCATCGATGATGTACAAAAAGCGGCGATAAGGCTCATCGCTAAAACGATTCGGGCGATTATGGAACACATCATGTAATAAATCAGAGTCAACAATGGTTGCTCGATTAATCACTTCTTGACTGATTTTGCAGAGGGTACGCGAGTGCGTTAAGTGTCTACTCAGATGAATAACTGCTTCGCGATATTCATACATAATGGTACGCGCATGTAAGAGCACTGCCATTTCTGTTTTATGATGGGTAACGAAAGGATTGCCATCACGATCACCACCAATCCATGAGCCAAAAGATAAGAAGATTGGTGCTTGTAAATCACTTTCGGGATAATGATGTTTTAACGCACGATCCATAAAGCGATACACTTTAGGTACAGCATTGAATAGTGATTGACGGAAATAGAAGATGCCATTACGAATTTCATCGTCTACTTCTGGTTTTGTCGCACGAACTTCATCCGTATTCCATAAAATTTGGATTTGAGTTTGTAAACGGTCGATAATTTCATGGTCGTTCCAATGCGTTTGACCATCAAACTGCAATTCCTCTAAAGTTTCAAAAGCAGCACGTAAGTTTTCCATAACAGCGCGACGTTTTGATTCAGTCGGATGTGCGGTAAAGACAGGGCGATACATCAGACCGCTAATGAGCTGACTCATTTGATCGGCATCGATACCTTGAGCCTTAAGTTCACCAACAGAAGTCATAAATGAGCCTAGCCACTGAGGACCTTCATTGCGCATCAGGTGCTGGCGACGATGGAAGGCTGCTTCTTCTTCTGCCAGATTGGCGAGTCCAAAGTAAATATTAAAGGCACGAATGACATGAGTTGCGGTACTAGAATCAAGCTGTGCAATAAAATCGTTCAGTGATTGACGTAGTTCTGGCTCTTCTTCTTTACGTAGGTTAACAAATCCTTGGCGCATCTTTTCGACGGCATTAAATACCGTTTCGCCTGCCTGCTCACGCACCACATTGCCAAGCAATGTGCCTAAAAGTTTAACGCGTGCGCGCAATTGCTTGTCTTGAGTTTCTTTCATGTCATTTGTTCCTGTTGTACGGAAGCGATCTTTAAGCGTTGATTGAGTACGGTCGTCTCAATCAATACACACCCTTTGGGTTGCTAAAGGCAAACCTGATAATTATAACCGATTACGGTAATATGACAATACTGTAAAAAATAAGGAAACCGCTAAGAATGAATAAAATGACCTGTGTTTGCGTTTCGCCAGTTAAAGGCTAGATTTAATTGTTAAACTTGACTAAAATGGTCAACTATTAAAAATTTTGAATTACGGGGAGTTTGTCGGTGCAGACACAAGTTGAAATTGTTGACTTGTTAGGCGCTAAGGCGACCTATAAAGAGGGCTTCTTTACCACAACCGCCGTCGAAACCTTTGCAAGAGGATTAAACGAGGGCGTTGTTCGTGCTATTTCGAAAAAAAAGAACGAGCCGCAATGGATGCTCGACTTTCGCTTAAAAGCTTTTGCCCATTGGCAGACGTTATCTGAGCCGCATTGGGGTAAGACTATCTACGCGCCGTTAGACTATCAAGACTATAGTTATTATTCAGCGCCACAATGCGGTAGTTGTAGCAATGAAGCGTGTGCCAGTGCGGGTGCTGTTCCCATTGAGCCAGAAATCGATCCAGAAGTCGCTAAGGCGTTTGCTGCCTTAGGTATTAATCTCGGTGATGATGGTGGTGAAACCGAAATGGCGGTTGATGCGATTTTTGATTCGGTGTCGGTATCAACCACCAAGTCGCGGGTATTGTTAGAAAAACATGGTGTGATTTTCTGCTCTTTCTCGGAAGCAGTGCAACGTCATCCCGAGTTAGTGCAACAGTATTTAGGCACGGTCGTGCCTCACCATGATAATTTCTTTGCCTGTTTAAACGCCGCTGTCGCCTCTGATGGTACCTTTGTTTATATTCCCAAGGGGATTACTTGCCCAGTTCCTTTATCTACCTATTTCCGCATCAATGAAGCGAAAACAGGGCAGTTTGAGCGTACGATTTTAATTGCTGATGAGGGTAGCTCGGTCAGTTATATCGAGGGTTGCTCTGCGCCTGTACGTGATACTTATCAGTTGCATGCGGCGGTGGTTGAGGTGATTGTTCATGCGGATGCCGAGGTAAAATATTCGACGGTGCAAAACTGGTATCCAGGTGATGATAACTGTGAAGGTGGTATTTTAAACTTCGTCACCAAACGTGGCGTTTGTAAGGGTGCGCGTAGTAAGTTATCTTGGACACAAGCAGAAACTGGATCTGCCATTACATGGAAGTATCCAAGCGTGATTTTGGAAGGCGATGATAGTGTTGGCGAGTTTTATTCCGTTGCATTGACCAATCGCCGTCAACAAGCGGATACAGGCACAAAAATGATTCATATTGGTAAGCGCACCAAGAGCACCATTATTTCTAAAGGCATTAGTGCAGGTAAAAGTGAGAATGTTTATCGTGGCTTGGTTAAGGTATTACCTTGTGCTGATGGGGCACGCAATTTTACCCAGTGCGATTCGATGCTCATTGGTAAGCAGTGCGGTGCGCATACCTTTCCTTATTTAGAAATTCAAAATGCGACTGCTCAGGTAGAGCATGAAGCAACTACCTCGCGCATTGGCGAAGATCAATTGTTTTATTGTGCTCAGCGCGGTATTAGAGAAGAAGATGCTATCTCGATGATTGTTAATGGTTTCTGTAAAGAGGTCTTTCAAAAGTTGCCATTAGAATTTGCAGTAGAAGCCGAGAAGTTGCTCGCAATTAGTTTAGAAGGAAGCGTAGGTTAAAACCTATTGCGCGTCATGATTGCGTTGTTGCTGCGATGCTCGAACTACGTCATGTACTGATGTACACTCCTTGTTCTGTGCGTCTTGCGCCTAGCACTCATTGCCACTCATGACGGTTTTATTGATTACGTAAGGAATGATGATGTTATTACACGTTGAAAATTTACAAGCAACGGTTGCTGATAAGGCAGTGTTGAAGGGCTTGAATCTGCAACTTAAAGCAGGTGAAGTGCATGCCATTATGGGTCCTAATGGTGCAGGTAAAAGTTCCTTTGCTTCGGTATTGGCTGGGCGCGAGGATTATGCGGTTACTGGCGGTGCTGCTTTGCTTAATGGTATTGATTTGCTCGATATGGAGGCGGAGGAACGTGCGCAAGCAGGTCTGTTTTTGGCGTTTCAGTATCCTGTCGAAATTCCTGGTGTGAGTAATAAATTGTTTTTGCAAACAGCATTAAATTCGATTCGTGCAGCGCAAGGCTTGCCTGAATTAGATATGTTCGAGTTTTCTCAGTTAGTACAAGAAAAAATGAAGATGCTGGGCATGCGTCAGGAGTTTTTAGAACGTGCTGTTAATGTCGGTTTTTCGGGTGGTGAGAAAAAACGTAATGATATGCTACAGATGGCATTGCTCGAACCTAAGCTTTGTATTTTGGATGAAACCGATTCTGGCTTAGATATTGATGCCCTTAAAGCGGTTGCGCAAGGGGTGAATGCGATGCGCTCGCCTGAGCGTAGTTTTGTTTTAGTAACCCATTATCAGCGTTTGCTAGAATATGTTGCGCCAGATGTGGTGCATATTTTGTATCAGGGTCGTATCGTTAAATCAGGTGGTATGGAGCTGATTGCGCAAATTGAGGAGCTCGGTTATGACGCACTCGCTGCTGCCTAATCAAGTCGAGCAGGCACAAAACCGTCTGCACGATTTGGTCGATGAGTGGATACAGAAACAAGATGATGTTGAGTTGGTTCAATCGCATCGTTTAGAGGCATTGGCACGTTTTGCGGTTATTGATATGCCTAACGCGCGTCATGAAGACTGGAAATATACACGTTTGGTGAGTTTGTGGAAGCAGGATTTAGTCTTGCCGAGTCTACAAGGTCAACAAGTTCCTATTGATTCAGCATTAGACTGGCAAATAATGGGCGTGGTTTTATCCTTTGTTGATGGACACTTTTGTGCTGATGCTTCAACGTCACTTTCAGCCTTGCCTGATGGTTTGGTTGTTAGTGCGCTCGATTATAACGTCGCGAATCATCATGATCTTGATGCGATTCATTGCTTAGCGAAAGCAAGTATTTCAGCGGGTTATCGTTTGACGATCAAGGCTAATACGGCTCTGCAACAGCCAATCATGATTAATCAAGTTGGTGTACATCAAGATGCTTTGCAATCTTTGCAGTTTCAAGTGGTTCTCGAAGAAAATGCCAGTGCAACAGTGATTGAAGTTCAACAGGGTGCTGTTGGTGGCTTAATCTTATCGCAGCTCACTGTTAGTGTTGCCGCGAATGGGCAGTGTACACATCTGTTATGGCAAGATGTTGATGCAAGCGCACACGCCTTTGCCTGGCGTGATGTTACCTTAGCACGCGATGCGCGCTTTATGCAGCGCAGTTTGCTGGTGGGTGGTTTGGTGTCGCGTCAACAATTAACCGTTAATATTACGGGTGAAAATGCAGAATCGAATGTTGCTACAGGCGTTATTGCACTGGGTAAGCAGATACAAGATGTGCGTACCCATACGCGTCATGCTTGCCTGAATGCACGTTCACAACAGTTGCATCGTTTTGCTATTGGTGGTAGGGCTAATGGTGTCTTTCATGGTGATATTTTGGTTGAAAAAGGTGCAGATAAAACCGATGCGAATATGGCAACGAATAATCTACTCTTATCACCCACCGCGCAAGCGAATAGTAAACCACAGCTCGAAATTTATGCCGATGATGTGCGTTGTACGCATGGTGTTACCAGTGGTACGGTTGATGACGCTCAGATTTTTTATCTGCGTGCTCGTGGCATTCCCGCAGAAAAAGCGAAACTGATGATTTCGGCTGCCTTTGTGCAAGCGGCATTAGATGATGTTCCTGTTGAGGCTCTGCGCCTAGCATGGCAACAAGCGATAGCGGATAAATTGCAACAGGCATTAGTGGCATGATGTTTTCTCATATAGATTTTTTGAGATGAGAATAGTTGTATTGTGAGTAATTATAAAACAATAGATTTATTTGCTGGTATCGGTGGTATCCGTTTAGGTTTTGAGGCTTTTGGTTGTGAAACTGTGTTTGCTTCAGAATGGGATAAGTCAGCCCAAGATATGTATGAAGCTAATTTTGGTCATAGACCATTTGGTGATATCAATGAGATTGAGCCAACTAATATTCCTGAACATGATATTTTATTGGCTGGTTTTCCGTGTCAGCCATTTAGTATTGCAGGCAAAGGACTCGGTTTTGCAGATACAAGAGGAACTTTGTTTTTTAATATTGAATCAATATTGGAAGCAAAGAGACCGCAAGCATTCTTACTTGAAAATGTGAAACGATTAACAACGCATGATAGCGGTCAAACATTTTCTGTTATTTTAGAAAAATTAAAGAATCTAGGATACACAGTTTATCATAGTGTTTTTAACTCACTAGATTTTGGAATTCCTCAAAAGAGAGAAAGAATTTACATTGTTGGTTTTAGAGATGCAATTGATTTTAAATTTCCTAAGCCGTCAGGATATTATAAGCCATTAACAGATATGTTAGAAAATGATGAAGATATTCCAAAAAGTTACTTTCTTTCGGATAGCATTAAAGAAAAAAGATTTAAAAATGTAAAAGGAAATCCACCAATACCTTCTATTTGGCATGAAAATATTAGTGGTAATATTTCTGCATTGCCTTATTCTTGTGCTTTAAGAGCAGGTGGAAGTTATAATTATTTAGTGGTTAATGGTGTTAGAAGGCTGACAAGTAGGGAAATGTTAAGATTGCAAGGATTTCCAGATAGTTTTAAAATCAATCTTCCTTATTCTCAAGCCAGAAAAGTTGCAGGTAACTCTGTTTCAGTTCCTGTAATTAAGGCGATTGCTAAAGAAATGTTGAGTGCTATGAGTAGTAAAAAAACACCTTCGATAGAACCAAAAATAACTGATGAAATTAAAGTAGAGTTTCCTGCTACAGATAGCAATGAGTTTATGAAGTTTATGAATAAACGAGGCTATAGCAAATTGTCTGATTCCTTTTGGCAGGTTAATACATGATGAACATCCGCAACCAATTTCCTATTTTTCAGTCACAGCCTAATTTGGTCTGGTTAGATAGTGCCAGTAGCACACAAAAACCAGCAAGTGTCATTGAAACAGCGAATCGTTTTTACCGTGAAGGTTATTCCAATATTCATCGTGGGCTCTATCCGCTCAGCGAGCGAGCAACTGCAGATTTTGAAGCAGTGCGTGATGCCGTGCGCAGTTTTATCAATGCTCGTGAGCGGGAAGAAATTGTCTTTACCAAAGGCACGACTGAAAGCATTAATTTGGTTGCCAGTGGGCTAGGGCGGTTGTTACGAGCGGGTGATTCGGTTCTTGTTACTGAAATGGAGCATCATGCCAATCTTGTACCTTGGCAGTTATTGGCATATAAAGGCATTGGCGTTAAAGCGATTCGTTTAAACGATGCGGGCGAGTTATTGCTCGATGAGTTAGAGTCTAAGCTAACCCCCGATGTCAAAGTTTTTGCTTTTACTGCTGTTTCTAATGTCTTGGGTACAATCAACCCTGTGCACGAGATGATTGCCCGTGTGCGTGCTGTGCGTCCAGATCTTGCGATTCTGGTTGATGTGGCGCAAATGGTCGCTCATGCTCCGATTGATGTGCAAGCATGGGATTGTGATTTTTTAGCCTTTTCGGGTCATAAACTCTACGGGCCGACAGGTGTCGGTGTGCTCTATGCTAAGCGTGACTGGTTAGAGCGTCTACCTCCTTACATGGGTGGGGGCGATATGATTCGCACCGTCACGCTCGAAAAAACCACTTTTAACGATATTCCTTATAAGTTCGAAGCGGGCACACCGAACATTGAAGGCGTTATCGCGCTTAAACCAGCCATCGAGTTTGTACAAAATTTAGGTTGGAATGAAATTGCAGCGCATGAACATCGCTTATTAACGCTTGCCACTGAAAAACTACAACAGCTCGATGGGCTACGCATTATTGGTACTGCGGCGCATAAAGAAGCGGTGGTGTCGTTTATTGTCGATGGTGTGCATCCGTCCGACATGGCAACCCTGTTAGGGCAAGAGCAAATTTGTCTGCGTGCCAGTCATCATTGCGCACAACCTGTGATGCAACGCTTTAACGTGCCTGCAACGGTGCGTGCTTCTTTTGCGGTTTATAACAGTGAATCGGATGTTGATAAATTAGTTGCGGGTGTCGAAATGGCGTTGGGGATGTTGCGTTAGTCGTGAACGGCCAATTTTTTATTGTCATATTTCGGTGCAATAAAAAATCAATAAAAAATCTAACTAGAGTGGCTTTATCGGTTATGAACCCAGAAAAT
>DYST01000051.1 GCA_020726325.1 Thiomicrospira cyclica | reverse complement strand
ATTTGATAAATTTCTCGTTTAATAATTCTAGTATTTCTCATTTTTTGAGAGTTACGAATTTTTTATTATTTTCTACGAGAATTGTTACGAACGCTGTTGGTCAGTGCATTTATATGCGTGCGCAGCTCTGTTTGTTCTGCATTATTGATAAGCGCTTGCATATTATTTAGATTGACAGAAGCTAACACCAATTTAGCGATATGGGCTGTTAGGATAGACAGACGCTGCTTACTTGTTTTGTTTTTAGTTCTAAGCGGATTCGAGTTTTTTGTCATGGTGTTATAATGGCTTCCTTTTTGTTTCGATGCGATGTGATTGACCATGACGACACCAACCCCAAAGCGCGTATTAGCAGCGCAAAATGCCCCTAAAATTGGCTTTGTTAGCCTCGGTTGCCCCAAGGCGTTGGTGGACTCTGAACGCATCCTAACGCAGTTGCGTAGCGAAGGTTACGATATTTCGCCCGACTATAAAGGCTCGGATTTGGTGGTGGTGAATACCTGTGGCTTTATCGACTCTGCTGTTGCCGAATCGCTCGACACCATTGGTGAAGCCTTAACCGAAAATGGCAAGGTGATTGTGACGGGTTGTTTAGGCGCGCGTCCTGATGTCATTATGGCGGAGCACCCGAATGTATTAGCCATTTCTGGGGCAGCAGCTTACACCGAAGTGATGAATGCGGTACATCTGCACGTACCCAAACCACACGAACCCTTTTTAGATTTAATGCCCGATACAGGTGTTAAATTAACCCCTAAGCATTACGCCTATCTCAAGATTTCGGAAGGCTGTAATCACAATTGCACCTTCTGTATTATTCCCAGTATGCGTGGCAAATTAGTCTCGCGCTCGATTAGCGATGTGATGACGGAGGCTAAAAATCTAGCCAATGCAGGCGTAAAAGAGTTATTAGTGGTGTCGCAAGATACCAGTGCCTACGGTGTTGACTTAAAACATAAGCTGGGTTTTTGGGATGGTCGCCCCTTAAAAACGAATCTGTACGATATGGCAAGTGCGTTAGGCGACTTGGGCATCTGGACGCGGATGCACTATGTTTACCCTTATCCTAACGTCGATGATATTATTCCGCTGATGGCGCAGGGTAAAATTCTGCCCTATTTAGACATTCCTTTCCAACATGCCAGCCCGCGTATTTTGAAAATGATGAAGCGCCCAGGGGACGTGAATCGTTTGCTAGATCGTATCAAAAAGTGGCGCGATATTTGTCCAGAGCTGACCATCCGCAGCACCTTTATTGTCGGCTTCCCTGGCGAAACGGACGAAGACTTTGAAATGCTAATGGACTTCTTAGATGAAGCCGAGCTCGATCGTGTGGGTTGTTTTCCTTACTCACCTGTCGATGGTGCTGTTGCTAATGACCTAGCACCGCCAGTACCTGATGATGTCAAGCAAGATCGTTGGGAAGAATTGATGGCGTTGCAAATGGATATTTCGGAAGAAAAGATGAAGGCTAAAGTCGGATCGCGCATGACGGTATTGGTCGATACCATTGGCGAGCAAGGTGCGATTGCCCGCTCGGCTGCCGACGCGCCCGAAATTGATGGTACGGTGATCATCAAAAATGGTGCGCACTTGCCAGTAGGTGAATTTGTTGAAGTCGATATTACAGGATCGGATACCTACGATTTGTTTGCTAAAGTTGTTTAACTATCATGATAAATAGTGGTGACGATATGTCGGACGCTTTTGATATGCAAGGGCATAAGCCTTTGGCTGAGTATCCGTGGAACACAGATGTTGAGCGTTTGTTTGCATCAAGTATTGGAAAAAACAAGCAAATATACCCATTTTTATTTGATTGTGTCATGTCGTTGGCTTATATCGACAGCACTGCAGGATTAGAAAAATCGATTGAGTATTGCGCCAATGTGCCTTCTGGATTTAACGCTCATATGAGTTTTATTAATTTGTGCTCATCTTGCCATGATCAGGGTGTGTGGCAATACCAAAAAGCAGCAAAGCCACAATCGGGAGCACTAGGAAAGCTCAGTAGTGAAGTGGTGCTTAAATTTGTTGAGCACTTATCCACTGACATTGAAAAAGTTATTGTCTTGGGTGGTAGTGGTTATGCGGACGCTGTCATCAGACATCGTTCGGGAATAACTATTTTGGCTGAGGTAAAAGCTGCTCCTTTAATAACTTATCCGTTATTGCTTAGTGTTTTATCACTGAAACAGAATCAGCAACATAGCAAGGCGATATTGACCGCATCTCAGTTAAAATCGTGTCAGTCTGCTATCGATATGCACGGTGTCGTTATCCCCCTAGGTTTGGTTGGTTCACAGAATTGGCCCTTTAAGGCTTTTGTTGATTTTGTTGAAGATGATGATAATAGCAAATTATTGAACAAATGTTTTTTAAATTGGCAAGAAGCTAGGCGTGCTTATGTCAATAAAGACAAAACGAATCCATTCTATTATTTAACGAATGCTTGTGGTAATCCACCAATAGAGGCAAAGAGAGTATACGGTTGGCCTTCTAATGAAGTGATTAGTGATGGCAAAACAAGTGTTGGTATGGATAGAACTGATGATATTAAGAAAGCAGTTTACCAGACATTAAAAATCGGCATCACTCACCAGTATCAACGACACTATACAACTGCAATTGTTTCAAATTTGCCAGCATACAGGCATGGTTTGGATTATGTTGATCCTGTTCTCACTGTACTTTGGGGCAACGAGGTTGACATTCAGGAGATAGCAGGTGTATCTGGTATTTCTAGAGAGAAATTGCATTATGTTTTTGATTATATTATAACTTTGTCCGATCCAGTTCTGCGATAATTGGTTCTATGAGTTACGTAGCTAATCACGAAACAAGGATGTATACTGGAATTGTATTAGAGCGGATAAAGCATTTACCAGTGGGCGGTAAGATGGGAGATTTGCCTTCTCATTTGCAGCACAATAGTTTTGTTCGTACTGGCAGTAAGAAAACAGGCGGACCAAATATGCGCTTACTACGCCTAGAAATGGATAAGCCATCTCTGACAATTACTTCCTATATTTACAATAAGTTTGTGCATCCGATTGAAAACAGATACATAACACCAAGAGAAGCCGCTTGTTTGCAGGATTTTCCGATAGATTATGAGTTTAAGGGCTCGTTAGGGCAAATACATAAACAGATAGGGAACGCTGTTCCTGTTAAATTGGGAAAGGCGATAGCATCTGAAGTAGCTCGCTATTTTGAACGTTTGGGCGTTTTTGGTGAAATAATCATTGCGTCCTACTTCTCTGGGGCTGGTGGATTAGATCTGGGGTTTGAACAGGCATCAAGCGAAAAAATTAAGTTTAGTACGAGATTTTCAATGGATATTGAACGTTGGGCAGAGCTAACGGTTAATGACAATCGTCCTCAGTGGAATTTTCATCGAGCAGATATCACTCAGCTTGCACCGAGTTTTGTTAAAGAAAAGTTAGGAAAGTCGCCTCATGTCGTTATTGGTGGACCTCCTTGTCAGCCGTTTAGCGTAGCAGGTAAGCAATTAGCGACAAAAGATCCCTTGGGGACTTTATATCGAGACTATATTAAGCATATTGAGTTTTTGCAGCCTGAAATTATTATCATGGAAAATGTATATGGTATGGCGCAAGTTAAATCGGCTAATATGATCGGAGAAATATATCAATCATTTAGAAACATTGGTTATGATGTCACACACAAAGAACTGCTTGCGGCTGACTATGGAACGCCTCAAAAGAGAAGAAGGCTGTTTTTTGTCGCTACAAAAAAATTGAGTTATTTTCATTTTCCCGAGCCCACTCATTGTGAACATGATAATTTGCTAGGGCTTTTTTTATATGTGGGAGCAGGTAATGTTCTTATGCAACTACCAAAGGCAAGAATAAAAAATGGTGTCGATAAAGCATCTGCTGCCGATGCCCCTGAAATTGACGGCACGGTCATTATTAAAAACGGCGCACATTTACCGATTGGCGAATTTGTTGAAGTCGATATTACGGGGTCGGATACTTACGATTTGTTTGCTAAAGTTTAGTCATAGCAGTCACGACTTGCTCCTAAGTGAATTCAATGGGGCAAGTTCATAACGATGCTTGTTTACAAAAAATTGCGCTTAAATTTCTCGTGGTTTTGAATGTTGCTTTGAATGTCCGCTTCATCCCAAATTTGAAGTTCCCAAGGAAAGTAAAAGTTGTTTTTATTTTTAAAGTAAATGTGCAAGCCACGATAGCCTTCTTTATCGCGCAAATACCAATTTTTCAGGCTCAATTCGTCTTGCCAGTCATCCAGTAAATCCATAACCAACTGTATTTCATCGCTCGTGAGTGTAATGCGAGCACCAAAAATATCGTTGAGCCAGTTATTGACAGGGTATTGATCTTCACGAACTGAAAATCGCTCAATCTTGTCATCGATACTTTCGCGGGTTTTTACGCGGTAAAAGTATTTGATGTCAATATCAGTGTTCATCAGGTAATCATTGATGCTTTCATGCAGCGTTAAACGATAGTTGTAGATATGCGGCACAGGAACAGATTTAATGGTTCTGGAAAGGTTAATTTGCTCAATTTTCCCTGTTTCAAAATAATCAGCTGAAAACTCACGATGCAACCGATTAACTTCACTGACGAGCTGTTTTGCCTGGCTAATTTTATCCATTTTCTTGCTGCTGTTAATTGCTTTTGATCGGTATTTAGTGGTAAAAGCGATTCATGCAACCGCTTTTACCCTTGATCATCGCCTGTATTCATTTGATAAGCAACGCTTTGCATACCGTAAGGATCATGTTGAATGTTGGGCTGAACGTATTCGGCCGAGCAAATTGCTGTAAAACCGATGCTAAGTGCAAACAATGTGGGTATCATTCGTTTCATGAGGTGAATTCCTTGTTATTTTTTCAAAAATTGATTTGCATCAAGTATTATCATACCCCAAGTGCATACAGAATACGAATACAGATAACAATAAAATAACGGGTGACATAAAAGGATAGCTATGTTTGACGCTAAAAATATTTTTTCTTACCGCAAATACTGGGCGCAACGCTTTGGGATTGCTCCTTTTTTACCCATGTCGCGTAGCGAGATGGACGAGCTAGGTTGGGATAGCTGCGATATTATTTTGGTTTCTGGCGATGCTTATGTCGATCAGCCCAGCTTTGGTATGGCGGTGATTGGTCGCGTGCTCGAAGCGCAAGGCTTTAGGGTCGGTATTATTGCCCAGCCCGATTGGACATCGGCAGAGGCTTTTAGGGTATTGGGCAAGCCGAACCTGTATTTTGGCGTGACTGCTGGCAATATGGACTCGATGATTAATCATTACACCTCCGACCGTCGTTTACGTCATAACGATGCATACACACCGAACGATGAGCATGGCAAACGCCCTGATCGTGCGCTTACGGTGTATTCTCAGCGTTGTCGAGAAGCCTTCAAAGATGTGCCGATTATCATCGGTGGTATCGAGGGCAGCTTGCGCCGTATTGCCCATTACGATTATTGGTCGGATAAGGTGCGTCGCTCGGTTATTTTAGACAGTAAGGCGGATATTCTGCTTTATGGTAATGCCGAACGTGCTTTAGTCGAAATCAGTCACCGTATTGCCAAGGGCGAGCACCCAAAAGACATGAGTGATGTCCGTGGTACGGTATTTGTGCGCAATCGTGTACCAGAAGGCTTTGTTGTGCTCGATTCAACAGAAGTCGATACTCCGGGTAAAGTCGATGCCCATATTGACCCATATGCCATGCAAAGCGAGGCAAGCTGCGAAACAAACAAAGAACAAACTGCTGAGTTGGCAACTAATAATCCCAAACCAAAACAAACCATCGACGAACAAAACGGCATTACCGTTGTGCACTTAACCAGTCAGATTCCACGTTTTCATCCGCGTGATTTAACGGTCATCCGAATGCCCTCGTTCGAGCAGGTGAGCGAAGACCCTGTGCTTTATGCTCATGCTTCTCGTGTGTTTCACCTAGAAACTAATCCTGGGAATGCGCGTGCTTTGGTGCAGCGTCATGGTAATCGTGAGGTATGGGTCAATCCACCGCCCATTCCACTCACCACACCCGAAATGGATGGCGTATTCGATTTGCCTTACGCACGTGCTCCTCATCCTGTTTATGGCAATGCCAAAATTCCTGCATGGGAGATGATTCGCTTTTCGGTCAATATCATGCGTGGCTGCTTTGGTGGTTGTACGTTTTGTTCGATTACCGAACACGAAGGACGCATTATTCAAAGCCGTTCTGAAAAATCGATTTTGCGCGAAGTCGAAGACATTCGCGATAAGGTAAAAGGCTTTACAGGCATTATTTCCGACTTGGGGGGGCCGACAGCGAACATGTGGCGATTAGCCTGTAAAGATGAGCGCATCGAACACAATTGTCGCCGCTTATCTTGTGTGCATCCTGTGATTTGTCGTTATTTAAATACCGATCAAACGCCTTTAGTGCACTTGTATCGTAAAGCACGCGCCTTACCTGGCATTAAAAAAGTATTGATTGCATCGGGATTACGCTACGACTTAGCCGTCGAAACACCTGAGTATGTTAAAGAATTGGTGCAGCATCATGTTGGTGGCTACTTAAAAATCGCCCCAGAGCATACCGAAACAGGTCCTTTATCCAAGATGATGAAGCCTGGTATGGGTGCTTACGATCGTTTCAAAGATATGTTTGATAAATTTTCTGCAGAAGCTGGTAAAGAGCAATATCTTATTCCTTACTTTATTGCGGCGCACCCTGGTACCAACGACGAAGATATGATGAATTTGGCATTATGGCTCAAGCGTAATGGTTTTAAGGCTGATCAGGTGCAAGCCTTCTTACCTAGCCCGATGGCATTGGCCTCTGCTATGTACCACAGTGGTAAAAACCCACTGCGTAAAATATTGCGTGAAGGTGATGAAAATGAATTGGTGTTCTCGCCCAAAGGCATGAAGCAACGCCGATTGCACAAAGCCTTTTTGCGTTATCACGATGCTGAGAATTGGCCATTATTGCGTGAAGCACTCAAAAAAATGGGACGTTCAGATTTAATCGGTAATGGCAAACATCACCTTATTCCTACCTGGCAACCTGCAGGCACTGGCGAAGCGGGTGGCGAGGGCAAGCGCACAGGTAAAAAGTTTGGTCAGCAGCAATTTTTGACGAAACATACCGAACGCGCTGGCGATAAAGTCAAAGCTGACAAGGTGCGTAAGCCACGACACCGAGATACGAAAAACTAAGGGGCTGGCAAGGCTGGGCGAGCACTTAGGTTCGCCCCTATTGGTTGTCCCGTCTTGAAGAACGCCATATTATTGCGTAAATTATTGGCTTCGATGCCCAAACACTCCGCCGCTGCGGTTGTTTCTTCGACTAAAGCGGCATTTTCTTGTGTTACCTTATCAATATCGGCAATGGCTAAATGAACTTGTCCGATTTCTGTCGCTTGTTCATGAGAGACATCGGCAATTTCATGAATCATGCCCGATACTTTTGCAATCGATTCAGCAATATCGTTTAATACCTCACCAGACTTATCGGCTAATTGAGTACCTGTATAGATACGATGGATGCTATCTTCAATTAAGGTTCTGATGTCTTTCGCGGCTTCAGCCGATTTGCCTGCAAGGGCGCGAACTTCAGCAGCAACAACGGCAAAACCACGCCCATGCTCACCCGCACGAGCCGCTTCTACTGCTGCATTTAATGCTAATAAATTAGTTTGAAAAGCAATACTATCAATTAGGGTAACAATATCGCCAATTTTACTGCTCGATGCTTTAATCGATTGCATGGCATTAATGGTTTGTTGCATCACGGTAACGCCATCTTTTGCCTGACCTTGTACCTGAGTCGTTAAGTCGGCTACTTTGCGTGCATTCGCTGTATTTGCTTGTACCGCTGATGTCATTTCGGTCATGGTTGCACTGGTTTGCTCTAATGCTGCTGCTTGCTCTTGCACACGGGTAGATAAGTCGGCTGCACCTTGTGACACTTGATCCGCCGCTTCATTAACAACATGAGAAGCACCAACGGCTTGTGCTACAATTTCTTTTACTTTGGTTGAAGAGTAGTTAATTGCATTTTTAAGATCATGCAATTGCCCTTTGAATGCACCACTTGGTAATGCTTTGGTTAAATCACCAGCAGCCTGCGCTGAAACGACATCACTAATTGCCGTAACCGCTTGAGCAATATTATTCATTGAGTCATTGATGTTTTTCTTCATGATTAATAAATCACCCGCAGCATCAGCGTTAACTCGAGAGTTAAAATCGCCAACATGCATTTGATTCATCACGATATTAATATCCGCGACAATACCATTAATGCTATTTAATGCCGTTTCTACGAGTTGACGGAAAGCCAACGGAACTTTAGTATCCATCTTGACATCAAAGCGACCATCATTTAAGCCTTGCATTACTTTTTCAAGTTCACCCATCATAAAAGAGATAGCGTCTGCAGAGCCATTAATTCCCTGTTTTAATTCTGCTAAATCTCCCAGATAGTCACCATCCATACGGTGCGTAAAATCAGCATTTGCCATGGCGGTCACCACAGACCTTGCTTGCAGCATACCGTGATTGAGATATGAAAAAGCACCTTGGACATTGGTGAGCATATCGGCAATTTCATCTTTTTTATAAGGTAGATCTAACTGACTACTCAAATCGCCCGTTGTAACAATATGACTTGCCCAAGCGCGTCCTGCGTTCAAGTTGGCAGCGATAATGCGAATACTATAAACAGACAACATCACACCAACAACAATCGAAAAGAAGACAAATGCTTCCATAATGCGTTCCATGATTTGAGCAGTGGTTTCTGCCTCGGCACGCAAAGCGCTGACACGCTCTGACACTTTGGTTGCAATTAAATCAACAATCGGACGTGTATTCATTAATAGCGGGTCTGTCTCTCGCTGAAAGTGCGTGTAAGCATCTTCATAACGGTTGGCTTTCATTAAATCAATGATGGCTAAAATACCTGTTTCGAGATAAACCCCTTTAACCGACTGAAACACTTCAGTTTCTTCTTGTAAAACTTGGGCTGTATTGGTTGCTAAATAGGCATCCCAATTGATCATAATTTGTTCTGAATTGATTTTAATCTGGTCAAAGTAAAGACTTACGGGAAAATAATGAGAATCAGCTAAATCTGGACGAGCTGGATCGTACTGTAAAGCATATAAAATTTGTGACTGATTAAACTCCATCACACGCGCAATTGCGCTAATGGATTGCGATGCACTTAACGCATCGGCAATTTCAGTCATAATGGTTTGCTGTTTAGCGGAAGAAACCATGCTCACCGTAACAATGACCAAAAGAACAGACAGAAACATACTGACCAAAAAAATAAAACGCCCTTTAATCGACATACAACCCCCCTAGGTGTTGTTTGTACATGTTAACGATACTCGTAACATGATGATGTAGTATACAAATACACTACAATTGTAGCTCAAATCGTGAGCGGAGACAAAGGCGAGCGCTTACAACACACGTTCAATGGTTGACAATAACTTTTCTGGTGAAAATGGTTTTACAATCCAACCAGTCGCCCCTGCTGATTTCCCTTCAGCCTTCATATCACTGGAAGATTCTGTGGTTAAACAAATAATCGGTATTAAATGATAATCAGGCATGCTACGCAATGCCTTTATGAGTTCTATGCCCGTCATATTCGGCATGTTGATATCTGTTAATACAAGATCAAAAAGTTCAGTTTTTGCTTTTCCTAATGCGTCAAGACCATCTTCAGCATCGGTTACATCATAACCTGCTGACTTAAGTGTCATCGTAACCATTTGACGCATTGATTTGCTGTCGTCGACAGCAAGAATTTTTTTAGCCATCATTTTGTCCTTGTTCGTAGTATTGATTGCTAATATTACGCCTTAACCCCTAGTGTTTGTCAAGTTAAAATCAGAATGAATGAGCATGTAATTAATAAATGTAATAAATTGAAATAATTTCAATTTATTACATAAAAATAATTAGTCGCTAGTTGGGGTTTTGATAATGCTTCTTTACTGTCTAAACGCTTCGAATTCATGCATTAACAGTGGGTTCATGCATTAACAGTGGGGCGCTGTCATTAAAAGGCGTTACTTTAGCCAGTAAACGGAACTGATCGATACGCGATTCAAGTGTTAATACTTCAGAAATGATGTTATCTGATGTGCTCGCGATTTGCTCAACCATGGCAGCATTTTGTTGGGTTGATTTATCGATTGCTTCTAATGCTTGACTGACTTCATGGATACCATTTGATTGGCGATCCAATGCTAAATGCATTTTCCCCGTTAGGGTTGAAATACGCCCAATCGCCTCGGCATTTTTTGAAAAGGCATCGTGTGTGAGTTGGCTCAGTGTTAGACCGTGTTGAATCTGTTGTAAATTGTTTTCAGTCACAACTTGAATATTTTTTGCTGCTTCTGCTGTTTTTTGGGCAAGGCTTCTGACTTCGGCAGCAACAACGGCAAAGCCGCGTCCCGATTCGCCAGCGCGAGCTGCTTCTACGGCAGCATTGAGTGCGAGCAAGTTGGTTTGAAAAGAAATACTATTAATGATATTTGTCATGCCAGATACCTGTTCACTGGCCTGTTGAATGTGTTTCATAGCACCAACCATCTGATCAACAATCTGGATCCCTGATTGGGATTGATCGCGCATCTGCTCACTATTGCGACTAATAATATTAGCCTGACTTAGGGTATCACTGATTGAGTCACTCACATCTTGCATATGTTGTGTGGTTTTACTGAGTTCTAGTGCTTGCTTCTGTACACGTCTGTTTAGGTCTTGATTGCTGGTACTGATTTCTTTGACACCATCTACGGCATGCCCCGTAGCGATTTGAACATCACTAATCATATTCGAAATATTCTGTGCCATTTTACCCATATTGGTTTTTAAGTCGAGTAACTTACCTGTGTAAACACCCGGCATGACGTAGCTAAAATCTCCTTGACTAAAATGCTGAAGGGCAATGCCTTTTTGATTGATGGCTTCTTCGAGGCGAACCAAGGCTTCATTAAGATAGCGTTTTAGGTTGCTCAGATCACCCGGCATGTCTACCGTGATGCGTTGTGAAAAATCGCCTTCACGCATGGCTCGTGTCACGCGACGCACATCCTCGATCGCATTTTTTTGTCCTGCAATCGCCTGATCGATGCTTTCTACGACAGAACGATATTGCCCATAATAAGCATCTAGGCTAATTTGATGATTCAAATCACCTTGTTCTAAAGCAATGGCTGCTTTTTCTAAATCATCTAACGTATGACAGACATTGCCAACACTTTCATTGACAGATTGAGATAGTTCTGCCAAATCACCACAATAGTGCGCTTGCATGCGCTCATGCAGTTGACCTTGTGACATCGCATGGCTTACTCGGCTAACCTCATCAATGGCTAATTGTATGTCTTGCATCATAGCGGCTAAACTGGATTGCATTTGTGTCAGCTCATTATTTCCTGTGAGCATTTTCATGGTATTAAATTTGCCTGTATGAGAAACCTGTTCGACAGCCAGACGCATTTCTTCTAATGGACGCACGATTGAGTTGACAATTTGGCGCGTCAAAATTAAACCGAGCAAGACAGCAATCACAATGTTAACAATCAATTGAAAGCGGCTTTCTTCTGACTCTGTCGCCATTTGTTGATAGGTGTTTGCGCGTTTGTGCTCCAATCGATCAGCCAAAGCCAAAATGTGCGCATTCCCTTCGCTTGATAAGCGACTAATCATTTGATTGTTTTGTGCAATGGTATTGGCGGCATCACGCATGTCTTTGAGTGAGTCGAGATAGTCATCACGATGCTGATTGATTGCTTCGAGTTGTTCGTTGCTATAAGTGACGGCTAAACTTGTGAGCAAGGTATCAGTCGCATTGCCCATGCCTTGTTCGTCGATGGTGTGAAATAAGCTGGTATCTAATGTTTTACCATTTTGGCAGCTTGTTGTTGAGAAAAGGCGACGTATTTTTCAAAAGTATTTAATAAATTTTGCACGCTTGGTGTTGAATTATGTTGGCGTAGTTCAAGGATGTCTTTTGCCATGCGTTTTGCATTATTCTCTAAACCAAAACCAAAATTATGAATCATGTTTTTGCGTAAAAAAATACTAGAGTTTGTTGATTTTTTGATATTAATCAGTGTGTTATCTAGAATAAATAGGTCTTCTATATCTTGAGTCTCGTGTTTTTTCCCCACGCTTTTTAGGATTAAAAAGCCATCGCCACTTTTTTCTACATCTGCGCCCAATCCAGTTAATAAGATCTTAAGGTTATCCTGCAGTGTTGTAATCTGCTGCTCAAATTTTGAGCCGCTATCTTCATTCATGGTAATAATATAGTCATTCATCGACTGCAATGTGATGATGTAGTCACGATGAAAAATGCTGGTAGGTTGAACGAGATTAATCTCTTCGGTATTGAGTTGCTTGGCATTGTCTAATGCTAACGTCATTGATTGCCAGCCAGAGAAAGCCACCAAGGCAAGCATCAGTAATGAAAGTAGCATGCTCAATT
This sequence comes from Thiomicrospira cyclica, assembly GCA_020726325.1. Taxonomy (GTDB): domain Bacteria; phylum Pseudomonadota; class Gammaproteobacteria; order Thiomicrospirales; family Thiomicrospiraceae. The sequence goes on along the minus strand of DYST01000051.1, from coordinate 2,670 downwards.
GCAATCGCTTATTGATGCTCGTTTTACTTAAGAAATTAAGCATATCCGCCCCTGTTATTACGTAATAATGTGATTTATGAAATAGTAACAATCGGTGGCTCTGTCAAGGTGACAAACGTATGAAATTTCTTTGTTTCTTGCAAAAAAGCGGTTAAATCGCCTCAGGATTGGCGCGTAACTTTTGTTGGCAAGTTTGTTTAACAACAGAGACTGTTGTGTCTAATAACCGCGCACGCTCAGTTTCATTCATCGTGTAGGCGGGGGTGAGGTAAACCCAATTGCCAAACGGACGTAGCCAAAGCCCGCTTGCCAGTGCGAGGGGTTGCACGGCTGCTGCTAATTCTGCGGAGCTCATTTCAATAATGCCAATATGCCCTAATACGCGCATTTCTTGTACACCATCGATATCGTTAAGTCCTGTTAAGCTGTTACGCATTTCATTTTGCCATTGATTAACCTTAGGTTGCCAGTCGATGTCGTGTAATAGCGCAATACTGGCATTGGCACAAGCGCAAGCTAAGGCGTTCGCCATGTAAGTTGGACCATGCATAAAACGATGGGGTGGATTGTTGCTGATAGCATCTGATATGGCAGTGCTGGTACAGGTCGTAGCAAGGGTCAGCATACCGCCTGTTAAGGCTTTACCTAGGCACAAAATATCTGGTGTGATATTGGCATGTTGATGGGCAAATAGTTTACCTGTTTTGCCAAAGCCAGTTGCAATCTCATCGCAAATGAGTAGCACCTGATAGCGGTCGCATAGCGTGCGTAGCTTTCGCAAATAATCAGGGCGATAAAAGTTCATTGCCCCAGCACCTTGCCAAATGGGTTCGATGATAATGGCAGCAAGCTGTTGATGGTGTTGCTCAAATAAGCGTTGTACGCTGGCAAGGTCGTCATTATCGTCATTATGGCGATCAAATCCAGCTAAGGGTGCATCGGCAAAGTAGGTTTGTGCGCTGGCATCACGAAATTGCTGGTGCAGGCTGTCGGGGTCACTGACACCCATTGCGCCCCACGTATCGCCATGATAGCCTTGCTTGAGGGCAACACAGCGTTTTTTATCGGACTTGCCTAGTGCTTGCCAATACTGACGCGCCATTTTTAGGGCAACTTCGACTGCAACCGAACCCGAGTCGCTAAAGAATACCGATGGTGTAGCTGGAGAAAGTTGGGCAAGGGTATCGGCTAATTGTTCTGCGGCAGGATGGGTGAGTCCACCAAACATGACATGCGAGAGTTGTTTGCTTTGTTGGGTAATCGCTTCGACTAAAGCTGGATGATTGTAACCAAAAATGGCGGTCCACCAACTGGCAATACCATCGAGTAGTTTTTCACCCGATGCTAAGTGCAAATAATGCCCTTGTGCTGATACAACAGACAGGGGAATGGGCTTTGCTGGTAAGCTGTTATATGGATGCCAAGCCTTAGGGCTGTTCATCAATAATCTCTAAAGGTTTGCTTTTGGGTTGTGTCGTGCGTTGTATCGTATAGGTTATGATGGATACCATTAAAATACTCAGTGCATAAAAAGCAAACGAAAAAGCAGCAATTTGCATTGCCCCTTCTAGGGTTATTTCTAAGAAAAAAACATGACCACCATCGAGATAAATAGAGCCAAGTAATGCCCCTGCAATAATCGCAACCGAATCATAAATCCAAGCATGAATGATTTTTTGTGCAACACGAGAAATCAGACGCGCATGAAAAAAAGCATTAAGCGCAAATACGCCCAGCAGAATGGGTACAAACCATTGTGAAAACAAGAAAATATGTTCGTAAACAAACATCCACATATCAGGTAATGGGGTGTCTTGTGCAGTGGTTTGTTTATCAATAAAGTTAAACAAACCCACCGTTAAAAAGCTTAACCAAAAAACTAAAAAGGTATCGAAAAAGTTAGCAATGGCATAGCTAATAAAGGTATCTTTTTCGCTGGTTTTCATGATGCTATTCCACGAGTATTTGTTATATCGCCAATAAAGGTTGTTGTCAGAACAGTATTTAGACCTAAAAAAGATTTAATCCCAATGCCTTGTTCATCGCCATAGCTCACACGGTGTTGATTAATATAGGCTAAAACTTTTTTTGCAATGGCCGATACGACAGGAACACAAACACTATTACCTAATTGTTTCATGGCCTGCGTTTTGGAAACAGGAAATTGAAATGCTGGTTCAAGTCCCATCATTTCAGTTGCTTCCTTTAAGCCGATGCGTTTTACTTCGCCATTTACACGATAAAATTCCCAGTTTCTTCGGTCATCAATTGTCGAACCTTTGCCGCCTACGCGCAAGGTAAATCCGATTTTCTTATCGCAAGACGCGCCAAAAATATCAGACATTGTTTTGACCAGAGGAACAGGGTGAGGAAATATGAATGGTGTTCTTGTATCGATTGAAGTACGATCAAAACCAACAATAAAAATTCGCGCTCTATGCTGGGGTACATTAAAATCAGAAGCCTTAACTATTTTATAAGACACATCGTAATCAAGTTCCTTGAGGAAACTTAGAATCCTAGCGAAAGTTTTACCATCATCGTGATTAACTAAGTGGCGAACATTTTCTAGAATAAAAGCTTTAGGGCGTTTTGCTTCTAATATGTCAACGATGTTAAAAAAAAGGTTGCCTCTTTCCGAATTTTCACCATCCTTAAAGCCTTTCTTTT
>DYST01000050.1 GCA_020726325.1 Thiomicrospira cyclica | reverse complement strand
GGCAAAGCAACAGGTGAAGCAATGGCACAAATTAAAGCCAAAGACTATGCCGCTAAATACCGCGATAAAGGTCAACCAATTCACCTCATGGGTGTTGAATTTAGCAAAGAAGCTAAGGGTGTGGTTGGGTTTGAGGTGGAAATGAGTAATGGTCTCTGCATTGTGCAATGAGTAGCAGATTGTCTTCAACGGCATACACCAGGCGATGACGGTCATCGATGCGGCGCGACCAGAAGCCAGCAAGCTGTTAATTGTCGGGTCTCGATTGCCAAACTAAGCTAATGGTGAAACATTAAGTTGAGAACATTCTTAAAGAAAAGACATCAGTTTGTCTCATTCTTCCTCTGTGAGCAATAAAACCGCCCTGCTGGGGCGGTTTTTTGTTAGAATAAAAAACATTTTTAGTATTTTGTGAGTAATCCAAATGGCGATTGAACGTACCTTGTCGATTATTAAGCCAGATGCTGTTGCTAAAAACGTCATTGGTCAAATCTTAGCGCGTTTTGAAGCAGCGGGTTTGCAGGTGGTGGCAACAAAAATGAAGCGGTTAACGGCACTAGAAGCAGCGGCTTTTTATGCGGAGCATGTTGGTCGTCCATTTTATGAGCCATTAGTCGAGTTTATGCTTTCAGGATCAGTTGTTGTTTCGGTATTAGAAGGTGAAAATGCCATTGCGCGTCATCGTGAAATCATGGGCACAACCAATCCAGAAACAGCTGCTGCAGGTACGATTCGTGCCGATTTTGCAACCAGTACCCGCGAAAACGCGGTGCATGGCTCCGATAGTGCAGCAAGTGCTGCCAAAGAAATCGCTTTCTTTTTTGCGCAGACTGAAATTCGCGTTTGTAATTGAGTAAGTTAAAAAACTTAACACAGTAGGATATGTTTTAGTGAGCGATGTTGTTGAATTAAGCAGTGCCCCTGTTTCTTTGTTGGGGATGAATCGACGCATGTTGGCTGATTGGTTGGTAAGTCAGGGTGAAAAACCCTTTCGTGCCCAGCAGTTGATGCAATGGGTGCATCAACGTGGCATTATCGATTATGCACAGATGACCGATTTATCCAAGGTGTTGCGTGCTAAGTTAGCGAGTCTTGCCCCTATTCGTTTACCGCAAGTCAAGGTCGATCAAATTGCTGATGACGATACGCGCAAATGGTTACTTGAGGTTGAAGGCGGTAATGCCATTGAAATGGTCTTTATTCCCGATAAAAATCGCGGCACTTTGTGCATTTCTTCGCAAGTGGGTTGTGCTTTAGCCTGTACTTTCTGTATGACGGCACAACAGGGTTTTAACCGTAATCTCAGCAGTGATGAAATTGTCGGTCAGGTTTGGTTGGCACAACACCTATTACGTCAAGCTGGCTGGGGAGAAAAACCTGTTACCAATGTTGTGTTTATGGGTATGGGTGAGCCATTACTAAACGTCAATAATGTATTTCCAGCAGCCGAATTGTTTATGGACGATTGGGGCTATGCTTTGTCTAAAAATCGTGTCACCATCTCCACATCAGGTGTTGTTCCTGCAATGGATATGCTCAGTGAGCGGTTGGATGTTTCTTTAGCGGTATCTTTACATGCTGCCAATGACGCGCTACGTGATGTGCTTGTACCAATTAATCAGAAATATCCCTTAGCTGACCTAATGGCTGCTTGTCATCGTTATATCAAAGCCTACCCAAAACGTCACGTTATGTTTGAATATGTGATGCTTAAAGGGGTTAATGATTCGACCAAGCATGCAAAAGAAGTGATTACGCTATTGCAGGGTTTGTCGGCTAAAGTTAATTTAATTCCGTTTAATCCTTTTCCAGGTACTGACTATCAAACAACGCCTTGGGCGCTGGTGTTAGACTTCCAAAATCGTTTAATGGCCTCTGGTTTGCAAACCAATGTTCGTCGCACACGTGGTGATGATATTGACGCTGCCTGCGGTCAATTAGCAGGTGATGTCGCTGATAGAACCAAGCGCACAACACAGGTTCGTCAGACAACGGTTAAGTTTGAACATCATTCATTGCGAGAGAAACGCTAATGCAGACGGATATTGCCCCTTTGATGTCGGTTTCTGATAATAGCCCCAGTTGGGGCGAGGCCTTGCGTCAGGCAAGACTTGCACAGCAATTGAGTGAAATAGAGGTTGCGAGCAAGCTTAAATTAAGTGTGCAACAGATTGTTGCAATGGAAGCTGAAGCCTTGCTTGCGGTTCATGAGTCTCCTTTATTTGCTCGCGGTTATGTTAACAATTATGCAAAATTGCTCGGTGTTAACCTTGCCTATAAGCAGAGTACGCAGCAAACAGAGCAAGAAAAACTGGTTAGTATTGATTTGGTTGGAGAGCAGTTTGCGCATGGTGTTAAATCGAGTAAAAAGGGTTTTTGGTGGTTGTTTGCTGTATTGCTGCTATCGGTCTTAGTCTGGCAGTTTGTTGTTGATGCCCAGCTTATGGTTTTGGTTAATAAATAAGTCGCGAACAATCATAAAAAGTAAGTAAAATGAGTAATGCATGAATAGTGGACAAGTAAATGCCGTGCGTGGCATGAATGATGTTGCAGGTGAGCAAGCCAGCTATTTTGATCTGTTAGAGCTAACGGCAAGAAGGTTATTGGCAAGTTATGGTTATAACCATGTTCGCCTGCCAGTTGTCGAAAAAACAGAGTTATTTTGTCGTTCTATTGGTGAAGTGACAGATATTGTTGAAAAAGAAATGTACACATTTAATGATCGTAACGGTGATTCGTTAACCTTGCGTCCAGAGGGAACTGCAGGTTGTGTACGAGCAGCGATTGAAAATAGTTGGCTGAATCAGGGGGCACAAAAGCTCTATTATATGGGGCCGATGTTTCGTCACGAACGCCCACAGAAAGGACGCTATCGTCAGTTTTATCAGCTAGGTGTTGAAACTTTCGGTATGACCGATTCTGATATTGATGCCGAGTTGATTATGATCAGTGCGCGTTTATGGAAGCAGTTGGGTATCGAAGCGGAGTTGTTGGTGAACTCATTGGGCTCAGCCGAGTCACGTGCTGCTTATCGTGAAGCTTTAACGGCTTATTTTTCAGCACATTATGAATTGCTTGATGAAGACAGTCAAAAGCGGTTGCATCGTAATCCGTTGCGCATTTTAGACAGTAAAAATCCTGCTTTAAAAGCGGTTATTGCCGATGCGCCTAAATTATCTGATTGGTTAGATGAAGCCAGTAAAACAAGCTTTTCAGGCTTATTGGCGCACTTAGATGCTGTTGGTATTGCCTATCGTGTTGAGCCGACGCTGGTTCGTGGTTTAGACTATTACAACGATACGGTATTTGAATGGGTGACGACTGAATTAGGTTCGCAAGGCACAATTTGTGCGGGTGGTCGTTATGACGGTTTGGTGACTCAGTTAGGCGGTAAAGCAACGCCAGCGATTGGTTTTGCTTTAGGTATGGAGCGTGTTGTCGCGCTGATGCAAGCAAAGGCTCAGCCAATACCAGCCGCTTTAGATGTATACTTTATCGCTGCTGGTGAGCTTGCTCAGCGTCAGGTGCTCGCTTTAGCAGAGCAGCTGCGTGATACTTTGCCCGCGATGCGTTTGATGGTGCATCATGGTGGTGGTAGCTTCAAAAATCAGTTCAAGAAGGCGGATAAGAGTGGGGCGCGTTTTGCCCTTGTTTTGGGTGATAATGAGGTCGCACAGCAACAAATTGGCATTAAGTTTTTGAGAGAAGAAGCGGAGCAGCTCATGCTCGCGTGGACAGAATTACCCGCTTGGTTAGCCAAGCAATTAGCGATTTAATGGAGTATCAAAATGCAAGACGTTCATGAACAGCACGAATTAGAAGCCCTTAAGCGTTGGTGGAAAGAAAATGGCATGGCTGTTATTACAGGCGGTCTATTGGCTTTAGCTGGTGTCTTAGGCTGGCAAGGTTATCAGGATTATCAGCGGGCAAATCATGAAGCCGCTTCAATTGTGTATGAGTCATTACGCGCTGGTGCGGCTGGAACTGATTTTGCTAAGGTATCGCGAGAGGCCCGCCAGTTAATGGTCGATCATGAATCGAGTCCATATGCGGTTGGTGCAGCACTATTATTAGCCAAACATGAAGTTGAAAAAGCAGATTGGGAAGGGGCACAATCAGACTTGAAATGGGTGATGACGCATGCAAGTGAAGCGCATTGGCGTTCAATTGCAGCCATTCGCTTGGCGCGAGTATTGATTGAAGTGCAAAAAACAGCAGATGCCTTAGCCGTGCTGAATACTGCCTCTAAAGATATGTCGCCTGCATTTAAGGGTATGGCAGATTATGTACGTGGTATGGCATTGATGCAACAGGGCGATCAGGGTGCGGCGCAAGCAGCATTTAAATCGGCACAAGCGAATCCAGAGTTAGCATCAAGTTTGCGTAGTTTATCGCAGTTGTGGGTTGATGACTTAGTACAGGTTGCACAATAATGAATCGTCGTCAGTTTTTATTGAGCGCGGTAGCATTCGCTTCTTTGGTTGGTTGTGGGCGCAATGAGCCAATTCATCAGCCAACGCCCTTGCAAGCGATTGTGCCTAAAGTACGTTTAAATCGAGTTTGGGCGCAGTCGCTCGGTAAAATGGGACGACGTGATGTGCCAGGGTTGCGTATTGTCGAAAATGATGAGCAAATTTTTGCCGCTGCAGGTAATGGTGGCGTTGCCGCTCTGAGCAGTGCGGGTGAGCTGCTATGGAAAACGAATCTAAGCAGTGCTTTGGTTTCAGGTCCTGCAGTATCTCCTGTTGCTGAGTTAGTTTATCTTGGTACTGCTCGTGGCGAAGTTTTTGCGTTACGTGCAAAAACGGGCGAGCAACATTGGAAGGCTCAGTTAGAAACCGAGGTTTTGTCTGTATTGACCGTGGCAGGTCGTGTTTTTGTTCGTTCGGCAGATGGTAAATTAACCGCGCTTGATGGTTTAGATGGTAAGGTTTTGTGGGTTCTTGATCATGATATGCCCGCTTTGTCTGTACGCGGCATGGCAGCACCGATTCCTGTTGCCAATGCCTTAGCGCTAGGCTGGGAAGATGGTTTTGTCGAAACTGTGCTGCAAGTTAATGGTGAACGTGCATGGGATGCGCGTATTGCCTTGCCTCGTGGTCGCACTGATATTGAGCGTATGGTCGATGTTCAATCATCCTTGTTAACCGATGAAAGCCGTATTTTTGCAGCGGCAACTAATGGTAAAGTTATTGCTTTGGATTTGCAGACAGGTAATCAGTTGTGGGCAAGCGACACCTCAACGTGGGTCGATATGGCATTGGCAGAACAACGCCTATTCGTGGTCGCAGAAGACGATACGGTTAAAGCCTTATCCACAGAATCTGGTCGCGTGTTGTGGATGCAAGATACCCTAAAATATCGACGCTTGAGTAAAGCCGTTGCCTTTGGTAGTTTTGTTGCTGTAACGGATATGGAAGGTGTTTTGCATATTTTGAATGGCGCGGACGGTAGTATTATCGGACGTGGCGAAGGTGCGATTACCACAGGTCTGGCGGATGGTTTGGCGCTGACAGATCGTCGCTTATTATTGCTGGATGTGACAGGCAATTTGAGCTTGTGGCAAACCAGCAACACAGCGTAAAAAGAGTACAAAAATATGAGTATGCAACGCGTTATCGCCTTAGTGGGTCGTCCCAACGTCGGCAAGTCAACGCTATTTAATCGCTTAACACGCACACGTAATGCGTTAGTGTCTGATTTTCCAGGGCTAACACGTGATCGTCAATATGGTATTGGTCGTGTCGGTGAACGCCCATATATTGTTGTCGATACAGGCGGTTTGAGTGGTGATACCGATGGTGTTGAAGTCTTTATGCAGCAGCAAGTTCAGCTTGCGCTGGAAGAAGCGTCAGCTGTATTTTTCTTGGTTGATGCCCGTGATGGCTTAGTGCCGCACGATCAAGTCATTGCAGAAAAAGTACGTGCTTTAAATAAACCTGTTTTTTTGCTGGTCAATAAAGCAGAAGGATTAAGTCATGCTACCGTTGCTGCCGATTTTTATTCATTAGGACTCGGTGAGCCGATTGCGATTTCTTCAGCACATGGCGAAAATGTTACCTCGCTGATGCATGATGTTCTTGATTCGCTCGGTGTGAGTGATGAAGAAGAAGCTTCGCTGAAAACACTAGCGCCAGGGATTCGTATTGCTGTTGTCGGTCGTCCGAATGTCGGAAAATCGACCCTCATTAATCGCATGGTTGGTGAAGAACGGGTGATTGCATTCGATATGCCAGGTACGACGCGGGACAGTATTTTTGTGCCATTCGAGCGTGACGATCAACAATATACCCTAATTGATACGGCTGGTATTCGTCGTCGGGCGCGTGTCAATGACATGATTGAAAAGTTTAGTGTCATTAAAGCCATTCAAGCGATGGAATCGGCGCACGTCGTTATCGTGATGCTCGACGGTTCGGAAGGCATTACCGATCAAGATTTGCATTTGGTTGGTATGGCGTTAGAGTCAGGACGTGGTTTGGTTTTAGCTGTCAATAAGTGGGATGGTCTGACTAAAGATCAGCGTGAAGATATTAAGCGTCAGATTGATTTACGTTTGTCTTTTGTTTCTTACGCGGAGCATCATTTTATTTCGGCATTGCATGGTACAGGTGTCGGTTTGCTGCTGGGTATGGTGAAACAGGTTTATACAGCGGCAACACGTACTTTGCCAACGCCTGCATTAACGCGCGTCTTGCAAGATTCGCTCTTGGTGCATCAGCCACCATTAGTGCGTGGTCGTCGTGTTAAAATGCGTTATGCGCATACAGGCGGGCATAATCCACCCATCATTGTCATTCATGGTAATCAGCTCGATGATATGCCAGCGGCTTATACGCGCTTTTTAGAGCAGCGGTTCAGAAAAGCCTTCGATTTGTATGGTACGCCTGTGCGTATTGAATATAAAACGAGCGAAAATCCTTTCGCAGATCGTAAAAACGAGTTATCAGACCGTCAGATTAAACGTAAAAAGCGAATGATTGGTTTTGCCAAGGCGAATGATAAACGCAAGAAACGTAAATAATTATGGAAACTCTGAAAAATAAACAAGGGTTGGGGGCTTGGGGGAAGGGGTACACTCAATTAGCATGTAACTCATTGATTTAAAACTCCCTTCCACCAACTAAAAAACAACAATAAGAAGTCTGAATAAAAAGCGAAGCGCATTGTTCAGACCTTCCTTATTATCTGGCATAGCCTTTGCTTTGTTCCTGTTACATATAACGAATACTGGGATCGAGAGCTATGTCTGTCTTTAATCGATTAGCTTTTAGTGTCAAACTATGGATCACTTTTTTACCAGGTATCCTGTTTAGTTTGGCAGCTTTGCTGTTGACACTATTCTTGTCTATGCCCATTTTAACTGCTAAAGTGGGATTTGGTTCTGTTGCTGATCATGCTCAGTCTGTTGAGATCGCACAGCCTGTTATGCCGCATATTCTAATCGAAAAACCCTACACGAATAATAAAAAAGTCGATACAACGCCTTTACTTAACTTAGAAAAAGAAGCAGGCACTTCTTTTGCCAACGCACTGACGGTAGAAGCAGAGCTGGAGTCTGGTTGGGCACTTGTTTGGCAAGGGTTGCAGCTTAAACAACAAAATCTGATGTCATTAGTGCATTGGTCATTAGCTGCTATGCCAGCCGAAAAAGAAATCTGGGAAGAGCGAGTAGATGGTGCTGAAAAGTCATTAAGTACCGCTTTAGAGGCTGCACAAGCCGATCATTCCTTATGGTCGGATGAGGTGTCTCAGCGCTTACCAATATGGCAAGAATGGACAAAAAATTACAAACAGCAATGGCAGCAACTTGCCGCAACCATAGAGCCAGAAGCAAGCGTCATTATGCCCATTGCATCAGAGCCAGTAAAAATTGTAAAACCAATTGTTAAAAGTTCGCCATTATCTTCTCTTGTTATTGTGTTATTAGCGACAGCATTGATGTGGTGGCTCTTAATGGCGTTATTGTGGCTTGTGTATTTTAAGCAGGTTTGGAAACCTGGGGTATTCCAGTCTGGCTTAAAAGCTGGACAAGGTGATGAAATGCAATGGCTTGTTTTGGCATGGCGGAGTCGTCAGCAAGAGCAGCAACAGCTTGTGCAGTCATTGAAACACTGGGATGATTATCAAAAGAAACTCAGTGATCAAATGAGTGTGTTGCACAGTGCCAAAATTAAGACACAACAATGGCTATTAGAACAATCGCAAGCACAACAAACGCTAAGTTCGAGTTTGAGTCGTATGCAGCAAAGTGCGGGAGAAATGACGCAATTTTTAGAACGTGGTGGTAGTCAAGTCAGTGGTAGTTTAGCGCAAGCACAACAAGGGCAGCAGACGGTTTCGCAAATGCGTCAAACAATGATGACCTTCACCATTGAATTAACCGCGATTCAAAAGGCAATCACGCGCCTTGTTGCCGATAGCCAAGCAGTGGGGCAGGTTCTCAAAGCCATTCAAGGTATTTCGGAGCAAATTGCCATGCTTTCGCTTAATGCCGCAATTGAAGCTGCGCGTGCGGGTGAATATGGGCGTGGCTTTGCTGTTGTTGCCGATGAAGTCAGAAAACTGGCGAATAAAACACAAGAATCAACGGATGAAATTAAGAAAATTGTCGAAAATATTCAGAGTGCAACGGAAGATGTTGATGCTGCCTTAACACGTAGTCGCACCACTAACGTGCAAGGGCTTTCATCAACTCAGACAACGCTAGACTGGCTAGGACCTTTGACTACGGGATTGCAGCAAGCAGGAACAGATATTCAAAACACGCAATTACAGGTTGTACGGTTACAAAACCAAATTGAGCAAATTCCTTCACAAAAGAAAGCTTGGACAGAACGAGATCCTCAGGAATTATTGCAAACCGTAGATGGCTTAAAAGAACTCCTGAAACAAAAACCAAATTAATTCTGTCCTTACTACTTTCTCTCTGCGCTATAATAGCCAGATTCAAAAGGGGAGATGGTATGTCTGTTTGGCAAAATAAAGGAATTAATTTTTGGGTGCGCGTCCTTCTCGCTGTACTCGTCGGTATTTTAGTGATCATCGGCGCTTGTTCTAAAAATGCGGTTCAAACGACAACGCCTTCTGCCGACACAAGCAGCACAACTGCTCATGACTTGCCAACAGGTTGGCCCGTTGCGATAAAGCATGATGCGCATCATTCCGTGCAATTTTTAAGCAATCGTTGCTACGATGTTGGTTACAGTAATGAGCGTGCTAATCCACTTTGGGTTGCTTATCGTGTTGCCGATAAACATGATGGTCAGATCGATAAACGTCAAGACAGATTCATCACGGATACCCGCACCAGCGCCAAAATCGTCCACGATCATTATAAACACTCTGGTTACGATCGAGGGCATATGGCACCCAACCATGCCATTGCGGCTATGTGTGACGATGAAGCACAAAAAGAAACTTTTTTCATGTCGAATATCACACCGCAATCAAAAGGTCTGAATCAGCGTTGGTGGGAGCGTTTGGAACGGGCTGAGTTTAGTTATTTTACGCATATTTTCAAAGAAGTTTGGGTTATTGATGGTCCTGTCTTTGGTGCGCATCCTGTACTCTTGCCTAATGGTCCTGTGCAAGTTCCCGAAGCCTGTTATAAGGTTTTTGTTGCCAAAAAAGGTGACCAGTGGCATGTATTGGCATTTATGGTCGATCAAGGCGTAAATGGTGATGAAGCATTCAGCCAATATCGTGTCTCTATTAATGAAATTGAACAGCGTATTGGCTTTGATCTATTGCCCAAGTTGCCTAACGAGCTAAAAACTAAGTTAAAACAAGATAAAACCGATCAGATATGGAAACTGTCTGAGGTTGATCATTTGCCTACACGGTTTTAAAACCGTTATTTGTTATAGGAAATTACCATGTTAAATGCGACACTCTTGCTTGATGCACTGATGATGCCCGCTGTGCTTCTGCGCTTAGTCGATTCTCATTGGATTGTTTTAGCTCAGAATTTATTGGCAACCGAAAAGTGGGGTCGCTTTAGCGAGCGTGAGTTAGTGCAAATGGAACCGAAATTAAGATTTTGCTGGGAAACGAATAGCGCGACAGAGCAGCAAAAAACAGAGTGTTGTGGGCATGTACAACGTTTTATTATGATTTTTTCGCCTTGGATGTTAGCTGATGGTAAAGCCGTTTTGGTTCATTATGTGCCGACGACAGAGATAAGTTATCCCGCATCCGAGAATGATAATTTAGCAACGCGTTTTAACTTGGTTGTTGCAGGCTCTAAAGGCGGCATTTACGATTGGAACGTTATTGATGATAGCGTTTATTGGTCTGATCGTATGAAGGCTATTTTAGGTGCATCATCTTATCAGTTTTCAGGAAAAGCTGCGGCTTTTTGGGAACGCGTGCATCCTGAAGATAAAAAGCATGTAGAAGATTCGCTGCAAGGACACCTTGTCCACTGTTGGCCGTTTGATGTTGAATGTCGTATTCGCACCGATGCAGGCTACTATGTCTGGATTAATGTTACAGGTCAGGCAGTCTGGGATGCGCAGGGTAAGGCAACGCGTTTGGCTGGTTCAGTTGTCGATATTACAGATCGTAAGCGTGCGCAAACCGAAATTCAAGAGCGTGAAAAGCTAATCGAAAGCATTCTTGATGCCTTGCCACTGAATGTCTTTGTCAAAGATGCGCATGGTTGCTTGCGTTTCTATAATGAACAGACTGAAAAAACAACAGGTATTTCTCGTGAGCAGGCAATTGGGCGTACTGATTTCGAGATATTTCCGCCACAGGTCGCACAAAGCAATATGCTCGTCGATATGCGTTTGCGTAAAGACGGCGGTACGGTGATTGCAGAAGAACTGATTCATAAAGATGACTATGATATGTGGCTGCTTGCAGGTAAAAAACTGCTGACTTATCATCCAGCAGGTGGTCATCCAGAGGATTGGATTCTCAGTTTTTCGATTGATATTACCGATAGAAAAGAATCAGAAATTGCCTTATTGGCAGCAAAAGAAACTGCAGAAATGGCAGTGCGTGCCAAGAGTGATTTTTTATCAACGATGAGTCATGAGATTCGTACCCCATTAAACTCAGTCATTGGCACGGCTTCTTTGCTAATGGATAGTGATTTGGATGATGAGCAACGCATTTACGTGAACCTCATTCGTCAATCGGGCGAGCATTTATTGGGGCTTATTAATGATATCCTTGATTTTTCTAAACTAGAAGCAGGTAAAATGCTGGTTGAGCATGAGCCATTTCGCATTGCAGAACAGCTTGATATTGTCTCTCGAATTGTTTCTTCTTTGGCAACCAATAAGGGGTTACAACTTAAATTGTACTTAGGCGAGACAATGCCCGAGGTTGTTTATGGCGATGCACATAAGTTGCGACAAGTGTTGCTTAATTTAACTTCAAATGCGATTAAATTCACCAGTCATGGTGAGATTCGTTTAGAGGTTATCCTTGTTAAGCCTGAGAATCAATCTGATCCTGTCTTGTGTTTTTCAGTGAGCGATACAGGTATTGGTATCCCAGCGGATAAAATTGGTTTATTATTTAGTGAATTTTCACAAGTGGATGCCTCTACGACACGAAAATTTGGCGGTACTGGACTAGGATTAGCCATCTGTAAAAAACTGGTTGAGATTATGGGTGGGCAAGTTGGTGTTTCTTCAGAGTTGGGATTAGGGAGTCGTTTTTGGTTTTCACTGCCATTAGAAGTTGCGAATGCTAGCTTGTTAGAACATGAAATTAAACCAATTAGCAACCTGAAAGAGCAAACACCACTCACCATTTTGGTTGCGGAAGATAATCCCTCTAACCAATTGCTCATTCGTGCAATTCTATCTAAATTAAAGCATCAAGTTGTGATTGCAAAAAATGGTATAGAAGTTGTTGATTTTGTGCAACAGGCATCCTACGATCTTGTCCTGATGGATATGCAAATGCCAGAAATGGATGGCTTAGATGCAACAAAAGCAATTCGTGCTTTGGGTGGACGTTATGCTGGGTTACCCATTATTGCCCTCACTGCTAATGCACTAGAGGGTGATAAAGGACGTGTCTTGTCAGTAGGGATGAATGATTATTTATCTAAACCGATCGATATTGGTAAGTTAAAAGAAGCACTGCAACGCTGGTCGAGCTAGGAGCGTGTTAACAGTTGAACTAATTGGGCTCTTCCTGATGCTCTGCAACCCATTGTGTCCATGCTGATGCCAGTTGTGGCTGTGCGCCAACGGCAGAGCGTGGCATTAAATTAAGTGGCAGTGCGAGTATGTTTTCTCCTGTCAATGTTTGAGTACAGCAGCCCATTTTTTGAGCAATAAAAGCGGCAGCAGCAAAGTCCCATAATTTTTGTTTGCCGTGTAAATAGGTATCTATTCTACCAGCAGCTAACCAGCACCAATCGAGTGCTACCGAACCAAAGCTACGTTGTGAATGATAGGGATGTTGTGTCACAATGGCGCAAGCAAGGTTACGAGACAGTCGTTTGGTGTCGATAACGGCAATTGCTCGTTTTAAGTCTGTCGTGTCATTACGTTTGATCAGTGATGTTAGCGTAATACCATTGCACATTGCTTCTTGCGTATCGAATGCGCTAAATAACTCATCTCTGTTTGGGTCGTAGACCATGCCAGCGATAATTTCTTTCTGATGCATTAAGGCAAGGCTGACACTAAAGAAGGGGATGCCATGGCTAAAGTTGCTGGTACCGTCTAGTGGATCTAAAATCCAACAACTGCCTGTTGCCAAGACTGCTATCTGTTCTGCTTCATCCATTTCTTCGCCTAGCAGGGGAATGTGTGGGCAGCGTGCGATGAGACAAGTTTTGATACATTGCTGTAATTGCAGGTCTGTTTCTGTTACAAGGCTACCATCAGACTTGTAGTTTGCATTTCTGCTGTCGGTATTGATTTGTGTAAAAATATCCTGAGTTGCAATTGTGATGTCTTGGCATAATTGTTGCCAAGTTTGTGCTGTAATGCTCACGATAAAATAACCTCGAGTACAAATTGTGATCCTGCGTATCCCAGAACTAAAAAGCCATAGCCCCAGATGGTAAAACTTGCCGCACGTTGACCACGCCATCCCAACTTATGATGTCCCCATAATAGTAACCCCAAGAGCGACCAAGTAGCAAAGCTAAATAAGGTTTTATGTGCTAAATGTTGGGCTAATAGGTTTTCGATGAATAATATTCCTGTAAATAAGGCAAGACTTAAAGCAATAAAGCCCGCTAATAACCATTCAAATAAGGTTTTTTCCATCAAGGTTAACGGAGGGAGTGCACCAATCAGCCCCTGCCAGTGACGATCACGCAAACGTTTTTCTTGTAGCATTAATAGCGCAGCTTGTGCCGCTGCTAAACCAATTAAGGTAAAGGCAATCAAGGATAAAATAACGTGTAAACCAATGCTTGCTTCGAGCAGATGTGGTGGCGGCAACCATGCAGGCAACCAGAGTCCTAATAAACTGAGGGGAAAAACAATGATGCCTAGTGATTCCATCGGCTTGTTGATACTGCTGGCAATTACCAGTATTGCTGAAAGCCAACCAGCAAGACTTAAACTAATGCCCAGTCCAATATGCGTTCCAGTAGCATCTAAAATTGTTCCCCATAGCAATACGCCATGAATTAGCGTAGCAAGGCTAGCTGATAAAATTGTTATGACTCGGGTTGCTTCAAAACGATAGCCTTTGAGTCGCATTAACAATAACCCGCTACTTAAAAGATAAGCAAAGGAAGCGAGCAGAATGAATTTGTTCATGGTTAATTTCCTGTTAATAAAGCAGAGATTGCGCATTGCTCGCTTATAATATCAAAAATGCATAGTGCACAAAGAGGAATCATCGTGTTTGAAAATTTAAGTGAACGCTTACAACGTACCCTAAAGTCAATTCGTGGACAGGGTAGATTAACAGAAGAGAATGTTAAGGATGCTTTGCGCGAGGTTCGACGCGCCTTGTTAGAAGCTGACGTTGCCTTAGAAGTCATCAAGTTATTTGTTGATCGCGTGCAGGTGCGTGCTGTTGGACAAGAAGTATCTTTAAGTCTGACACCAGGGCAAGCGTTCATTAAAATTGTTAAAGACGAACTCACGGCTGTAATGGGCGAAGCCAATGATGGCTTAAAACTTAATGTGGCTCCGCCTGCTGTGATTTTAATGGCGGGTCTACAGGGGGCAGGTAAAACCACGACCGTTGGTAAATTAGCACGGTATCTCAAAGAGCGTGAAAAGAAAAAGGTCTTGGTGGTTTCTGCCGACGTATACCGTCCCGCAGCGATTTCGCAGTTGCAGACAGTGGCGCAACAAGTGGGGGCAAGTTTTCATCCTTCAACCGCACAGCAAAAGCCTGTTGATATTGCCTTAGCAGCATTGGATGTGGCACGTAAGCAGTTTTATGATGTGCTGATTGTCGATACGGCAGGTCGCTTGCACATCGATAGCGAGATGATGAAAGAGGCGAAAGCCATTCATGCCGCCATTAACCCAATCGAAACCCTGTTTGTGGTTGATGCCATGACAGGGCAAGATGCCGCACGCACTGCTAAAGCCTTTAACGAAGCTTTGCCGTTAACAGGGGTGATTCTCACCAAAACAGATGGTGATGCGCGTGGTGGTGCTGCCTTATCATTGCGTGAGTTAACGGGTAAGCCGATTAAGTTTTTAGGTGCAGGTGAAAAACTTGATGCGCTAGAGCCTTTCCATCCCGAACGTATGGCATCGCGTATTTTGGGCATGGGGGATGTGCTCAGTTTAATTGAGCAGGTTGAGCAAAAAGTTGACCGAGCAGAAGCGGAAAAGCTTGCCAAGCGGCTGCAAGAAGGGGACAGCTTTACCTTTGAAGACTTTAAGTCGCAACTGCAACAAATTCAGAAAATGGGTGGTGTCTTTTCCTTGCTCGATAAATTACCAGGTATGAGTGGTATGGCACAAAAGGTTGATGCAGCTCAGGGCGAAAAACAATTTAAGCGTATCGAAGCAATGATTAATTCAATGACGATGCAAGAACGTCGTCATCCAAGCATCATTAAAGGCTCGCGCAAACGTCGTATTGCACTGGGTTCTGGTACTAGTGTGCAAGAATTAAACCGCCTGATTAAGCAGTTCGAAGAAATGCAAAAAATGATGAAAAGTATGAAAAAAGGCGGCATGCAAAAAATGATGCGCGGTATGGCGGGTGGGGCGATGGGCAAAATGCCTTTCATGCGTTAATATTGAACTCTCTCGTCTACACTTCGACAAGAAAATTCCCCCGCCTGCGGCGATACAAATCCCCCCGCCTTTGGCGACCCCCTTTGACTAAAGTGGGTGTGAATTTTCCCCTCTTTTTTAAAGAGGGGTTAGGTGAGATTTTGTTCCCTCCTTTTGTAAAGGAGGGCTAGGGTGGATTTTCTTAGGGCTAGGCTAGTGCATCGCCAAATCTATGAGTTAGGGTTTCAATTAAAGTGATTTTGG
>DYST01000049.1 GCA_020726325.1 Thiomicrospira cyclica | reverse complement strand
GGGGGTTTTTCTTCCCAGAAAGCCTTAGCAAATAGGGTTTTATGAGAAGAACAACGACACGCAAGGGATTAGCGTGGGTGTATAATGCACATAACCCCCGAACACCGCTAGGAGCGACACATTATGCTTGCTGTTACATTTGAAGCTGATATTGTCAGCGAATATCTGCGCATACCCAACTTCGAACAGCTTAGAAACAAGCATGTACGAGTAGTGATTGAGGCAGAGGAGGTTGCTGCAACTCAAGCAAGTACTATGCAAGTAATAAAGTCATTGCTCAATAATGCACGTACAAAGCCCTTCCAGCAGATAAATGACCCAATGGCTTGGCAAAAAGCACAGCGAGACGAATGGGCATGATAATTCTTGATTCCAACACAATTATTTACCTGTCTAAAGGATTGCTGGCAATCGATGATATGTTTCCAGACGGAGAAGTTTACGCAGTATCTGTCGTAACTTACATGGAAGTTATGGGTTATTCATTTGAGTCAGAGCAAGAAGAGCAGCTCGTGACTGCATTATTTGATCATATCAAGATTATCATGATCGATGGCCAGATTGCAAAGCAGGTCATTACGCTAAGAAAACAGTATAAAATCAAAAGCCAAAGGGGTCAGACCCCTTTACGATTCTTTACGATTTAGATTGTGATAAACTGATCGCTATGAACCAGCCAGCGGCACTGGTATTAGCGGTACTCTGTCAGACGTCAATTATCTTGTCCGGTTGAGTGAGGCGTTATGATGGCTCAAACAGCCAGAAATACATATGCCAGTTTGTGACAGCTGCTGCTGATAACTCACCTGTCATAGTCAATCGGGACGACCATCAAGGCGTGTTTCTAGCCAGACAGGCAAATAACGCCAAAAAAATAAACCCAATGCCAAACACCACACTAAAAAAGAAAGTGGCAATGCCATTGGATGCAAGGGCACGAGTAAGCGCGTGATGCCCGCAGCAATAATTAGCACGAATACCGAGCGCATGACAGGCAGTGTTGTTAGTGTTCTACCACTATGTCCCAGCGATACCCGCGCCATCATGCCTAGCCCAATGCCACCCATCGTAATCATCATCCACGCATGTGTTGCCAAGGGGGCAAGCTCGAGCCAAATAACGGAAGCTGCTTTCAGCATAAAGCCTAATCCAATACCTGCATAGCCTAAATGTAATATCCAAACCAGTGGATTGCTAGCCGTGCGCCACGATTGCCAGTAATAAAGCTGCATCCAAAATAGGATACCTGCAATAACCGCACTGATTGCCATGATCGGCACAAAAGTGTCGCTGATGTCGAGTAAGGCAACCAATCCGAAGAAACCAAGATAACCCTTAACAAGTATTGTTGGCGTTGGCTTAAAGCGTAGATTGCAGCCTTTTTCCGTAAAAAAGGGAATAATGCGTCCGCCCATAACCACCAACAAAGCCAGTAACGCATAGCTGGCAAGTTTACTTGTCATGCTTAACAAATCGATTTCTTGCCATAAAGAGATATACATAACTCCGTTAGCAATCATCAGCGTGAACAAAATAGCAGGAAATACAAGCTGATTCCATTGCTTACGTTGCCAGATTGGCTTGCCGATTGCGTAGGTTAGCCAAGGTAAAAAAGCAAAATCAATCAGCATAATGAGCCAAGCGGGTAAGCTATCGCCACCAAATGTCCAAACAAGCCGACCAGCAACCCACGTTGCTGCTAATAAGGCAAGATGTGTGCCTGTGGGTGTGTTTATTTTTGTCCAGTTACGCACAGCAGTCAGTAAAAACCCTGCAGCTAAGGCACTGCCCATGCCGATTAGCATCTCATGTTTATGCCACGTGAGTGCATCGGCATAGTATGGTAGCGTGATGCTATTGCTAAAAAGTATCATGCCCCACAATAAAATAGCAACAACACCCCATAGTGTCGTGAGCAAAAAAAATGGACGAAAGCCTAAGCCAAAAAGGTTGTATTTACCAAGTTGGCTCTTGCGTGTGAGCGGGGGTAGGTCTATCATTGGTCGCAATCTGTTTTTTATTAAAGATAGAGACATAATACATCTTTTATCCGCTACGAGGCAAACAATGCAATTAACTCGTCTTACCGATTACGCGTTACGAACGCTTATGTATGTTGGCAGTTTGCCTAAAGGAGAACGTGGGCAAATTAGCGATGTTGCTCAGGCTTTTGATATTGCACGCTCGCATATGGTTAAAGTTGTACATCAGCTAGGTAAGGGGGGATTTATTAATACCGTACGTGGCAAGGGCGGTGGTTTTTCTTTAGCCATGCCAGCAGATCAAATCTGTGTTGGTGATGTGGTTCGTTATCTTGAACCTAATTTAGCACCTGCTAACTGTGATAATCCGCCCTGCCGATTACGTGGTCATTGTTTGTTAAATCAAGCGTTACTGCAAGCAAGAGATGCTTTTTTAATACATCTTGACACGGTAAGCCTCGCTGACCTGCTAACACCTGCGCAAAGGGTAACCTTACAGCAGGTTATCAATTTAACTTCATTATTGCGTACGCATCCTTAACCTTCCCCGCTTCTTTATTGTCGCTGTTTTAGCCGATTTTAATGATATGTGTCTGGTATCGAATGTTCGCCCTCCCCCAGCAGCATTACCAGCACCCAAGAAAGGGAATGGTGAAGAATGGGGTGAGTTTTAAGATTAAAATCTCCCCTAACCCTCCTTTACAAAAGGAGGGAATTATTCACCCACTTTATTAAAGGGGGTCGCCGAAGGCGGGGGGATTTCAAATTGCCGCCCTACGGGGCGGTTTTTATTGCCTCAAAATAAACCATTCAAGACACGTAATAGGTTTTCTTCTAGGCTATCGATACATTCATCTTGATTGGCATTGGTATCTTTAGCAGAAGACAAGGCACGTGTGGGATGTTCTTTCCATTTTGCGTCTTCACTTGGCTCACCTTTGAGTTGGTTAATACGTGGTGTGCGTTCGCTAATCAGAATATCGGTAATCATATTAAAGTAATAGTCTTTAAAAAACACATTACTTGCACTTTGTGCCGCTGTGCCAACAACTTGTCCAGCAGGTCCTATGGCAGCATTGGCAACAGCAACAGCCGCCCCAAAGCCATTACTCACGGCTTCTTTGGTGAGCGATTTGGTTGTTTTGCTGATAGAGAGCACATTGATTTGCAGCATAAAATTTGCTTGCTCTGGCGATGTGAGGCGAAAGCCTTTCGCTCTAAAACGCTCGGTTAACTGCTTTTGCAGCCCTTCCAAATCAACAGGTTTATCGGCTGTTGACGTAAAACGAATATACATACTGCGTTCACCTAGTAGCGTCGGACGCAAAAATACCGACTGTGATAACAGCGTTTCAACCTCGAGCGCATTTTGTTTTTTACTAGAGGATTCAACCTCTGGCTTGCTAGCAGAACCAAAACAACCTGATAGCAGAGTGATGCTTGTCCCTACAACGAGCAAAGCGAGATGTTTTTTTAGCATATAACCTCTTAGTTTCCAAAGCCTTTTTCGATATGATAAAGTGCAACTTCGCCAAATAAATTGGGAATGAGTTGTGCAATGAAGCCGAGTTCTTTACCCAAGACACGTTGTTCGATAATGGCAATATTTTTATCGGTACACAATTGCTCAAAATCTGAAAAGGTGCATAGGTGCGTATTTGGGGTATCGTACCATTGATGTGGCAGGGCTTCTGATACGGGCATTTTACCATCGCGCACAATTTGCAGACGATTACGCCAATAACCAAAATTGGGGAAGGTAACAATGGCACGTTTGCCAACCGTAATCATGCTATCAATCAGTTGATCGGGGCGTTGCATTGCTTGTACGGTTTGTGTTGTTAGTACCACATCGAAAGCATTTTCACCGAACAAGTCAACAAGATTGCTGCTGTTTAAGTCTGCCTGCATGACATCAACCCCATTGTCGATGCTGCCAATAATGGCGAGCGGATCCATTTCTAGCCCCACGGCTTTCACTTGCTTATGGGTGCTTAGGTAAGCGAGCAATTCGCCATTACCACACCCTAAATCAAGCACTCGTGCGCCCTGTGGAATCCAGTCGAGCAATAAATCAAATTCAGCTTTTAAGTGATGTGCTTTCACGCGCTAAACTCCCTTGCTATGCGATTCATATATGCGCCAAACAGTTGCTCATAGTAGCTATTGGGTAGCAGGAAGGCATCGTGTCCATGTTCTGATTCTACCTCAGTATAAGTGACGCGTTTGCCAGCTTGTACCAAGGCGCGGGTAATTTCGAGCGAACGTGCCGGTGAAAAACGCCAGTCTGAAGTAAAAGACACAACCAATGATTCAGCTTTAATATGACTTAACGCGGCAACTAAATCATCGTCATGCTCACGCGCAGGATCAAAATAATCGAGTGCCTTGGTCATGAGTAGATAAGAATTGGCATCAAAATTCATTTTGGTGGCAAATTTTTCACCTTGATAGCGTAAATAACTTTCGACCTGAAACTCAACTTCGTAGTTGTATTTGAGGCTACCTGTGCGTAGCTCGCGTCCAAATTTAGTCCCCATTAAATCGTCCGACAAATAGGTAAGATGTCCGAGCATTCGTGCCAGCATCAAGCCTTGCTTAGGTAGGGTGTTGTGTGCTAAAAAGCGACCGCCATGAAAATCGGGGTCTTTCATAATTGCCTGACGTGCGACTTCGTTAAAGGCGATATTTTGTGCCGATAGTTTGGGCGCAGAGGCGATAATCACCGCATGACGTAAGCGATCGGGCAAATCGATCGCCCATTGCTGCACTTGCATACCACCCAAACTACCACCAACAACGGCTGCCCATTGATCAATACCAAGGGTATCGGCCAGTTTGGCTTGGGTGACTACCCAATCACGACAGGTAACCATCGGAAAGTCTGGACCGTAGGCTTGATTGGTTTCGGGGTTGATGCTGGCAGGACCAGTCGAGCCACGGCATGAGCCGATGTTATTTACCCCAACAACAAAAAAACGATTGGTATCAATGGCTTTATTGGGTCCGATATAATGATCCCACCAACCTGCTGCATCGCTCGTGCTGTGATAGCCAGCTGCATGGTGGTCGCCACTTAAGGCATGACAAATCAGCACTGCATTGCTGGCATCGCGATTGAGTGTGCCATATGTTTCGTAGACAAGTTGGTAACTCGGCAAGGTTGCGCCACAAACGAGCGTTAGTGGCTCGTTTACGACTAAGGTTTGTGGTGTTACTAACCCGAGGGAGTTTTCAGAAAAGGTAAAATCTTTAGGGGATGCAGTCGTCATCGCGTTGCGTTCTCAATTGGCATCAAATGTCTGGATTATATCATGTTCATTGCATCCCACTGAGTAGGCTTTTGACTAATTATTAGGGAAACGAGAAAAACCTAACGGGTTGAGAGGCAATAGGTTTGCCGACGCTAATGTATTTTTAGCAGCAATACATAGATGAGAGATTATTAAATCCATAAAAAACAATCATGCTTATCTATCGTTTTACACAGGTGTTTTCAATTAGAATAATGGCAGTTTTAACTGTCTTTTAAGGATCTCACCATGAGCAAGCACAAGCCACAAACCTATCCTGGATTAGACAATGATCAGTGGGGCGGATTCACCCATACTGGCGAGATCATTCGCAATGCACGCATTTTTGGCTTTATTGCCGAAACCGAAACCTGCCAAGGGTGGCGCATGGATCAAATCGAAGTCTTGTGGGATAAAGTCAACGACTATTGGGATCAGCATGGCGCACAAGCCAGTAACTTACCGCCCGAGGTGTTTACGGTCTTTGAACGCACACACGGCGAAGCCTTAGAAAAAGCAAAAGCAATGGGTTGGACACCTGAGGACTGGTTAACCGCTTCCGATTTCGATGGCTGGATTAAAGAAGAAGACTTGGACGAGTTAATGCCGCCCGAATGGCTAGAACGTAGCGAGCGGCATCGCTAATGGTGTGTTACTGGGCAAGCCTCAAGCTTCTTGGGCTTGCCACCTTAGAAATGCATAACCCAATACACCCGACAACACAGAAGCAATCAAAATACCGAGCTTAGCTTGATTAATCAGTGCGTCATTGCCAACAAAACCAATTTCGGCAATAAAAATGGACATGGTAAAACCAATACCGCCCAATAATGCCACGCCAATAATTTGTGACAAACTAACGCCTTCTGGCAAACGCGCCCAGCCCAAGGTCACGACTAAACTGGCGACACCAGCAATACCAACCAGTTTTCCCAGCATTAAGCCCGCAATCACACCCAAGGTTACCGAGTCGGTTAAGCTCGTCATAAAACCATCAAAACTGAGCAAAATGCCTGCATTTGCCAACGCAAAAATCGGCAACACCACAAAAGCAACAGGAAAATGTAGGCGATGCTCTAATCGTTGCAAGGGGGTCGACACCCCTTGAATCTGCGTTTCGAGTGACTGCAGCAATGCGACTTGCTCTTGATTACGCAATGCATTACCCGAGGCATCATGATGCTGATTAAACTCACTAACCCAATCTTGTATTTGCTGTGCAAAAGCACGACTGTCATAGCGTGGTAACGCAGGAATGGTAAAGGCAGTAATAACCCCTGCTAGGGTTGCGTGAACCCCTGATTCTAATAATACTAACCATAGTGCTACTGCAACTAAAAAGTAGGGGACATAAGAACGCACGCCAGCTCGGTTTAAGAATACCAGTAACACAGTTAGTCCTATCGCAACCAAGAGGAGCATTGTCGATAACTGCTCTGTGTAAAAAAGTGCAATCACCAATACCGCGCCTAAGTCATCGACAATGGCTAAGGCAACTAAAAACGTAATTAAGGTTTTAGGTACACGTCCTGCTAAGAGTGCGATGACACCTAAGGCAAAAGCAATATCGGTTGCCATGGGTATTCCCCAACCTGCTGCGCCATCACCTGTGGGATTAAACAGTGCGTACAATAAAGCAGGCGCTAACATGCCGCCCATTGCTGCTAAAATTGGCAACAACGCTTGCCTCGGATCGCTCAGTTCTCCGACCAATAACTCGCGTTTCAATTCCAAACCAACGGCAAAGAAAAATAGTGCCATTAAGCCATCATTAATCCAATGATGAAATGACTTTTCTAATACCCAGTCACCAATATGAAAACCAATGGGCGTATGCAAGGCATGAAAGTAAAGCTGCGACAAAGCACTATTGGCAAGCAATAATGCCAGTAAAGCCATCGCCATCAATAAAAAACCAGCAGTGGTTGTGCGATGCACAAACTCTTCAAAAGGGGTACGGAATCGATCAAAAACAAGCTCAAAAGGCGCGAATAACCGCTTTGTCGGACTAGGGCTATGGGTGTTAGACATCTCAAACTTCTTACTGATTTAACGACACATGATAATGCGGGTCTTCCGATAGATTCACTTCTACCAAATCCTTCGCTTGAGTGAGCAAAGCCTGACACTCTGGACTTAAGTGTTTGAGGATCAATTTTTTCCCTTGTGCGTGATAGCGTTCCGTTAACTTATCAATCGCTTCCACACCCGAATGGTCATACACACGCGAATATTTAAAATCAATTTTGACACACTCAGGGTCGTTATCCATATCAAACTGATCGCTAAAATGTTGTGCTGAAGCAAAAAATAGTGGGCCATGTACCTGATAAATCACCTGACCGTCTGGCTGAAGGCGACGTTCTAACATCACTTTTTGCGCATGTTGCCATGCAAACACCAGTGCTGCGATAATAACACCCGCAATCACACCAATCGCTAGGTCGAACATAACCGTCAGTGCTGTGACAATGATAACAATCGCAGCATCGGCTTTGCTCATGCCACGCAAAATGTTCATGCTCGACCATTCAAAGGTCGCAATGACGACAAAAAACATTAGCCCGACCAACGCCGCAATCGGAATTTGCTCGATCCAATCCGACAATACCAAGATAAACAGCAACACCACCAGTGCGGCGGTAATCCCCGACAATCGTCCTGTACCACCCGACTTGGTGTTAATCATCGACTGACCAATCAGGGCACAGCCACCCATGGTACCAAACATCCCCGCAATCACATTAGCAGAGCCCAACGCCACACATTCACGATTTCCTTGTCCACGGCTTTGGGTAATGTCATCAATAAGCGTCATGGTCAACAAAGACTCTACCGTACCAATAATCGCTAAAATGAGGGAGTATGGCGCGATAATCCACAGGCTTTCTAGGGTGAGTGGAATCATCGGAATATGAAAGCCGCTTAACAATCCCGACACACTGCCTTCAATACTGGCAATATCGCCCACGGTACGCAAATCCCAACCGAGCAATGCAACGGCAACCGACATGACAACAATCGCTGCTAATGCTGAAGGAATGGCTTTTGTTAGCCGTGGTAATAAGTAAATAATCGCCATGGTTAAGCCAACAACAGCTAATAACTGCCACAAAGCAACGCCTTGCAACCAGTTACCCGAGCCATCCTTGAAAGCAGGAAGTTGTGCCATAAAGATAATCAGTGCCAACCCATTCACAAAGCCCAACATCACTGGTGCTGGAACCATACGAATAAACCGCCCCCACTTTTGCCAGCCGATAACGAGCTGAATAACGCCCATACCAATAACGGCGGCAAATAAATACTCAACACCATGTTGTACGACGAGTGCCGTCATGACCACAGCCAACGAACCCGCAGCAGCCGAAACCATGCCAGGACGACCACCAAATACCGAGGTGATAAACGCCACAATCACCACCGCAAATAAGCCTGCCATTGGATGTACGCCTGCAACAATGGCAAACGCCAAGGCTTCTGGCACTAACGCCATCGCAACGGTAATACCTGCCAATATATTGATTTTATGATTTTGCCATTGAGTAGACATTGTTGTTCCTTGAAAGGTTTTATGGCGGCTATTATACCCACAACAGCCAAATTACTCATAACATGCGTGGGATTTACGATGAATGGTGAGGCACAATCACATCAATAATTGACAGAGTGCGACCGTGATGGTGTTTAGATTATATCTGCCAATTGTGCCCGTGCAACACGTTGTAGCAACGCTTGTCTTTGTCTTTTTGCTAAGGCATCAAATAACGGTTGAAACTCATGCGCCAGCGCAGAAGGGACAAAAAAACCGACATCTTTCTTTTTGCGCGCATCGACAAGATGAACCACATCATCAGACCACTGAGCAAATACAGCAGGTTGTCGCAGATCGGCTAAGGTCGCTTCAATCATCACAAATCCTTTTGTCAAAATAAATTGACACTATAGTAAGGAAAACCAAATAAAAAAGGAAGCCATTTGACCTTCTTTATCTTGCTAAAACAATGGCTTTATTTGGTCAACGACATAAACAATTGTGGTAACTTCTCGGGAAGTTTTTGCACGTTATCGACCACCGCATACATTTTGTCGCCAAAAATACGCGACACGTATGTGTCTGCATGCGGGTCTAGGCTAATGCAGTAAGGCGTAATGCCTTGCGACTTTAACTCTTCGACCGCTTTTTTCGCATCGAAACGTAGGTGTTGCGGATCATCAACGTCGATGTCGGCAGGTTCGCCGTCGGTAATCACCAGCATCAGCTTTTTCTGCGCTTGCTGCTTCCCTAAGTGTTTACCTGCATGACGCATCGCTGCCCCCATACGGGTCGATAATTGCCCCGTCATCCCTGCCAAACGGGCTTGTGCGTGTTCATCCCACGATTCAAAATAGTCTTTGAATCGGTAATACTGCACATCATGACGCGAATCTGAGGCAAAACCATGCACCGCAAAACGGTCACCAATGCCATCAAGCGCCCAAGACAACAAGGCAGTGGCTTCTTTAGTCAATTGCAAAATGGTTTTATCGCTACCTCGCACCAAATCATTGGTCGATTGCGACAAGTCCATCAGCACCATCACCGCCACATCACGATGTTTTTGAATGCGACGCATCTGGATACGATCATCCGGCGTTGTGCCCATACGAATATCAATCATTGCGCGAACGGCAGCATCTAAATCGAGATCATCGCCTTCGGTTTGTTTGCGCTCGATTTGTAGTCCTCGCGGTTGCAACATATCGATAATATGCTTTAAGCGTGTCGCAACCCCTTTGTGCTCACGTAAGATGTTATCCACTTCGTTACGATCACCGCGCGGTAAACGACGCTCGTACACCGTCGCCCAATCGGGGCGATGAACCTGTACTTGATAATCCCACTCGTGGTAATGAAAAGGACCTAATACGGGTTCTTTCCCTTCCATATCGTTAAAGCTGACGCCGTTATCTTCGTATTGGTAAAGCTCCGTTGACAGCACCAACACTTCGCCATCATCTTCCATGTCACCCGTCATTTCGGAATCAATTTCGTTAATAAACTCCATCAACCCCACATGACGACGCTCAGCGCGTTGACTGGCAGGCGTATAATCTTTTCCACCACCTTCCCAATCAAGCTCGGCAAACTCCCAAATAAAGCGATTGTCATCACGATAAACAATCGGCAGCCCCGCCATCACCGTCGATGACAAACGCGCTTGCATCTTGCTTAACAACTGACCACAGTAAGTGACACCCAAGTCCCATGCCATTTGATTATCATCGGCTTTAGTTTGCATGGCTTCACGGAAACGACCAATCCAATCGCGCTGTAACTCGGTAGGGGCAACAAAATCTTCATCCAATAAGCCACGCGCTAACAAGGTCAAATCGGCTAAAAACGGATCAAGTGCCTGAATTTGCTCTGCTGTTGGCATCAAAGATAACCACAGGTTCTTTAATCCTGGGAAGCGTGCGACGGCATTCGCCTCAACCCGCGCATCTTCAAACACCGCCACGCAAATACGCTGAAACATATTTAGGTTGTCAGCCTGAATCGCCGCTTTGGTGTACATAATGTGTGCCGCCGTGTGTGCTGCCACCGCACGGTAGACTTCCATGCCACTGATACCATCGACATCGTCGTAAGCATCAGGGACAAACACCGCGCCTTTTTCGATATAGGGCTTGTAGCCTTCTTTGTTTTCGTAATCGCCAGACGTCGGACGCAAATAAAACTCACGATTCCAAAAAGCACGCAAATACATTTGCAGCTTACGCTGCGCATCGATAAACAACACACCACGACGCTGAGATTGAATCATGCTATGAGCATCGGCAGACTCTAACGCGAAATAAGCAATTTGTGCCGCAAAGTCACGACGATAAGTTTCTGCGCCATACATCACCCAACGACGCAAACCGCCAAGCGTGAGCAGCGTCAATAAGTGATCGACATGCGCTAAAAACGGACGCAAACCACGTGGTGCTAATGCCACCATGCGCTCTAATAAACTCAAATAGCCCTTGAATACCGCAATATCGCCCAAGCGTTTTGAAGCCATTGGCATACTCGATACCATCAGTGCCAACACAGGACCAGATGTTTGAGAAGCTAACTTGAGCAATACCAACACAACTTCGCCCACCGCATCTTCGCCAATCTCGCGCGCCACTTCGGGCATATCTTCGAGATAGGTAACCAGCAAATCTTCGCTTTTACCCAGATTACAGAGTGCATTAACACCATCCAGATAGGTCTGAATACCATTAGGCGACATGACACGCTGTGCTTCTGCAAAGCTGCCTTCAAGCGCGTCGCGGACAATCTGTGACTTTTGCGCACAACTTAAGTCGGCCATAAAGGCTTGAATATCAATTGACATAACTTCCTCCGATTGAGGGAACTCCTCATCTTAGCCTCAAATCCCCCTCAATCCCCCTTTAATAAAGGGGGAAGCACGCAGTGCAGGGGGCTTTCTATCCCCTCTCCCACTGGGAAGAAGGTGGGGTGAGGGTTTTAGAAGAAGGTCGCGATTGTGGCATCTAACGTATCACGAATATCCGCATCATCGGTAATCGGACGTACCATCGCCATCTTACACGCTGCCTGTGGTGCAACACCCTTGGCAATTAACTTCGCCGCATAAATACACAGGCGGGTCGAAATCCCTTCATCTAAACCATGACCTTTAAGGTTACGCGCACGATGCGCAATTTGAACCAACTTTTCAGCATCGGCTAAACTCACACCACCTTCATGGCTAATGACTTTTGCTTCCGTCACTTCACTTGGATAATCAAAATCGAAGCCCGCAAAACGTTGCTTGGTCGATTGCTTCAAATCTTTCATCAGGTTTTGATACCCAGGGTTGTACGAAATCACCAACTGAAAATCGGGATGCGCTTCAACCAACTCACCTTTTTTATCAATCGGCAAAGTGCGACGGTGGTCGGTCAATGGGTGAATCACCACAGTGGTATCTTGACGCGCTTCGACGATTTCATCGAGGTAGCAAATCGCGCCCATACGTGCCGCCAAGGTCAAAGGACCATCTTGCCACCGTGTACCGTCTTTATCTAACAACCAACGACCGACCAAATCTGCTGCTGTCATGTCTTCGTTACAAGCAACCGTGATTAACGGCTTACCCAAACGATACGCCATGTACTCGACAAAACGTGACTTACCGCAACCTGTTGGCCCTTTGAGCATCACAGGCAAACGGTTTTCATAAGCAGCTTCGTAAAGCGCGATTTCGTCTTCTTGAGGTTCGTAATAAGGCTCTTTGGTCACACGGTATTGGGCAAGTAAATCTGACATGGCAGCTCTCCTAAAACTAAATTAAACCTGTTGCGCTGTCATCTTGCGTTGTTGGCGCGGTGCTCACAACAGTCATGTAGGTTACTACACTCCAGTTGCTGCGCTCCTGCCGCCTAGCAATTTTGCCAGCTCTCGACGGTTTAAGGGTGGTAGTCAATTCATCTGTGATAAGACACTCGCGAACGCCTTATTGCAGATAAAAAACCCCAAACATCGCTGCTTGGGGTTAAAAATTATGATGCTGTTTGCAGCAAAACAGCACTCGTTAAGGCGTCGGTGAGCGACGATGAGTACGAGGCGCAAGGCACGCAGAACAAGGAATGTACATGAAGTACATGACGCAGTTCGAGTACCGAGGCAACAAAGTAATCATGTCGCGCAACCAGCATTAACTTATTTTGTGTTACCACGGTAAATAACCATCGAAGCCCCTTGCGACTGCTTGAAGTTATCATAACCAATCAAGCGTACGTGATTACCTGGGTTAGCATCTTTACAAGATTTGCATTCAGCTAAAATGGCGTCGATATCTGTTTCACCAAACAATGGCAGCTTCCACATATACCAGTAGTTATCCATCAAGTACTCTGGCTCGATATGCTCTACCGCTGGGTTCCAGCCTTTAGAAACAATGTACGCCACTTGCTTACGGATTTCATCGTCCGTCATTGCTGGCAAGTAAGAGAAAGTCTCGAACTTACGTGTCGAAGGGTCAGACAAACGTGACTTATAGTCTTGCATCTCATTCATTTTTTTCACCTCAAAAATTTTCGGTAACGTCTAAAACCTTCGCCAAAACCGCCCTCGCTGCGTTGAAAGCCTACTCAAAACGCATTTACTCGCGTGTAAACTTGCCTTTTTCCGTGGGCTTTCGCCTTGCGATCATCAGTTTTTGCTTGGTTTTATTTCGTTCCCTTGGGTATTCATTAAGTCGTTAACAAGCGGTTTTTACTTGTGCGCTACGTCTAACTTATCAACCGTATCAAATTCGAAACGGATTTCTTTCCAAGTTTCTAATGCTACTTTCAACTCTGGGCTAGACTCACCTGCTTTACGCAGAATGTCGCCACCCACTTTCTCAAGTTCAGCGCCTTCGTTACGTGCTTGAACACACGCCTCGAGCGCCACACGGTTAGCACAAGCGCCTGCTGCGTTGCCCCATGGGTGACCTAAAGTACCACCACCGAACTGTAGAACAGAATCATCACCGAAGATGTTTACCAACGCTGGCATATGCCATACGTGAATACCACCAGAAGCCACTGGAATCATACCTGGCATGTAGCCGAAGTCTTGATCGAACATGATCCCACGTGAACGATCTTCTTTAACGAAGTCTTCACGCATAATGTCGATCCAACCCAGAGTCGCTGTACGATCGCCTTCCAACTTACCCACAACAGTTCCTGAGTGCAGGTGATCGCCACCCATCAAACGTAAGATTTTTGCCAATACGCGGAAGTGGATACCGTGCATTGGGTTACGGTCGATCACGCCATGCATTGCGCGGTGAACGTGCAACAAGATACCGTTTTGCTTACAAAAACGAGAAATTGATGTATGAGCAGAAAAACCAGCCGTGATGTAGTCGGTCATGATAATCGGAGAACCGATTTCTTTCGCGTACTCTGCACGCTTCATCATTTCTTCAGCGGTGGCAGCGGTTACGTTTAAATAGTGACCTTTACGCTCGCCTGTTTCACGCTCCGATTTCTCAATCGCTTCCTGACAGAAGTCAAAACGCTGCTTCCAGTTCATGAATGGCTGGCTGTTAACGTTTTCGTCGTCTTTGGTGAAGTCTAACCCACCACGTAATGCTTCATAAACCGCACGACCGTAGTTCTTAGCCGACAATCCTAACTTAGGCTTAATCGTACAACCCAATAGTGGACGACCATACTTGTTCATTATGTCGCGCTCGACTTGAATACCGTGAGGAGGACCATCACACGTTGTCAAGTATGCCATCGAGAAACGAATGTCTTCTAAACGAATCGAACGCAATGCTTTAAAGCCGAATACGTTACCGACCAACGACGTAAACACGTTTACAATCGAACCTGGTTCAAACAAATCGATTGGATAAGCAATAAACGCATAGAATGCAGTGTCATCACCGGGCACATCTTCGATACGGTACGCACGACCTTTGTAATAATCTAAATCGGTTAACAAGTCAGTCCACACGGTTGTCCATGTACCTGTCGAAGATTCGGCAGCTACGGCAGCAGCCACTTCTTCACGATCGACACCAGGTTGTGGAACGACTTTGAAACAGGCCAAAATATCGCTGTCTTTTGGCGTATATTCAGGCATCCAGTAGGTAGCGCGGTATTCTTTTACACCTGCATTATACTTCTTAGCCATTAGGGTGCTCCTTAGATGAAGGGATAAAAACTATGTGTAAGCGCACCAAGTGATGCTTACACCGAACTTGGTGCAGATCGTTTCCGATCACCACGAAGCAAATATTACCTAAGCCAACCAATAAACAACAATCAATTATCGTAATAAAATCCATAGATAAAAAACTATAGATATCTCACTTAATGCTCTTATTTTTGCTTTAAAAAACTTTTTCACAGTCATTTTTTATCTCAATACATATAAAAACCATGACAAAACACACGAATACGCTAGTTAGAAACTAAGGTATTCGATAAAAAATAAGGGATTTATTTTTAAAATATCATTATTTATCAACAAACTATTAAAGTTATTAAGCATATAAAAAATAATGTCTAAAGATAATAAACAATATCAATCATAGATAATTATCTATGATTTATATTGAAAACTTGTGTTAGACAGCATAAATTAAACCCTATAAAATGCACCCATAAGCGATAAAGAACGCGTTTCTTTGTTTGTTTAACCACATTTTACGCTGCAGCATCGTTTTCACTCACCACAATGTCCTCGATGTTCTCGTCAAATCCACATCAACCTTTGGAGATGATACGATGGATCAATCAGGACGTTATGCTGATCTCAGCTTAAAAGAAGACGACTTAGTTAAATTAGGT
>DYST01000048.1 GCA_020726325.1 Thiomicrospira cyclica | reverse complement strand
AAACGCCAAAAAGGGCAACGCTTTTAGCGTCGTTCCCTGAAATAGCGTGTAGCGGCAGACTTAAAAAACCAAACAACGTTAGGGTTAAAACCTTACTTTCTTCATATACTACCCCCGCGATGTTGGTTAAAACCGTGTCATCATACAGCGGTTTGGTAGTTGTGAATAAGGCGCATAAAATCCCATATAACCAGCTCGCGCCGCTGGTTGCAAGCCTGGTGCATAGTATCCCATACGATCAGAGGGCGTTATATTTTTTTAAGACGTTATGCAAGTACAAACTACCAGAGGTTATTCAAAAATCGAATACAGATATATG
Source organism: Thiomicrospira cyclica (assembly GCA_020726325.1). Classification (GTDB taxonomy): domain Bacteria; phylum Pseudomonadota; class Gammaproteobacteria; order Thiomicrospirales; family Thiomicrospiraceae. Next base: position 15,411 of record DYST01000048.1, on the reverse strand, counting down.
GGAATTTTGGAGGGCGGGTAACGCCGTTTTTCAGTCTGTAAACTTGCCATTTTATAGAGAAGCAGATAAAGAAGCGTTATTGTTCAATCGAATCACAAGCATTTATGAAACATCTCAGATATTGCAGTCGTCGACATTTTCTAAGTATTGGCAGCCAGCGGTTATTGAAGATGTTAATTTATCACATTACGGTGCAGCGGATATTGTTTATAAGGGCTTTGTTGTACCTGTCGATTTTAGACATGAGGCGGTTAGTGTAATAACGTCGAGCTATAACAAAAATGAAATTATCGGCGATTATCGCGCCTTTAGCTATGCAGGGCGATCAACAATTATTGAGCTTGCCGTTTTATCACATTACGATGCTGCGGATATTGTTTACAAGGGCTTTGTTGTACCTGCCGATTTTAGACATGAGGCGGTTAGTGTAATAACGTCGAGCTATAACAAAAATGAAATTATCGGCGATTATCGCGCCTTTAGCTATGCAGGGCGGGCTTTGATTGACGCTGCCGTGATAAGCCGTTATTACGCTATCGAGAGGGTTAGTGTTGCGCATTTGGCAGCTTACGATATGCTAGAAAAAAACAAGGCGAGTGTACAACATACTATTTCGTCATCGTTTGTAGCTGATCATCAATTTTTAATTATGAATCCACAAACAGCGTCAATTGTAACAACCATCGGGACAATTGACCCTTTGCGTTTGCAGGTATCGACATCTATGGGTGAGAACATTTGGCAAATAAGCGCGTCGTTATCTTTTGATGAAGCTGCAAAAGCGCGTATTAACAGCGATGCAATTGTTAACGCCGCTGGTATGAAGCTAGATACATATTTTGTTGCTAAAAACACACGTAAGACGGCGACATCAAAACAAGTAGATGTTGAACTATACACAAAGCAACGGCGTTTAACCACAATGCCGTTAGACGGCGTTTATACCACGTCCAAGGCGTTATTTGACGCGGCTGGTGTAAAGGCTGCACCAGGCGTTCCAATGTCGCCAATCGCGTTAACAAACACAGACAAAACATCATTTATGGCGGCGGTTTCTGGTGTTGCCAGTGATATTGGGGCGGCGGTTGCTATGCGTGGCAATGACCTTGTTGTGATCCCTGTTGACCGACCATCGGGCGTTGTGTGGCAATTGGGTGATGATGATCTTCTTGAATTAAGCGAAACATTTGTCGATGGTGTTGGTTATAACGCGGTTATTGTTTCGGACGCTGGCGATGGCAGTAGTGATTCTATAAGCACCGATATTGAAACGGTCGGTGACCATTGGATGCTGTACGTTTACGGCGCATCTAAAGCTAGCGTAACCCATACACAGATAGATGCGTATGTTTCTATTACAAGGCTTGGCACTGTTACCCTGAAAAAAACAGAGCAGGTTGAATTTAAGGAGGGCGTGGCAACCGTTGCTAAACCAATAAGCAGCATTGTAAACATCCGCTATTTATCTGATTCTTTACCTGGGGCTGTTTTTTCGGGCAATAGAATCGTCGCTGGTGGTGTAAATGATTACGCGCTGGCAAATGTAACATATACGACAAAGCCGCTGGCGTTTCGTGTTATTTATAACAAGGTGGAAGCCTTGCAATTAGTTATTGAAGGGGAGTAAAAATGGCACAAGTATCGACAGTTGTAATCACGCCAAACGGGGCGCAAGATCAGAGGCAATTATCGGCGCAAATTGATGATCGTCCTACTGGCTATAATGGCGGTAAGACTCAATTTTCATGGGGCGAGGATGTTTACATCGCGCTTTATCACGACGGGCGCGAGCAGGCGGTAACATTTGGTGTCACTGGTGGTACCATGACAAAGGTTGCAGAAAATCAAACGATTAGCGCGAGCGATGTTTTACAGTTTGTGGAGTCAGCAGAGGCAAGCACAAGTAAGCCTGTAGTCACGCTTGTTGGTATGACGTGGTTTGGTGGTACACCCTCGCAACGAACCGCAAAGGCAAGCGGTGGTAATATTGTTTTATCTTACTCTGGCACCGGCGCACCACCGCCCCTTGGCGTGTATATCGGGAAGGCAAGCTATCAAACAAGGGCAAATTTTTACAAATTAACACTGCCAGCAAAGCCGTCAAATGCCGATGCTGATTATCAAGTCATGATTTGGTTTAAGGCCGAATAATGCAGGTAGTTGTTATCTCTGGTGCTGGTAACAAGCTGGCACCAAGTATCCAAACCGAATATATCCACGGTGACGCGGCGGCGTTGCGTCATCGTGGGTTAGCCGAGTTGTACCTACATCAAGCAAAAAGGCGTTTTTCGATTACCGTGGTTGCAGCGGGCTACGGTATCGGTGATAAAGTAACCTTGTCTACAGGCGGCGAGGTTATCGACACGATAATCAAGCAGGTAGAACATCTGATATTTGATGGCAAATCGTTATCAAGGATCACTTGTGAGTCAGTGATTGACTTAGCGGCGTAGCTGGTTTGATGTGTATTTGATGTAGATTTATACAAAACATCTTTACAAGGCAACGCGCGATAGCTATAATTCATAAATCTAGTTTGCAGTATTACGATGTAATTACGACAAACTGGCGCAAGTCGGTGAAAGTAAACTCGTTTTTTTTCACCCCTCAGGCACCAAATTAAGTTTTTCTTACTTAATTTAATTTCATTAAACCTACATTAAAACACATTAAAACAAGCAATTAGGCTTGTTTTTTTGTTTGTGCCTTCATTAAATCCGCATTGCGTTATCTTATATTTCATTGTTATCATTACGACGAAATTACGACGGAGCAAAATTGTGGCAAGCATTATAAAACGCGGTGACAAATGGCGAGCAGAAGTCGCACGCAAAGGTATTCGCAAGGCGGCAACTTTCTCGACAAAAGCTGAGGCAGAGTCTTGGGCTATTGCTATCGAGAACGCAATTGTTAACGAAAACAAGGGCGGAATCCCAGATAAAAGCTTTGCTGAGTTGCTCAATCGTTACGTTGACGAAGTCAGTGTATTGAAGCGCGGTGAACGATGGGAGCGATTACGCATTAATTTATTGTCTAGCATGGATATCGGCTCTGTTCGCCTTGCTGATTTTTCAGAGGTTCATGTTTACAAATGGCGTGACCAGCGGTTGACGCAAGTTTCAGAGTCTAGTGTTAGGCGCGAATGGTCAATATTAAGTGCCGCTTGCACTGTTGCAGTCAAGGAGTGGCAGTGGTTGCACGCTAACCCGTTTGTTAATGTCAAAAAGCCAAAAAACGCACCACCGCGAACGCGGCGAATTAGTCAGGATGAAATTGATCTGATTTGTTCAGTGCTTGGTTACACTAAAAACTCAGCACTTGATACAACGACTCAACGTGTTGGGGCGGCATTTTTATTTGCGATAGAAACGGCAATGCGTGCTGGTGAGATTGTCGGACTTACTTGGCATCATGCCCACGAAAAGTATGCGCACCTGCCAATGACTAAAAACGGACATTCGCGCGATGTCCCGCTATCTCTTAGAGCAAGAGAGATATTGGCACAATTACCAAGGGGTGGAAAGACGTGCTTTGATTTGCAAGGCAAAAGCCTAGATACGATTTTTAGACGCGCTAGAGATAAAGCCGCATTACATGATTTGCATTTTCATGACACACGGCGCGAGGCGTTGAGCCGATTGGCTAAAAAATTGGATGTGATGACGCTTGCAAAGCTGTCTGGTCATATGGATACAAAAATATTACTTAACGTCTATTATCAAGTCAAAGCAGACGATGTGGCTGATTTGCTTGGTTAAGCGGCTGTTTTTTCTTTGTGACTTAGCACCCAGCGTCTAACGTCTTTTGGTTCATAAAGTGGCTTGTCATTTTTGTTTAGTCGTATCGCCATTGGAAAGCCTGGTTGCTTGCTGATTACGTTTACAACATGCGGCTTGCTTCTGTTCAAAAAAATAGCGATATCTTCTAAATTCCACAATCTGTCGCTGATTGAAATAACACGTATTTTTTCATCGATTAGGCGTTCTAATTGTTCGATCAGTGTTTCTGTCATGATGTTAATCCATTTTTAATATAGGTTTTCACTAAAAAGCGTGCCAACAATCCCTTGGTCACGATTGATTATTTGACCAGCGGCATCAGCGATTAGCCATGCTTCTTCACGATTCACAAAACGTCCGTTGTCGGTCGTGATAAAGCCTTGTTTCCAAGACTTGGCATTTCCAGTGTTGTGGTAATATTTTGCTGCCTTATTGATGCATATTTCGTGACGATAACCGCAAAAAATATCATGTTCTTTATGCTTAATCGCTGCGCAAATGATGCGCTCTTGTTGTTCCATGATTAAGCTCATCTTATATTACGTTTGCTAATTTATCCAGTTCCGCTAATAATGAATCCGCCATTTCAACAGAGTCTTTTGCTAAGTCTTCCCATGATTCATAAGTTGTACTTCGTGAACGATTAGCTTGCATTGCCATTCCTGCAAAAAACTCTCGTTTTGTTAGTCCAGTTAAATCATTTATAGTATTATAAACACCTATTTTATCATTTATGTAAGTAGGCATTGCCGATCTATTACCGTTGTTCATAATTAACTCCTATGTATTTGTTTGTGACTCTAGTCTAGCTGAAATCTGTTCAATTCTTTCTTGGTACTGCTTAACAAACATCTCTAAATCAGCGTCATCAAGAATTGGCATTGTGATAAATTCACCTATAAAAATCCCTAAATCGCTTTTACTCAACGGCTCTCGTTTTGGTTGGAATGTGTAAAGTGGTTGATACGTTCCGTCACCATATTCACTTGAAAGTTTTTCTGCTTGTCTTTTGTTTTCTACTAAAACGCACCCTGAAGGATCGCTTCCCACTCCTGAATTATTTTCAAGTGATTATAATTTCTCACACAAAACATACTGTTTTCAGTTGATTGCTGTTATTTTGCGGCATGTATTTCGGTTTATCTTCGCACAAGCCAATATTTCCACAAAAAAAACTGTAATAATCATTCCCTGTCTTATCACTGCCAACAGCATCGTTCAGTTTCTGCTGCAAATACTCTTTGCTGACTTGATAAGCCCCAACAGCCGCGCAGAAAAAGCCGTGCCTCTCGGTCTTAATAATCGGGTATTCGTTATTACCTAGCACCAATTCACCAACCCATTCACCGTCGTTGTCGTTGTCGGTTTTTAACGTGATAAAATCAATCGTGTCTCGCGTCTTCATGCGTGAATCTCCCTAAATTTATGCACATATATTTTGTGCCAACATTATCCAAAATGTAGCTACCCTCAAAACATGCGTTTTCAATCTGTTTTAGACGGCTATTGTCGCCGTGCTCTATTTTGGCAACGATAGCAACAAAAACGGAAACAGCAATCATTGCGAATAATAATAATCTTGCAATCATAATGGTGCTCCAAATCTTGCAATAAGCTCTGCTTTTGTTGCACGTTTTCCGCCCCATAGCGCAAAAAGAACCTCGCCTTTCTGGTTTGTTTCCACATCCCATTTGTTGTTTTTTATTGGTGCGCCGATTGTTGCTGCGCAAACAGTAACCTGGCCGCTTTGCGTTGCAAACGTTAAAAACCGATCTGTTTCTTGTATTGTTTTCATAATCAATTCCTTGCTTTTAATAAGAATGGGTACCGTTGGCATTTCACGTCACGCACCACAACCATGAACAAAAGCATGACGCTTATTCAGTACCCATTCTTATTAAAAAAGCCCGTCTTTGTCACGGGCAAAGAGTCGCTGGCAGCTTATTGTTTATTAAATTACATTATGCATGTGCAAATAATAGCACTATGCTATCTCAAATAGCAATATGTTATTTTTATTTTTTTGAGAAATAGTCATGACTTTATTTTAGGCAATAAAAAACCCGCTTGCGCGGGCTTGTGTTTTTGGTTTGTTGTTTAGTCTAGTTTGATTGATTTAGATACTGATTCAATGACTTCTCTGTTTTTATTCCAAAGATCAACTGCTCTTGCAAGCACCTCTTTTTGTTGCGTTATGGTCAACATCGAATAGAACGTCGCCATTTGCAGTTCTATCTCTGTTACTGTTCTTTTGTTTTTATCTTTGATTTTATTGGTTTTATCTATATTGTTAAATGCTTCTATGTCTTCTAACACACAATAAGAGACCTGCTTTCCATCTTCGATTTTGTACTGCATATTTTCGTGGTGGTCAAACCACCCGACTGGCAAATCTAACTTGATCTCAAGCTCACGCGCCATAGTATCACCCATGCCTCGCTTGCCGCTGATGATTTGACTAAACGCTGATGGGTTCTTTTTAATGGACTCACCCAATTCTTTCTGGCTGCCGAATTTTTCAACGAGCTGCAATAATTTATTGCGTCTTAGTTCTTTGATTGTCATGATTTTTATTTCTTAATTGTAATTAAATAGCGTTATGCTATTGCTGTAAAATTAGCGCAATGCTATTATCTGCGCCATGATTAAAAAACTATTAAGACCTTACGAGCAAAAGGCAGTGTTGCTTGGGACAAAAGCTGTTTACTTATGTCACATAGCTAACGGCCACCGAAAGCCATCAATTAGGCTAGCAAAGCTAATGCTGAGTGTTCTCGGTATACCGTTATATGTCAGTAGACCAGACGTATACGACAAGCCTAGCAACGCACATCATCAAGGCAATTAACGCTTTGATGATTATTATGCTACTGACATTAAATAATAGCAACAAGCTATAACACAAGGAGTGCATGATGAATGTAATAGATGCTGCTCATGCAACCGTCCACGACTACCCAGGCGGCAGCGAATCGATAGCGCCACGTCTTGGTATGCGCCCAAACATATTACGCAATAAAGTCAATCCGCATTGCGACACGAATCACTTAACGCTATCAGAAGCTGACAAGCTTGTCAGCCTTACAGGCGACCACCGTATCTTGCAGGCGTTAGCACGGCATCACGGTTATGTACTTGTACCTGTCGCATTCGATACGCCTGCAAGCGACATGGCTATCCTTGAATTGGTCACGCGTGTATGGCGCACCAACGGCGACATCGGCAAGGCAGTCGATGATGCACTAATCGACGGGCACATTACACAACGTGAGTTAGACAACATACAACAAACGATTAGCAATACCGAGCAAGCGATGCACACCATGCTTGCCCGCATCAAAGAGATTGCTCAATGACCGCCACACAAAATCCCCACGCCCCTTATGTTAATAGCCGTGCTTGTTGCTTACAGCGTTGCACAAATGATGATGACTTCATTCAACCAAGTGTAAGCCGTCTGGGTCCCTGTGAGTTTGGCACTCATGCGGGTGTAAAAGCTCGCGGGATTTTTCTAGGTAAAGCACTGTAAAAATGGGCAACTATCATAACTATCAAAGTGTTATAAATCAGATTCGAGGTTTTGGGCTGATTGTTGGTGCGCTAGAAATCGACCGCACGACGACTAAGCGGTGTCCTGTTGATGTATCTAAGTGCCCTGTTGATGACGACAAGCGAAAAACAGCGGGCTGGTATAAGCTCCATAGCTTTGTCGTTGATGGCAAAACGTATATTGTCGGGACGTTTGGGTATTGGAAGGGGTCGGATAATAACGCGGTTAAAGTCGAGTGGGATAAATCTGTCAGTATCACGCCCGAGCAGCGCGGGGCAATGGCGGACGCGCATAGACTAGCAATGAAGCAAGCCGAAAACAAGCGCAAAGAAGAGATTAAACGCGCTTGCGTACAGGCGCAGGGAATTTGGTCAATTTGCAAAGATGACGGCGTTAGTGACTATTTGCAGGTAAAACAGGTCGGGGCGTACGGCGTTAAATTTGACCCACACGGCAAGGGAACGGTACTTGTGCCAGTGCGCGACGCTAAAGGCGTGCTGTTCGGTTTGCAGTTTGTTCGTTCGTACAACCGCAAGGCGCAAAAGTTACCGCAAAAACAGTTCCTGCCTGCCGGCATGGATATGAAGGGGCATTTTCACCTAATCGGTACGCCAACAACACACCTTTTAATAGCCGAGGGTTATGCCACGGCTGCGACGTTGCACGAAGCGACTGGCTTGCCAGTGGCGGTAGCGTTTAATGCCAATAACTTAACCCCTGTCGCAAAAGCGTTAAAAGGTGCTTATCCAAGGTGCAAGCTGATTGTTTGCGCCGATGACGATTATTTAACTAGCGGCAATCCCGGTGTAACCAGTGCGCAAAACGCCGCCCTGTCTGTTGGTGGCGAGTGGGTCAAGCCAGATTTTATGGTTGTGGGTGTCGATATACGCAACGGTGAAAAACTCACCGATTTTAACGATTTGCGCGTACATCCACAAGGTGGGCTTCCATTGGTTGCTTCCCAGCTTGCACAGTATATGACGGTGGCACTGCCTAAGCCAGCTGCTGCAACGGTGGCGGGTGGCCGTTTTGGGGGGGTGGGGGCTGGCGATTATCGTTCCGTTATTAGCTTGTATGAAGCTGTTAAGCGTTTTATCCCTTTAGTTGATGGGACGGGCAAGTATCTTTTTGATACAGAGTCGAACAAGATTGTGCTAAAAGACCAGATGTTAGCGGTACTTGATGCAGGGGTACGTTGGGATGACGTTAAGCGGCATGCGTTATGGCGAGACCGTGGGGCTTTCGGCTTTGAGCAGGTTGGTTTTGACCCTTCGGGTGATGATGAAAGTTGCAAGCTCAATACATGGTCGGGCTTTCCGACAAAGCCCGCAGAATTAACTAAACCTTATGAAAAGTGCCAACATTTACTTGGTTTGCTTTATCACCTTTGCTCGAAAAATGACAACCAAGAAGAACTTTTTAACTGGATTTTGAACTGGATCGCTTATCCAATTAAGCATTATGGGGCAAAAATGCAGACCGCCTTGGTGGTGCATGGTGCGCAGGGCACGGGTAAAAGTATCTTTTTCGAGGCTATCGGTAAGATTTATGGCGAGTATTCGATTGTACTTAATCAGGGGGCAATCGAGGACAAGTTTAATAGTGACTGGACAAGTCGCAAGCTGTTCATTATTGCTGATGAAATTGTTGCGCGTCAGGATATGTATCATCTAAAAAATCAGTTAAAAGCCTTTATTACTGGCGAATGGGTGCGGGTAAACCCTAAAAATCTAGCAGCCTATAAAGAGCGCAATCACATGAACCTTGTCTTCTTATCCAATGAAAAGCAGCCGGTGATGCTAGAAGAAGACGATCGCCGCCATTGTGTTGTTTGGACTCCCGAAAAACTGGGTGATAGTTACTACGAAAATATTTCACAAGAAATTGCAGATGGCGGCATACCAGCACTGCATCAATTTTTATTGCAGCGTGATTTGACAGGGTTTAAGCCGTGGACAAAACCACCAATGACGGTAGCGAAACAGGATTTAGTTGACCTTGGTAAGGATTCTATTAGTTTGTTTATTGAAGCGTGGTGTGACGGTGCGCTTGGGCTTCCTGTATGCCCAGCTTTAAGTTCCGATTTTTACGACGCTTATCAAAGGTGGTGCAAACGAACAGGCGAGTATGAACAGAAAGAACGTTTTATGAATAACTGGGTTGATAAAAGTAGCACATTAAATAGGCATAGAACCAATATTTATATATCCGGCAGTCGAGTGACGGCGAGGTTAATCGTTCCATCTGATGAGTTTTTGGCCGTCGCGCTAAAAAATGGAGCTAACACCGTCGAAAAAATAGATGGCGAGGGCGAGTCTAAATACCTTTCTAAATCGGTTAGTGAGTTTAAGCAGGTGAAAAATGGCGATAAATAACCTAAGTGTGACAACTTTAATGCAAAGTGTGACAGAAAGTGTGACAAGTAAAACGTTTATAAATCAATGTTGTGACAGGTGTGACAGGTGTGACAACCTAGCGCGTACGTATGCGCGTGAGTGTAATAGTAACTCTATTAAAGCGTCTCGCGCACGAGCAATACTACCTGTCACACCTGTCACACTTGTCACAGTATTGAAAAATAAAGAAAAAACCTGTCACACAAATTGTCACAGTTTAGAAAAAGCTGTCACACCCTTGAAAGCAAGCCAATGACCGAAACTAAAGCCCAGTTTGCTAAACGCCTTGGCGTAAATAAATCTACCGTTACCAGATACCATCAAATGGGGCGATTGGTGTTAGCACCAAATGGCAAGGTAAAGATAGAGGAATCTTTAGCACTTGTGACCGCCACTAAGGGGCATAGAAGTGATGTAAGCGAAAAACATGGGCAGACCCACAGCACCGACTCGTATAACGCAGCTGAGAGCGTTACAGACGATGATATGAGTGCAACGGTAGAAGTGGTGGGTGCTGATAGGGCGAGGTATAAACAAGCGGCTTTGATGTTCGGCAATAACATGCTCAAGATTGAAATGGGACTGGCTAGTGGTGCTTTGGCTAACAAGTCAGACGTGACGGGCAGTGCTTCAAAAGGCGGGCGTTCCTATCGGATTGGTATAGAGCGATTGATTGATAACCTCGCGCCTGTACTTGTGAACGTGCATGGCATAGATAACCGCATGGCGGCGATTGCTGCTGCCGTGTGTAATGAATTTGGGGTGTAATGAATTTGGGGTGTAATGAATTTGGAGTGTAATTATGAATTTTTATGAGTATGCCGTTAGGGATATTGAACAACTTATCCCATACGCGAGGAATAGCCGCACCCACAGCGACGAGCAGGTTGCCCAAATAGCGGCCAGTATTCGCGCTTTTGGTTTTACTAACCCCGTACTAATTGACGAGGACGGCGGCATTATTGCTGGGCACGGGCGTGTTATGGCGGCGCGTAAGCTCGCAATGACTGAAGTTCCTGTTTTAGTGCTGGCCGGTTTAAGTGAGACACAAAAAAGAGCTTACATTATTGCGGATAACAAAATCGCGTTAAACGCCGGCTGGGACGATGGGATGCTTCAGATTGAATTGGAGGCGTTAAGTGATGCCGATTTTGACCTAGATATTCTTGGTTTTAGCGATGACGAGCTAGGTATTTTTTTAGGCGGTACGGGCGGCGACCAAGAGGAAGGGCGCGAGGAGCTACCGGCGGACGGTAACTATAAAGAGCAACACGGCGTTATTGTTATGTGCGCGGACGTTTTGGAGCAAGAGGTCGTTTTTAATAAATTAGTTACGCTTGGGTATAGCGTTAAGGTGGTGTCTACATGAAAAAGCTGAAAGCGTGCAGGAGCACTAGCGATTTTAATTCGTTTAGGGCCGCAAAAGTTAAATCGTTATTTAACGCCGAAAGTGGCGCGAGTTTTGAGATTGAGATTGATGTTGACCTTGACTTTGAGTGGGGGATTGGCGTTATCGTCGGGCCGTCTGGGTCGGGCAAAACAACGCTTGGGGCTGAAATATTCGGGGACGGCGTTAGAATTTACGAGCCTAACGGCTGGGATAACACTAAGCCGATTATTGATTGTATCGCTCCTGGCGGTAACTTTGACGACGTAACGGCGGCTTTATCTGCTGTTGGCCTTGGTTCCGTGCCGGTATGGTTAAAGCCTTATAGCGTTTTATCAAACGGCGAAAAGTTTAGGGCCGATATGGCTAAGATTTTATGCGACGCGCCCAGCGCGGTAGTGATTGACGAGTTTACGTCCGTTATTGATAGGCAGGTTGCAAGGTTTGGCTCGCTTGCTTTTCAAAAGGCGTGGCGGCGTACAGGCGGTAAAGCGGTGCTATTGTCCTGCCATTATGACGTTCTGGAATGGTTAGAGCCTGATTGGGTTATTGATACCAGTTCTAAAACTTTTAACAGGGGGGCTCTTTGGCGTAGACCAAGGTTCACTCTTGAAATTGAAAAAGTTGACACGAAGTGGTGGCCAATTTTTAAGCCCCATTATTATTTAGACCTTCCAAATATGATCGCCGCTGAATATTACGTTGGCTTTGTCGAGGGCGTGCCGGTGTGCCACGTTGGCGTTTCACCAAAGCTAGAGGTTGGCGGCGTAAGAGCGTCGCGGCTGGTTGTTATGCCTGAATGGCAGGGCGCAGGTGTTGGTTTAAGGTTTTTAGAGGCGGTGCTTGACCTTTACGTTAGCGGCGGTAGCAAGTATGGGGGCAGGGTAAAAGCGGCGTATTTTCACACGTCGCACCCTGCCCTATGCGCCGCATTTAGGCGGTCGAAAAAGTGGGCGCAGGTTTCGTGTGCGTTAATGGGTGGTAGTAAGGTAAGGAGCTCGGCGAGTATGAGAAAAACAAAAAAACCAAGAACAGACGGGGCAGGTGGCGGGGCTACGCCTGGATACGGTGGGCATTTTAGGGCGGTTCAGGGGTTTAAGTATTATGGGATGGGCGTTAAGTGAACGTTTTATTATGCGGACAAAAGTGGTTCGGCGCGGCGGTTTACAGGGCGTTGTTAGGTATTGACGGCGTAAAAGTAAGCCACGTTAGCTGCCCCGTTTTATTCGGGGATAGGCTAGATAAGCTACAGGTTGCCTCTAATAACGATAGGGTTAAGATAATACAGGCTGGGACGTTAAACGCGGCTACCATGCCCGAAGGCATTGATTTAATCGTTGCGGCACATAGTCATGACTTTATCGGCGAAGCGACAAGGTTAAGAGCTAGATTCGGCGGTATCGGTTATCACCCGTCGTTACTGCCGTTGCACCGTGGCAGGGATTCTATCGAGTGGGCTATTAGGATGGGGGACAAGGTAACCGGCGGTACTGTTTACAGGCTATCTAATAAAACCGACGGCGGGGCAATCATCAAACAGGAGCATGTGTTTATTGGGCGTGGTTGCACCGCCCCTGAATTGTGGCGGGAATATTTAGCACCGCTTGGCGTTGCACTGATTGCGGCGGCGGTTAAGGAATTTAGGGATACAGGGTTTGTTGCCGGTCGTGAGCAAGATGAAAGCATTGCTACCTGGGAGCCATCTATAGGAAGGCAACCGCTTTATAAGCCCGACTTAATAATGCTACCAGCGTATTTATACGGGTAAAAACAGTGCAAACCCTAGCGCAAGCCCAGTTAGAGCGTGACCGCATTAAGGCGGTGAAAGCAAAGCAAGACTATGAAAAACTTTTGTCGGATGTTGTTAAGCAAGCAGATGTAGATTGTTTTGATGACGCTACAGGTCGTGTTACCGCCGACAATTTACGGGACCTTGCAAAGTTGATGGTGGATGCGGTCGGTAACGAAAAAGACGAGACGCGCATTCATTACCTGCTGTCGGATTGCGCTATCGATTGGTTGCGAGATTTAGGCGATGCGGTGGAGGCTGCCAGCGGTGAAAAAATGGCGTTTGCAGGTGCGGCGTTTAAGCGTGCCAGCAGACCGCGCGATTTACTAACCGTTTCGCAGTGGGCGGAGCGGTACCGGGTGATTGAATCTGGCAGTAACGCACCTGGCAGGTGGGATAACATGCGTGCCCCCCATGCGGTCGAGATTATGGACAGTTTAAGTGAACATAGCCCCATACGTACCGTGACCTTCTTAAAAGCCTCGGGTGTGTCGGGTACTGAAATTTTGCTTAACTGGATTGGTTATAACATTCATCATGTGCAGAAGGATATGATGATGGTAGTGCCAACGTTAGAGCTTCGCGATCGTACCTTTAACCCAAAACTAGATAAGCTATTTCGTGAAACGCCTGTACTCAAAGAACTGGTAAACACTAAAAGCCGTGCCACTAGCAACCGTCAAGATTTAACCGAAATTGGCAATATGCGCCTGATTAAATCGGGGGCTAATTCGCCTGATAGTTTGCGAGCTGAACATATCCCTTACGTGGCTGCTGATGAAATAGATGCTTTCCCTTGGGACGTTGGCGGTGAGGGTGACCCGAAAACGCTTATTGAAAACCGTCAAAAAACCTTTAGCCGTGCCAAAAGCCTGTATGTGTCTACACCTACCACCGATGGTACCAGCCATATCGAACAGAGCTTTTTAGAGGGTGATCAGCGGCATAGGTTTGTGCCCTGCCCTCATTGTAATCATTTTCACGAATTGCTGATGTGTAACTTTCATTACAAGACCAGCGATGAAAGTGAAAACCTAAAGAAAAAACAAGTAACTGATGCCTATTTTGCCTGTCCTGAATGCGGTGGCATTATCGAGGAAGGAATTAAAAACGTCATGCTTGAGCAAGGGCGGTGGATTCCACAGCAGCCACAGGTTAGACATCATCGTTCATTCAAAATCACCTCTTTTTACGTCAAGTTTGGATTGGGCTTAACGTGGAAGCAGATCGCGCAGATGTGGGTAAATGCTCAAGGCGACACGAGCAAATTAAAGTCCTTTGCCAATACCTATTTAGCCGAATCGTGGAAGGATAACGAAACAGGCTTAGAGGCGCATGTGCTGATGACACGCTTGGAAGCATTCCCGATTGAGCCGATGGCGTTATTGACCGTGGCTGGGGTGGATGTGCAAAAAGACCGCCTTGAGATGAGTGTGTTTAAGTTTGCAGCTAACGAGGAGAGCTGGGCTGTAGATCATATCTTGCTCGCTGGTGATCCAACGCAAAACGCTGTGTGGGATGAGTTGGCAGAGACTATGGCGCATTATGGGGTGGTGGTGGCAGGGGTCGATTCTGGTTATTTGAGTGACCGTGTGTATGATTTTTGTGATAGTCGGGCGTGGTGCTTCCCGATTAAGGGCGAGGACGGCGCACATCGTACCGTGGTCGAGGATGAGCGCAAGCGGATGAATAAGTTGCGCTATCGTCGTAAGCGTGGGCGTGCGGTCGAGATTGTGGGGACACATCAAGCTAAGACGCTGATTTTCGCACGGCTGCAAATGCCACAAGCTGGGGATGGTTACATACATTATCCAAATAATGGCAATTTCGATGACGGTTATTTTAACCAGCTCACAGCCGAACGCTTAGTAACAAAACTCAAAGCGGGCAAAAGCATGGTTGTGTGGGAGAAAAAGCAGGAGCGTAACGAGGCGTTGGACTGTGCGGTATATTCTTTGGCCGCTTTTAGGCTTGCGCATACAATCGGGGCTAAGTTGAAAATGCAAGGTGTTTTTGATGATGACGATGCATCTGCTGCTAAAATTGCTGGAGTTGTTGGTCAGGTCAAGAGGAGACGCTGGAAATGAGGCATGAGGAGTGGGTGCGGTTGGTCGGATATCGTAATGCTAATCGGTTGTTTTTGCGCTATGGGGGTCGCAGTATACATATTCCAAAACGGATTAAGGAAAAGCATCCACTGCTTGTTATGCTGGGGTTTGACGCGATGTCTAACTTGTGCAAAGAGCATGCGAGTGAGCTTCTCTTCGTGCCCCGCATGAATCGGGCGATTAATGATTTTAGGGTAGCTTTGGGGCTTAAAAACGGTCAAAAGCCGTCCGCTTTGTTGCGCAAGGTCAAGAAAGATAATGATACTGAGCAGTTGCGATTGTTTCCGTGAATGATTTAGGCGACGATGAAATGGCAGTAAAATCCCCCCGCCATTCGACAAGCTCATGGCGACCCCCTTTTTCAAAGTGGGTGGAGAATCATTCCCTCCTTTTGTAAAGGGC
>DYST01000047.1:1939-15801 GCA_020726325.1 Thiomicrospira cyclica | reverse complement strand
ATGGGGAAAATACAAAATACTTGGCAAGTAAAGTGGTTGATGCTAACGGTGAGCCAATACTGGTATCATTGGTGGAATGAGAGACTTTAAGAAATTTTTTGATGGAAAAGACGATGGCGAATACCCAATTTATACCATGTCAGAATCTGAGTTAGCTATTTTTGGTGCTAAAAATGCAACATTATGGCTTTCTCGTGTCTCAATAGATGAGCATAAGGACAAGCATCCTGAAATAGCCGCAGAGCATTATTATAAAATAGCTGATATTGTTAAAAATGGCGAAATTTACCAACAAGGGAGCAAGCGTTTTGCGTTACTTCATGTTGACGGTGTTCTTTATCGTGCCGCAATCAAGGTTACGCAAGATGGAGAAAAGATGTATCTGTTGACTGTATTTAAGACGACTGAGGAAAAGGCTGAAAAAGAAGTAAGAAAGAAATCAAAACTGATAAGAAGTGCGCCATGAGAGAGCCGCTCTCACTAGGACTCATCATCTACCTAAGTAGAAGGTCACGGTAGGCTACCGTATCGGCGCAGTTCTAATTATCCTCACATCCTAAAAATTGTCAAGGAGCATCTTGTGACTTGAACTCACCTCAATATTATCAAAAGAAAAAAGCCCGAATAAAAACGAGCTTGATTCTGCAACTGCTTCCAACGGCTACCAAGATAGCTTAGTGAGTTACCAACTTGGTTCGAGTTTATCATCGACAAAAATATATGTCAATATGTTCATCTCTGGCGAAGAATCTTAGTATTTGGATGATGAAAGTGACGAACCTGAACAACCATCTAACGACACAATATCACTGGTAACTGAGTTTGCAGACAAGGTATCTAATACAGAGATACAGCGCAGCAAAATCATCAATACAGTATTAGCATTAAGATTGCTGTGCAAAAAGTACCAAAAGCCGAACAACAGATAAAATTCACAGTATGGCGGCAATGGATAAGGTAGATAATCCCATCAATCATGTTGACACTGATGGGCAGTTAATCGACCTAGAAATTAGCTTTGTACAAGAAAAGCTAGAAAAAGGGGACGGGATAGGGTCGGTGTCTGAACAACCAGTATCCCCCTCAGTCGATAACCGTGATGCCAGTATAACAAACGCACAAGAAAAGACAATACTTCTAGGAATAGTGTTCTAGGGCAATGGTCTGGGTTCATTTTAACCAGCCATTGTTCGTTGCACCTTTTCTGCAATCGCCTGAGACACGAACGCATTAAGACTCATATCACCAGCAGCGGCAACCGCTTTTCGGTGTAGCTCTGGTGTGATACGCACGTTAAACGTGCCTTTGAATGGGCAATCTGGCACACGCCCCAATTCTTCGCACGACTGCAAATATAAATCAACCGATGTCTCGAACTCTTTTTTAAGTTGACCCAAGGTTTCGGCTTCGTAGGTTACCGTATCACGAATAAATGCCAGCTTACCAAATAGCGTATCGTCGCTTAATTGCGGCTCTATCGTGCCTAGGTAGCCTTTGTAATTTAAGTAAGTCATAGTATTTCGTCCTTTATTAATGATGTTTTAACAGCCTTTAATGCGCCATCTTTAATGTAGTTTTGTGGGTGTGGTTTGTGAATCAAAATCATGCGTAGTGTTTCGTGCGTGAACCTTACGCGAGAACCTGCCATTTCTGTTTGCGTGTAACCTAACCGCACCAACAGCGTTACCGTGTCCGACCATTCAAAGGTATTGCCGCACTGTCTTAATTTGTCTAATAGCTTATCTTGCTTGCCCATAATAGCCTCTCTAAGGTACGACTCATAATAGTACCGCTCTTTTTATTTTGCAACTGATTTTAATACCACAATAGATATAAAAATTCATTGTTTTTATCTATTTACACCCAGTCAACACTTTACACGCAGATTATGCGAAGAGCAATGCATATAAAGCCCTTTTTCACGCTTCTTTATTGTTAGCCGAAGCTGATGATATTGATATGTTGGTAACAGGTCTGCCTGTGTCACAATTCAACGACAGCGAACGTAAAACAGCAGTCGAAAAGATGATGACGGGCGTTCACCAAGTAACCACCGCGCGTTCTGTTGCGGTTAAAAAGACGCTGGTTGTCCCACAACCGATTGGTGGTTTTTTGGATTACGTGAGAACGAACAAGGTCGATGTTGAGGACAGCCGCATTTTAGTCATCGATCCTGGTTTTTTCAGTGTCGATTGGGTAGTTATCAATGATGGTAATCTGCAAAAACAAAGCTCAGGCACGAGCCTTAGCGCAAGCTCGGTTGTTTTAGAACAATGTGCCATTTCAATTGCGCAGGCGCATGGTGCAAAAGTATCGGTCGAAGTGCTTGAAAATGCCTTTCGTACAGGTAAAAACAGCATTAAAGTGTTAGGAAAGCAGATTGATTTTGGTAATTTTTTACACGATGCCGTTAAAATGGTCGTTCCAAGCGTTTTAGATTCGATGCAAAAATCAATCCGCAACGAATACGGAGAACCTGACGAAGTTCTATTGATCGGTGGTGGTGCGCAATTCTTTGAGCAAGCCGTTAAGTCCGTTTTTAATCGAGTTTCAGTTAACTTACCAGCAGAGCCAGTGTGCAGTAACGCACGCGGCTTTTTAATCATGGCAAATGCCGTGGTGAACAATGAATAAAGGAGCTGTTTTTGATTCGTACATTAGTCAATGTGAGTGAGGCAAATCCTGAACTCCTAAAAGAACTTGAAAGCCTAGAATCTACCCGTGACCGTGCCGAGCGGCTACGGGTATTAGCGACTATCGGGCTGATGGTGGTCAAGGGCAATGCAAACTTATCCCTAACACAACAAGGACAAGCCATGATGCCAGTGTCACAACCGCCCGCAGCAATAGGCGACAGTAACGAGGGTAGCAATATCACAAGTGTTGCCAACAACTTGTTGAAAGGGATTATTTGAAACGACCCCAATTTTTAATATGGCTCTTGTTACCGTGGCAACAGAAGGTAACAAACCTTGTTACTACGGTAACAGAATGAGTAACAGAATGGCTAACAAAGACCAGCAGACTAACAAAATAAACAGATTAAAAACAAAGGACTAATTAATCTTGTTAGCCTTGTTAGTCTACAAAGTTGATTTTTTTTGTTACCCTTGTTACTATATAAACCCCTATTTTTTGTTGCCGCTTAACGATTTGTCACTGCTTGTCACTGCGGTGACAAAATTTGTCAACAGAGTGACAAACGCTAGATCATCAAGAAAAGTAATTGCATTAAAATCAATTCATTAAAAAATGACATAGCTGTTTGTCACTGCTTGTCACTGTTCAAAACATAAATTTTGTCACCGATTGACACGATAATTCTAGTGCTTGAGCGTCAAGGTCGAGATGATCGACAACACCAGAAACGCTGGCAGTGTCAGGCAATGGCAGGTCAAGCACTTACACATCAAACAATCATCAATATACTGCTAAAATCCTGTAAAGGGACACTAGCGGGACACTAAACCACAACGATACTATACGAATCAAAAAGCAACCGCTAACCAATCTTTTAATTGCATTAAATCATCACAAAAAGCGATGGGCTTAAATACTGCTAATTGCTGTTCGTTATGTACGCCATGTGTCATAGCAACAGCATCCATACCAATGCGCTGTGCCATTTCTAAATCATAAATAGAATCACCGACCATCAAGGCATCAGCTAAGGTTAGTCCTAACTCATCGATGATTTGTTGCAACATCAAGGGATCTGGTTTACAAGCCGTTTCTTCCCCACTTTTTGTCAGCACAAAATCATCCGTTACCCCTGTTTCAGTCAAGACTGAATTCAGTCCAGGTCTACTCTTTCCCGTTGCAATGGCTAAGAGATAACCCTGTGCTTTAAGGGTTGCTAGCAAATCCAACATGCCGACAAAAGGTAACATTGGGGTAGTATTCGCTTCCATAAATTGCCAACGATAGACGGCATCTAATACCTTATGCTGCCATTCGCTTGCTTGCGGGTAAAGGGTTGTTAGGGCAATCGGTAAGCTCAAGCCAATAATGTTTTTATAGTCAGCATCGCTCAGCAGAGGCAAGTCGGCGCGTAGTGCCGCCTCTTTCAGACAAGCAACAATACGCTTGTCTGAATCCATTAACGTACCATCCCAATCAAAAATAATGACTTTATAAGGTTTCATATTAACGTCCTAGCTTGTTCACAATTGTTTGGATATCGGTTGGCATATCTGCCTCTACCGTTAGAGTCTGACCAGATACAGGGTGCTTAAAAACGAGTTGCGTTGCATGCAACATTAAGCGTTTAACGCCAAGTTGCTTACTCACTTCTTTGCTGTTGTCCGAAGCATAACGATCATCACCCAACAGCGGATGTTTTTTCCACTGTGCATGAACACGAATTTGATGCGTGCGCCCTGTATGTAGTTTAACGCGTACTAAGCTAGCCTTGTCCCATTGCTGAATAATAGCAAACTCACTCAATGCGGGTTTGCCATCCGTAGAAACCTTGACCAAACGCTCACCCGATTGCAAAATATTTTTTTGCAGCGGCGCATCAACAAATTTATCCTTTGCTGCCCATCTTCCATCAACCAAAGCGAGATAGGTTTTTTGAAAGTTTTCCCAATCCGCTTGCAAGGCTTTTAAGACAGAGGGCTTTTTAGCAATAATCAAGCAACCAGAGGTATCTCTATCTAATCGGTGCGCTAACTCCCAACGCCCAGCATGATCACGCCATTGGCGAACCGCCTCAATCAAGCCTAGATTAACACCACTACCACCATGAACCGCCCAACCCGCTGGCTTATTTAATACGAGCAGTGCATCATCTTCATATAAAACTGCATCTTCCAGTACAGAGCCCATACGATCAGAGACTGGGGCTTGCACAGGACGCTCTGCCATATGCACAGGAGCAACACGAATGATATCGCCCGCTTGCACACGCTGGTCAGCGGAGGCACGTTTTTTATTGACTCTAACTTCATCTTTACGAATGAGTTTATAAACGTGCGTGCGCGGCACACCTTTCAAGCGTGCTAACAGGTAATTATCAAGTCGTTGTCCAACATCGTCTTCCGATACTTCTAGGTACTGAACGCCAGTTGTTGGTTGTTGCTTAGGGTTATTTTCAGTCATTATTGCTGTCAACTTATTGTGATGCTTATTTAAGAAGCGCAAGGATACCGATAAATCAGCGCGAGCGCAAACAATCAGCGAGCGTTTAGCACTTAATTAAGTTCGTTCAGCTCACACACAAGCATCTTCGATTAAGGGCACAAAAAGCACATCACCTAAAGAATGCTTAACCAAACCGCGTGACGTTTTATTCAACACAATCAACTTTTGAGTTGTACCATCACCGATAGGCATGATTAATCTGCCACCCATTGCCAATTGATCGACTAAAGAAGCAGGAATTTCTTCAGGAGCAGCTGCCGATAAAATGGCATCGAATTTGCCCGCTGCCGCCCAACCGAGTTCGTTGGGTTCGCAACGATAATGCACATGAGTCAAACCGAGTTCAGTTAGCATTAATTTGGCTCGCTGTTGCAATTCGCAAATGCGCTCCGTTGTCCATAACTGCGGCACAAGCTGCGCTAAAATTGCGGTTTGATAACCAGAACCAGTACCAATTTCAAGCACTTTTTTAGGATTCAAATCACGCAATAGGGCTTGTGTCATTGTGGCAACAACAGCAGGTTGAGAAATGGTTTGCCCAAAACCAATAGGGAGTGCGGTATCTTCGTAGGCACGTGATGCCAGTGCCTCATCGACAAAGCAATGACGCGGTGTTGCTCGCATGGCACTAATCACACGCACATCCTCAAGCTGTGCCTCGATTTGCCGTGCAACCATACGGTCACGCATGCGCTGCGAGGTTAATCCGATCCCTTGCAGACGCTCAAAGGCGGCATTGGGATAAACCGCCTTAGCACGCATTAATGCGTTGATGCTAGCCACGATTGAATCTCAGCACGTTGCGCATAATGGGTTAAATCGACCGATATTGGTGTCATAGCGATTCTATTTTGTGATACCGCATAAAAATCCGTACCCTCACCTGCATCAGCCCCTGCTCCCGCTGGACCAACCCAATAAATCGTTTTGCCGCGAGGATCTTTGGTTTTGACCATCGGTTCGGCTTTATGGCGTGTTCCCAGACGCGTCACTTCACGCCCTGTAATTTGATCGTAGGGTAAGTCGGGGACATTGACGTTAAGCAGGGTATCTTTGGGTAAAGGAGACTTATTTAAGCGCACCAATAAGTCTAAAATAACCTGAGCCGCTGTGTCGTAATGCTGATCGCCATTTAAGGAAACAGAAATTGCGGGATAGCCCATAAAACGACCTTCCATTGCTGCTGCTACTGTGCCCGAATAGATGACATCATCGCCCATATTTGCCCCTTCATTAATGCCAGAAATCACCAAATCAACAGGTGTTTCAATTAAGCCCGTTAATGCAAGGTGGACACAATCAGTCGGTGTCCCTGTAACAAAGAAAATATCATCTTCAACTTGATCTTTATAAACACGTAGTGGGTTTTGCAAGGTCAAAGAATTGGACGCTGCCGAACGGTTACGCTCTGGTGCAACAACCGTTACTTTAGCGACTTCAGGACGCGCTTTTAGACTCTGATATAATGTGCGCAAACCAGGTGCTAAATAGCCATCGTCGTTTGATAATAAAATATGCACGAATATAATCCTAAAGTAAATAATGAATGAGCCGTATTATACTCGATAGACTTAAGATAACGTTTGGCGTAATGAGAGAACTCAGCTAAAAATAAGCACCTATACCAACCATCGACTTAAAAAGGGATTTTATGAGCGTTCAAATTGATAAAAATTCTGCCATACTTGTTGTCGATGACTTTGATTCTATGTGTAAAATTATCACAAGAAATCTTAATCAACTTGGCTACAAACGCGTTTATCAAGCTGAAAATGGTCAAGAAGCCATGCGTGTATTGACGGCAAATCCAAGTATTAAAATTGTAATCACTGACTTAAATATGCCTGTCATGCTGGGTATTGATTTGCTCAAAGCCATTAGAGCGCACGAACAATTCCATCACTTGCCCGTACTATTGGTTTCGGGTGAGATTCAACGCAGTCAAGTCGAAGAAGCATTAGCAGCTGGTGCTTCTGACTTTCTGATTAAGCCCTTTACACTAGGTGAGCTACAGACACGATTTAATCGCATTATTGCCAACTTAGAAAAGGGCAAGGTAGTTGGTATTGATAAGAGTGCGCATCACACGGATAGTACGAAAGAAGAGCCACCAATGAGCAGTGCGCTATTTGAGCGTATGCCGAGTATGAAAGGCTACCAAGCTGGCGCGATAGAGTGCTGCCAAAGTCAGGATGAAATAGAAACACCAGCCGCTTTAACGCTTTCTGAAAGCACAAACGTTGAAAATACAAAACAAGCAACATTATTGGTTGTTGATGATGTGCCCGATAACATTCATGTGTTAGTGGGATACCTACAGCAAGACTATAAAGTTTTGGCGACCACGAGTGGGGCAGCAGCGCTAAAAATTTTGAACAATATGATCAATAAAAATAAAATGTTACCGAGCTTAATTTTATTAGACATTATGATGCCAGAAATGGATGGCTTTGAAGTATGCAAGCGCATTAAATCCATTCCTATCCTTTCCCATATCCCGATTATTTTTTTAACTGCTGTTGATGACCAACAAACCATCGTTCATGGATTTGAGTTGGGGGCGGTTGATTATGTCACCAAACCTGCCAATCCCGTTGTCCTAAAAGCACGTGTTAAAACCCATGTCATACAAGCCAAAGCCTTTGAATCGCTCAAACAGCAACATGACATGAGCCAAGAAAATATGCGCCTTCATGAAGAGGTTCAACAGATCACACGCCATGACTTAAAAAACCCCATTGGCGGTATTATTAATTTTACGGATTTGATGTTATCTGATAAAAGCCTGACAGCAGACCAACGTGATATGCTCTCAACAATTGAAGGCTCGGCTCGATTGGTGTTAAACATGATTAACCTATCACTTGATATGGCTAAAATAGAACAAGGAACCTATCAGTTACAGCCAACGCCTATCGACTTGATTCATATTGTGCGCCGTACAATGAAAGATAAGAGTGCTGATATTAAATCTAAAAAGCTTCGCATATCAGGCAAAGTGATCCGTGCAAAAACGACAGAACAAACGAATAATGCACCCACCACAAGCTTCACGGTCATCGGAGATGAAATTCTGTGTTATTCGCTTTTTGGTAATGTTATCAAAAATGCAATCGAGTCTGCTCCAGAAAATAGCGATATGGCTATTGCCTATCAGACAGAAGCCGATCAACAATTTGGTTCGGTTAGCATCACCAATACTGGCGTTGTTCCGCTCTCGATCAGAGATCGCTTTTTTGACAAGTTTTCGACTGCAGAGAAAAAAGGCGGCACAGGAATTGGTACTTACTCTGCTAAATTGTTGACCGAAGTCCAACACGGTACCATTAGTATGATGACTTCTGACGAAAAAAATGAAACGACCATTACCATAAGTCTACCCTTGCATGAGTAGCAAGCACTTTAGTGGCAGGCTAAGCGATTGTTAACAGAAATAAAAACCGCCGAATCATGACAGACAAGTGCTTCATAGCGCAATATCCACTATTTTCGCTATTTCCCGCAAAGTTTCTAAACCATCATCAAAATCAAACTCCCCCACTTGCTTTGAGAGTTTGTTACTTGCCTGACTATGTCCTAAAGCTGTTAAGTCTGGCAAAACACGATCTAAGCAATCAATCGCACTCGAATCTAAATCGGAGAGTAATTCCGCCAGCTGACGTATGTTTGCAGCAAGTGCTACCTTGTCGATAGCATCTTTAGATTGAGCATTCGTATTAACAGGGGTTTGTTCTGTTATGTGCATGCCGCTTGTTGCTATTTTGATTGCTTCAATTTGTACGGTCAGTGCAGTTTCGAGGGTATTTAATGCATTTGTAAAGCCTTCTGTTTCATGACGATGCAGCATACCTTCAACCAAAGCAGCATGTTCCGCTAATGCGGTTGCACCGATATTACCAGCCAATCCTTTTACCGTATGCGCCTCTCGTGTTGCCGTATCCGTGTCATGATCACCGATGGCTTGGTGAATACGCTGCATCACATCACTTTGTGTTTCAACAAAACGATTAATCATCTTGTTAAGCATTTTACTGCTACCACCCATGCGCATTAAAGCCGTTTCAAGATCAAGCCCCTGTATGAAAGGAATATCACTGTTGTGTTCAATCGAGTTTGATTGCAGCTGTATCGCTGTCGTATCTACATCTGATGTATCTTTTTTAATCCACTCTGCCATCGTCAAGAAAAGTTTAGCCACATCAATCGGTTTCGCAATATGGTCATTCATACCCGATTCAACACATTTTTCTTTATCGCCTGCCATCGCATTCGCGGTCATTGCCAAAATGGGAAGGGTTGCGAATCGTGCCTCTTTTCTGATGGTGCGTGTGGCTTCAAAACCATCCATAATGGGCATTTGGCAATCCATCAGAACGCCATCATAGTTGAATCGTTTTACTTTTTCGACTGCCTCTAACCCATTATTGGCAACATCAACTTTCATCCCTGCTTCTTGCAAAATTTCTAATGCCAATTCTTGATTGACTAAATTATCCTCAACCAATAACAGGTGCATTCCTTTAAGCTTCTGAGCCGCAATTTGGTAATTCGATTCTTTTTCGTGCCTACGGGTAGCCATGGCTACTTCTTTACCCAGTGAATTTAGGATGCTATCTAATAATGTTGAGGGACTGACTGGTTTAACCAATACACCATCAATATGCAAATTATCGGCTTGTTGCATCAATTCATCACGACTATAGGCAGTGACCATAATAAAGGTTGGTGTTTGTGAAAGTTTTTTATCGGCACGAATACGTTTAATGGTTTCGACACCATCCATACCCGGCATCATCCAATCCATTAGGACCAAACCGTAAGGACGATATTCAAGTTGTGCTTGTTCTAATTCACCAATCGCTTGCGCACCGCTACTGACAGCGGTTACATCAAACTTTAGCGATTTCAGTATATTTTGTAAAATTTCACGTGCACTGGCATTGTCATCGACCACCAGAATACGCAATCCTTTCACATCAGCTTCAGATACGGATAAAGAGCGTTGTTCGCTTTGTACACCGAACTTACCCGTAAAGCTAAAGGTACTACCTTTACCAGCCTCACTCTCAACCCAAATTTCGCCATCCATTAATTCGACCAGTTTTTTACTGATGGTTAACCCCAGACCTGTACCACCATACTTACGTGATGTTGAAGTATCCGCCTGCGAAAAGGCACTGAACAGTTTATTGCGCTGTGCTTCAGTAAGACCAATCCCTGTATCGCGCACATCGAAACGTAAACGCAAACCGTCTGCTTCATCGGCTAGTTTATGAACACCAAAGGTAATTTCGCCTTTTTCGGTGAACTTAATCGCATTGTTAACCAAGTTAATAATGACTTGACCTAAACGCAATGGATCGCCAATCAGTGCTGTTGGCACATCTGTGTCGATATCAAACAATAATTCAAGCCCTTTATCTTGTGCCTTAATCACTGATAAATCAGCCAAATGCTCCATCACGTCTTCAAGATAAAAATCGACTTTTTCCATCGACATTTTGCCCGCTTCAATCTTCGAGAAGTCCAAAATGTCATTGATAATACCTAAGAGGTTTTTAGAAGCCGAATCGACCTTTTCAATATAATTGCGTTGCTTAGTCGTTAAATCAGTTTGCAATGCTAAATGTGACATACCAATAATGGCATTCATTGGGGTACGAATTTCATGACTCATATTAGCGAGGAAATCACTTTTTGCTTTCGTTGCCTCCTCTGCAACTTCTTTCGCGAGTCTAATGGCATCATCGGCTGCTTTACGCTCGGTAATATCACGGAATACCGTTACCTTACCAGTAATTTTGTCATCTTTGTAAATGGGGGTTGTTGAGTATTCTACGGGAATAGCGGTTCCATCCTTGCGCCATAAGACTTCATTGTCTACTGTGCGTGTCATGCCATCGCGACTGGTTAAATGCATGGAGCATTCTAAAATAGGAAATACTGTCCCATCGGGATAGGCATAATGCGCCAAGGCATGAAATGCCTGTCCCAGCAGTTCATCTTCTGCATAACCTAATAAAACAGAGACGACAGGATTGACAAAAGTAATCATGCCATCTATATCCATGCCGATAATGCCATCACCAACTGCCCCTAAAAGCAGTCGCGTCCGTTCTTCTGTTTGCGCCAGAATGCTTTGACTTAACTCCAGCTCTTCACGATGTGCTAATAATGCTGATTTTTGAACTTCAAGTTCATCCGCTTGCTCTTCTAAATAGCGTGCTTGGTCTGCCAGTTTTTTGTTATTTTCTTCTAACTCATCATGACGTGCAAGTAACTGCGTTTCTGAAGCAGCGAGTGCTTCAGCTTGTACTTTTGTTTTATCTAATAATTCACGCGTTGCAATATTGCCAGCAAGAATCTGAATTTTCTCGGCAAGATTATCTAAAATACTATTTAAAAAAGCAATTTTTTGATCATCAAAAGGCTGCAATGCACCAATTTCAAAGACAGCGACTACCTTATTTTGATTTAATACGGGCGTAATCATAATAAAATTTAACGGCATTTTGCCTAATCCAGTGCTAATACCAATACTTTGCTGATCTGTTAATTGAAAAGAAACAGCTCTTTGATCTAAAGCAACCTGA
Organism: Thiomicrospira cyclica; assembly: GCA_020726325.1. Lineage (GTDB taxonomy): Bacteria > Pseudomonadota > Gammaproteobacteria > Thiomicrospirales > Thiomicrospiraceae. The sequence continues at coordinate 4,063 of DYST01000047.1, read as the reverse complement.
CCGACCAAACCAGAACCAAATGCAAAATACATGATATTATCGCTGCTATTACAACCATAACCACCAACACACGCTAATTGCTTTTTATCATTATCGGCAATATAAAATGCACCATATACAAAATTCATCATGGGCGCGAGTTGAGCAGAAATGGTGTTCGCAAATTCAGCAAAACTCAATGCATTTTGCACAGACTGCTCAATGTCACTGACGCGCTCTTTTACCCAACGCGCCTCTTCTGTTTTAATGTAGACGCTTTGCAACACTTTGGTTGCACGGGCAATATCGCCAATTTCATCTTTGCGCTCCGTTCCACCAACATCAATATCTAACTTCCCATTGGATAACTGCAATAAGTCATTCACAATCATACGCACGGGATACACCAATTCACGATTGGCAACAACCCAACCGATAACGACGGTTAACAGCAATACGATTAATGCAATCAAGATTAACAACCAAATTGCATCATCAATACTGGAAAGTGACTCAGCCGCCTTCTGCTCGGATAACTGCCGATTGATGGTCATATGAAAGCTCAAAGCATCATTAAATTTTTGCGCAATGAGTACAGTTTCTTTGAGTTGTTTAAGTGCTTCTGCATCTCTAGACTGACGTGATAATTCAAGTAAAAGTGCAATGCTAGTGATATATTCCTTAAATATGAGACGTTCTTCTTGCAATAAGCGTTTATCTTCATCGTTAGAAACTAAGTTATCTTCATAATGTTGCAATGTCTTTTCTATTAATCTGAGCTTTTCTTGAATCGCCTGATCCATAATGAGTGCTTTACTGTGATCTGACTCAAACAGGTAATTACGAACATCGACACGAATACCATAAAAATGCTTCAACACATCAACCATTGCAAGCGCACTCGGCACAGTATGCGTATGCTCATAACTCGCACTTTGGTAGATCTGACGCAACTGTTGTTGTGCCACAAGGGTAATCAAAATGATACCCACTATCGAGATGAGCAACATCCCAGACAGCTTTCCGACAATTCTAATATCTGATAATTTCACCCCAACCCCCTTCAATACGGACAACCAATCCTATATGCAATAGCAATACTAATGCCATATACAATAATCAGCCTGTTAACGCCTCTAATTCACGCGCTTTTTTAGCCATATCAGCATCACTATCGGCGAAATGTGCCGCAACTGCTTGAAAAGCATCTTGCACCGCTAAAAAGGCATCGACAATATCGGCATCAAAATGCGAGCCACTGCCCTCTCTGATAATGGATACTGCTTTTTCGTGCGACATCGCTTCTTTGTAAACGCGTCGGCTAATTAGGGCATCATAAACATCAGCCACAGCCATCAGGCGTGCAGAAATGGGAATATCATCGCCTCGAATACCCGTCGGATAACCACTACCATCCCATTTTTCTTGATGATAGAGTGCGATTTCTTTTGCTAAAGACAAAAAGCCAACCTGAATGCTAAGTTGATCTTCAGCATGTTGAATGGCATCTCGTCCTAGTGTGGTGTGTGTTTTCATAATTTCAAATTCTTCGGGCGTAAATTTACCTGGTTTGAGTAAAATACGATCAGGAATGCCGACCTTACCAATATCATGTAAGGGGGCTGACTTGAATAGCATCTTGATGGTTTGCTCAGACAAAAAATGGGAAAATCGGGGGTGAGTTTGGAGTTTTTCAGCCAACAACTTAACATAATGTTGTGTGCGGCGAATGTGATTGCCTGTATCAGAATCACGGGTTTCTGCTAATGAAGCCATAGCCAAAACGGTTACATCTTGAATGGCAGATAACTCAAGGGTACGTTTCGCAACTTCAGCCTCTAGGTAGGCGTTTTGATTACGAATGAAGTCGGCTGCAGCTTTGTTTTCTAATTGCGTTTTAACCCTTGCCAAAACAATTGGTAAGGAAATTGGTTTCGTTACATAATCAGCCGCTCCCATTTCTAAACCGAGCTTTTCATCTTCCATAGACGACATCGCAGTCAGAAAAATAACAGGAATATCTTTAGTAGTAGGGTCGCGTTTTAGCACTTGAATAACATCATAACCCGATAATCCCGGCATCATAATATCGAGCAAGATCAAATCAGGATGCGGATTATTTTGGATATACTTGAGTGCTTTTTC
>DYST01000047.1:0-1839 GCA_020726325.1 Thiomicrospira cyclica | reverse complement strand
CAGCATGACACAACAAATAATAGATACGGCGGACACTGACTTTATACAAGCCATGCAAGGTGTTAAACGCTTGGTAGGATTCAATCGTGCCGATATTCGTCCAACAAAAGTAGCGATCAGACGCACTGCCAGTCATAAAAAAATGATGGCACAGGATACTAACCTTGCACCTTGGGAGCAACTTACCAGTGCTGATAGCGTTCGCGCTCACTGTAATTTGTCATTTCAGCAGGGAACAGTAACCGCAAAGCAATTAACACGCTTACGTCGTGGCGATTTTTCGACGCCTTGCGTCATCGATTTGCATGGTCTAACAGAAGCACAAGCACAAGAGCGGTTAACACAATGGTTATTGCGTTGTCGTCATAAAACAGTGCGCTACGCCTTAATTATTCATGGTAAGGGTTTAGGCAGCACCACTGAAAATCCTGTACTGAAGAACTTTGTTAACTGGTGGCTGCGTAACCAGCCGCGTATTTTAGCTTTTAGCTCTGCCTTACCAGCCGATGGCGGCACGGGTGCGATTTATGCCCTATTGGCGGCTGCATGATTACCTTATTGCGTCACGGTAAAACGGAGCATAACGATGGCTTTTATGGCAGCACCAATAGCCAACTCACAACGAATGGCTTAGCGTCAATGCATTATGCTTGCAACAACTTAGAGTTTGATGCCATAGCAACCTCACCGTTAATACGCTGTCATGACTTTGCGCAACAACTCGCTGAACAACGCCAATGCCCCCTACTCTCTTTGCCCGCTTGGCAAGAGTATCACTTTGGTGATTGGGAAAGCATCAGTATTGAACAGCTATGGCAAAACAAACCTCACGAGCTAGAAGCCTTTTGGTCAAATCCCAATCACTTCACGCCACCAAATGCGGAAAGCTTCGCTGAATTTAGCCATCGCTTAGAACAAGGCATAACACAAGTCAAAATTTGGCATCAAAGCTATCCACGGCTATTGATTGTCACTCACGCTGGTGTCATTCGTGCCTTACGTCTTTTAGCAGAACAAGCAACGCCGCAAGACTGGCTAACTTACCCTGTCGCAAACGCCAGCCTACACAACTTTCATCGAGATACGCATTATGTCACCCCAGCTATCATTTAATGCTTTTTGGCTCGCACTGCAATTTTTAACGCGCATCCCAACACCAAAACACTTAACTTATTGCGCCCTGCAATGGGGACAATCGGTTCTTTTTTTTCCAATTGTCGGCTTTATTTTGGGCATTTTATTGACACTGAGTGCTCATTTATTAGAAGCGATACATCCTTTATTTGCCGCTGCACTATTAACCAGTTTATGGGTTATCCTAACAGGTGCGCTACACCTCGATGGTTTTGCCGATACCATCGATGCTTGGGTTGGTGGTATGGGCGATAAAGAAAAAACACTCGCCATTATGAAAGACCCTACCAGTGGCCCAATGGCAGTAACAGCACTCATTTTATTGCTACTGCTTAAATTTACAGCGATTTATAGTCTCATTATTGCTCAACACAGCGAGGTATTATTATGGCTACCCCTCATTGCACGTAGCCAACTTATTTTATTGCTACTGACAACGCCCTACGCTAAGAAAACGGGTATGGGCTACGAGATGCAACAACACTTACCAAAAAAAACAGCATGGGGTGTTTTTTGGTTCATCGTGATTTTGCTACTTTTTTTAACCGACAATACAGTGATATGGGCATTTTTAAGTAGTTTGATCTTTTTAATGATTTATCGACGCGCTTTGTGTCAAAGGCTCAATGGCATTACGGGTGATACGCTTGGTGCATGGGTTGAAATCAGTGAAATCATACTGTTGAGCGCGGTTATTTTATTTGG
>DYST01000046.1 GCA_020726325.1 Thiomicrospira cyclica | reverse complement strand
CAGACAAAATTTTGTCTATTTACGTTTTCTTAACGCGCCATTATAGCATTAAGCTTTTACCTGTATTCACGTTAAAAAAGCCCATTTGTATCCGTAATGCTTCAGATTCATCTGCCAAAGACTGTGCAGCGGCAGCCGTTTCTTCTACTAATGCTGCATTTTCCTGTGTTGCTCTATCGATATTAACAATAGATTCATGTAATTGAGAAACGCCTGCATGCTGCTCACTCGAAGCACAAGTGATCGCATCTACCATGATAACGACTTGGCTAATCGCATCTTGAATACTCACCAGATTATCACCCGACTGATCGGTCAATTGCGTGCCTAATTCGATGCGCTGTACACTGTTGGTGATAAGCGTACGAATTTCTTTCGCAGCTTCTGCCGATTTTCCTGCTAAAGCACGTACTTCACTGGCCACCACAGCAAAGCCACGTCCATGCTCGCCTGCACGCGCAGCTTCGACCGCTGCATTGAGTGCCAATAGATTTGTCTGAAAGGCGATCGTATCAATTAAAGAGACGATTTGATTAATTTCATTACTAGCCTCTCGAATGGAATGCATAGCATCAATCGTATTTTTCATCACCGCTACACCCGCTACCGTTTGCGCTTGAACCGTGCTGACAAGTTGATGCATACTGTGCGACGCATCGCTATTTGTTTTAATACTGATACTCATTTCATTCATCGTTGCGCTTAATGACTCAAGTGCTGTTACTTGCTGCTGGACACGGAAAGACAAGTCCTGCGATCCTTGTGCCACCTGTGCTGCAGTATCATTGGTAATCGAAGCAGAGTGAATGGTTTTCTGCACCATATTAGTCAGTTTAACATTGGTATCATTGATCGCCTCTTTCAAATGCAGCAAACTACCTGGATAGTCTTTTTGAATACTCACGGTTAAATCGCCGTGCGATTGTGCAATCAATGCCGCAACAACACCATCAATCACTTCAGACAAAGTCTGTAACGTTGTGTTCATGTGCTCTTTCATTTGCGCTAAACTACCTTGAGCCTGTGCATGAACACGCCCCTGTAAATCGCCCTGACTTAAACCATTCATCACCCGATCTACATCAGTCAAAACGTGATTGACCTGATCAATTGCAAACGAGAAATTGCTCAAAATTGTCTTAAATTCACCTTGCACCTGTTCATGGTTAACCACAAGACTAAAATCTCCTGCAGCTAAATGATCTGTTACTTCTTTGAGTTGTCCTAATACCATCGCAACCTGAGTCTTACTCTGACAAGCCAAGCGTAATGCCGAGCCAAAATCACCAGGCATTTCTTGTTCTTCTGTTAGGGTATAGCTGACATTGCCTTGTGCAAGATTACTTAAAATACTTTGCAATTGAGATAAAGCGGTATCAGAAGCAATAATCAGACGATTAAAACTATGTGCCATCGTTGCTAATTCAATTGCAATACCCTTTTCTGGTAAGCGTTCTGTCAATTTTCCCTGACGCGCAATATCATCCACCTGCGCAGAAAATAATGCCAATGGCTGTGTGATTCGACGGCGCGTATGCCAAATCAGAAAGACTAAAAGTAAAACAATCATTGTTAGCAAAACAAGATAAATTTGCGCATTCTGTGCTTCAATTTCCTGTTTTTTTGCCATTGCACGCTGTGCGAATTCAAGTAGCACCTTATCCATCTCGCTCGCACTCTGCTCCATTGCATCATGCAAACCAGAAATACCCTTAACGCCTAATGCCTTTTCGCCCTCAACTAAGGATAAAAAACCTTCACGGTAACTTTGTGCGAGTTTGAGCATACGATCCACGATATCATCTTCCAAAGGTGACTTTTGCATATTTTCGATAAAAACTTTGAAGTCTTTTTGATAGCTATCAACATATTTCATATCACGACGCAACATAAAATCTTTCTCATGACGGCGCAACATCAACATATCAGCTGTTAGACGTGTTTGATTCAGAATTTTTAATGTACTTTCTACGTTATGCACCATACTACGCAAGTAGCCATATAGCTCTGTTTCGGGTGTTAAACCAATACGTTTTTTCTGCGCCACTGCTTGTGCAAAAGCCGATTGATACTGACTCAAGGCTGTCGTGAGCATACTAACCTCACCAACAACATCAAGCTCCAATGTATTAATAGCAGCAGTTAATGCTACTGCTTTTTGTTGATGTGCTTCTACCAATGGCAGGCTATTTTGCATAAAAAAGCTTTTTTCGTCCAAACGCATATCGCTTGCCAACTGTGCGATCTGTGCAATTTGCAGTGCCTGCTGATTGAGTATATCTATTTTATGCTGTGTGTAAAAACTCAAGCCGATTAATGCTGAAATTAACAGCAAACTTGCAATGAGTAACAGGTTCAAACGCTGTGCAATGCTCATCATGACACCCTTTTTATTTTTATTAATGACTGATATTAGGTAGGCAGTTGATATAACAATAAGTGAGGATCCTAAAGGCATCTAAAATTCATTAAAACTTCATATCCAGCACTTAAAACAATCAACTGCGACTTAAGACTAAATCATAAGACCACATAAGGTCAATCTGTATTTTGCATATTTTATACTTATGCGTACTAATTTTGCTTTATAACAATCAATATCACCCCCAAGCTAAACCTCAAGGTTGCCAGCTACGGCTAGAAAAAATGATTCCTACTCTGGCACACAGAACAATTAAATACAACAAGATTGCTTATTACTAAACGTAAAAAGGACTAATGAGCCGAGGCTAGATAGATATTTTGAATAGACAAACAAAAACGCCCCGCAACCATAAGGTGCGAGGCGTTTTTAAGCAGTTATACAAAGCGACTGATTAGGCTGCTGTAATAACCGACACGTACATACGTTGATTTGGACCCTTGCGAGCAAATTTAACCGCACCGTCTGCCTTAGCAAACAAAGTGTGATCAACGCCAAGACCAACGTTTTCACCAGCGTGGAATTTAGTACCACGTTGACGAACTAAAATGTTACCAGCAATGGCTGCTTCGCCGCCGTACATTTTAACACCAAGTCGCTTACTCTCTGAGTCGCGACCGTTGCGAGAGGAACCCGCTGCTTTCTTATGTGCCATGAGTATTCGCTCCTGTTATCGATTAAGCAGTGATGCTTGTGATTCTGATCTGAGTGAAGTTCTGACGGTGACCCTGCTTTTTACGGTAGTGCTTACGACGACGGAACTTGATGATAATCACTTTATCACCACGACCATGCTCTTCAACAAGACCTTTAACAACAGCGCCAGCAACCAAAGGTGTACCCACCTTAACGCTGTCACCCGAACCGACCAACATGACTTGATCAAAAGAAACTTCACTACCAGCTTCAGCATTAAGCGTTTCTACACGCAAGTACTCACCTTCGCTAACGCGGTACTGCTTGCCACCAGTTTTAATTACGGCGTACATGTTTCCAAACTCCTGGAAATCAAAAAAATTCAATATGAACGCGCCATTATAGTGTTCCTTTCACATCTGGTCAAGGCTTAAGTGACATTTGACGCAAGAACTTTGTTAAATCGCCATCATCGGCAAACTGCTTCGCCTCTTGCGAGATCAATTCTTGCGCACGCGCCTTATTACCTTGTGCGAACAACACGGTTATCCAATGACGTAAAATTTCAGCATCTGCCTTTAATGAGTATGCCCTAGCGAGCAAAGTCTCTGCCTCGGATAACTTACCTTCCCGATAGGCGAGCCAACCCAAACTATCGTTAATGTAATACTTATTCGGTGACAGACTATCTGCCTTTTCAATCAAGTGACGTGCTTCAGCTAGCTTCTTTTTACTGTCAGCCAAATAATAGCCTAATGCATTGAGCATATCGGCATCATTTGGCGACAGGGCAATTGCCTGACGCATATCCTGTTCAAAACCAATACCATCATCCAGTTCAAACTTAATATTGGCACGCTCTTGCCATAACTCACCTTCATTCGGACGTACAGAAAGTGCTTTATCTAGCAAAGATATTGCTTGCTGAGGTTGCTTTTGCAACAAATACAAACGCACACGGGCACGCAATAAGCGCGTTTCTTCTCCTTCATCCACCGCTTGAAAGTGAGAAAATAAGGCTTGTGCCTCATCAAGTTTGTTTTGTTTGGATAATACTTGCGCACGCCAAATTAAAGCATCTAGACGATACTCGCCCTTCAATACTTGCGCCCATATCTGCATGGCATCTTCTGTTTTACCTTGAGAATAAAATGCCTGACCCAAATAATAACGCGCCATATCAGCATAACGCTTATCCTGTGTTAAAGGGGCTAGCAAGACTTCTGCTTCTGCAAAGGATTTAACTTCTAAATCAACCAATGCTAATGAAATTTGTGCCGAGGCAAGATTGGGATGTTGTTCTAATACCGCACGAAACTGTGCCTGCGCTGCGGATAATTGTCCGACAGCAACATAGACACGCCCTAATTGTTCACCAACAACCGCATCTTTAGGATGTGCTTGCCAATAAGCACGCAACCAATCAATACCGCGTCCTGTTGCCAATTTTACCGCCAACGAAGCAGTAAGCTGTGCTAACTCTGTTTGATCGGGATAACGCGTATTCGCCACCTCCAAACGATCAAATGCCACCGATATAGAAACCGCAGTAGCCAATAGCATGATATGCGAAAATTCCGCATAAACCGATGGATGCTTTGCTGTTAACTGCTCACTAAAGCTGATTAGGGTTGCAGCATCCATATCTTCTTGCGCCAGTGTCGCGGTCGATAAAAAGATTTCTTTATCACTCACGCCATTATCAAGACTGTGCTGATAAAAAGACTCCCATGCCGCCAAAGCCGCAGACACATTTTTCGCCCGTAACTGCAATACGACTTGCACTTGCCAAGATTCGATAAAATCTGGATTATGATCTGTATTGAGCTGACTGGCTAAGCTCAGTAAGGACTTACTCCCCGACTGAGTAGCAAGCTCGTAAGCGCGTTGCGCTAAGCCAGCGTCACCATAACGCTCAACCAAATCCAAATAAACTTTAGTTGCAGCAGCAACCTGCCCTTTTACAACCAAAGACTCTGCAGCCAAAACACGATAAACTTGATCAGCAGACAAGTGCTGTTTTTGTAGCATAACCTCTGGTTTTGAAGCCTTAAAAATTTGCGCATTTACTTCGGGCTCTACACTCACCTCTGCCTGAGCAACAGGCTCAGATAGCGCACATCCCGCCAACAAACTCGCTGATAATATCAACAGTCCAAACTGCATCGGCAGTTTTATTGCCCCTGTTTTAGCCATAATTCTTGCAAAGCCCGCCTTATTTTTGGACAATTAACGTCTTAGCACGTCGTGAACGTGTAAACATACTTCATTTCATCCACAATAAACAAGAAAAAATAACAAAAGACATGCTCAACTATGCCCAATGCCGCTAATAACCAAAGCCTAATCGCTTTGGGCATTAACTATCAAACTGCCCCTGTTCATATCCGTGAGCAGGTTGCGTTTCCGCCTGACCGTCTGGTATTGGCACTTAAACGTCTGCGCGAAGAAGGCTTAGCGCAAGGCTGTGCTATTTTATCGACCTGCAATCGAACCGAACTTTATTGCAGTCATCGCCATCAAGACACGAATGCTTTGCTCGACTGGTTGCATCAGTTTTTCAAACTGCCATCAGACGTGCTCACACCCTACACTTATACACATACCAATCGCGATGCCATCGTGCATATCAATCGTGTTGCCAGTGGTCTTAATTCGCTGGTGTTGGGTGAGCCGCAAATTCTTGGGCAAATGAAAGATGCCTACGCCTTTTCGCGTGAGGCAAATACCCTAAATGGATTGTTAGACCGCTTATTTCAGCATGTTTTTAATACCGCTAAACAGGTCAGAACTGAGACTGCCATTGGTGCTAATCCTGTCTCTGTCGCTTTTGCGGCGGTGACGCTGGCGCGGCAAATCTTTGGCGACTTAAAAGCCCAAACGGTATTGCTCATTGGTGCGGGTCAAACGATTGAACTGGCAGCGCGTCACGTGAAAGAACAAGGGGTTAAGCAAATCATTATTGCTAACCGCACCCTTGCCAATGCAAGTTTATTAGCTCAAGAAGTGGGTGGCTATGCCATTAATTTGAGTGAGATACCAAATCATCTGCACGAAGCCGACATCGTTATTTCATCGACAGCCAGTACCCTACCGATTTTAGGCAAAGGCGCTGTCGAAAGTGCCCTTAAAAAACGCAAACACAAACCGATGCTGATGGTCGATATTGCCGTCCCGCGTGATATCGAAGCTGAAGTCGGTAAACTCGAAGATGTCTATTTATACACGGTTGATGACCTAACAGGGATTGTCGAAGAAAACCGCAATAGTCGCGCCCAAGCTGCTGCCGAGGCAGAAGACATCGTGCAACTGAAAGCCGATCATTTTATGCAGCAATGGCGTTTATTATCCGATGCCGCGCCTTTAATTCGTGATTATCGTCATCATGCCGAACACTTACGCGATGAAGCCTTAGCACACGCATTACGTGAACTTCATGCTGGGCATGATAGTGAGACGGTGCTAAAAAAACTCGCCCATCAGCTGACCAATAAACTGACGCACACCCCTTGCCTTGGCATCCGCGAAGCAGGCAACGGTGGTGGTGACAACCTGCTACAAACAGCCAGAAGCCTACTAATACCCGAGAAAAGCGCGTGAAAGACAGTATCCGCCTACGCCTAGAACAAGCGAGCGAACGCCTACAAGAACTCGATCATCTGCTTGCGGAACCTTCGATTCATAACGACAATCAACGCTTTCGCGTTTTGAGTAAAGAACATGCACACCTCACACCACTCGTGGGTAGTTGGCAAGCTTTTTTGCAATGCGAACAAGACTTAAAAGATGCTTTTGATTGGATTGATAGTGGCGACAGCGAACTCAAGTCGATGGCACAAGAAGAGTTACCCTCACTCAAAGCCAAACTCGAAACGCTCGAACAAGACTTGCGCACCCTATTGATTCCTCGTGACCCTAACGATGATGCCAACATCTACTTAGAAGTACGTGCTGGCACAGGTGGTGATGAAGCTGCCATTTTTGCAGGTGATTTGTTTCGCATGTACTCACGTTATGCCGAGCGTCAGGGCTGGCGCGTGGAAGTTGTGAGTGAACAAGATGGTGAACACGGTGGTTATAAAGAAATCATTGCTCGCATCGAAGGTGATGGTGCTTATGCCAAACTTAAATTTGAGTCAGGTGCACATCGGGTGCAACGTGTTCCTGTCACCGAAGCACAAGGGCGCGTACACACCTCAGCGGCTACCGTTGCCATCCTGCCCGAATCAGAAGCCGTGCAAGCCGTCGAGCTGCGCAGCGAGGATTTAAGGGTCGATACCTATCGCTCGAGCGGTGCAGGTGGTCAGCACATTAACAAAACAGATTCTGCCGTGCGCATCACCCACATTCCTACAGGTGTCGTGGTTGAGTGTCAAGCAGAACGTTCGCAACATAAAAACCGTGCTAAAGCGATGGCATTGCTAGCGTCGCGCATCAATGCCGCTAACGAGAGCAAGCAAGCGAAAGAAATTTCCGAAGCGCGTAAAAGCTTAGTGGGTAGTGGCGACAGAAGCGAGCGCATCCGCACCTATAATTTCCCACAAGGACGCATGACCGACCATCGTATCAACCTCACGCTGTACAAACTCGATAGCATCATGCAAGGTGATATGGATGAAACGATTACTGCTCTGCTCAATGAGTATCAAGCAGAACAGCTCAGCGCGTTAGAAGAAAACTTATAACCTTAACAGGACGCAATGTTTTTAATAGACTAAAAAGACGAGCGACTATTTACGCTGGTCTTTCGAGTCCAAGCTCTTGCCAAATCCAAGCAAAATCATCGCTAGCTTTTGTTTGCTCTAACTGTAACAACCAATCAATAACCTGTTGCTTGCCTGCTTTTGTTCTCATTGCCATTCTGGGTGTTTTATCGCCAAGTTCAGGAAGACGGCTACGAATCATTTTACGATGAACTTGAGCCGTCGACGCTTTGCCTGCTTTGTCTATTTTTTCAGCTTTAGCAGCGACTTCAACGGCACGAGCCTCTGTAACCGATTGATAGGCAACGCCCAAGATATTTGCTAACCAGAAAGTCATTGCCAACAGTGATAATCTTAGCGGTGGCAAACTTGCCGCTTCAGTTGCGATATTAAAAACTGCTTCTGGTGTCTCTTTAGCATTAACAATATCAAAGATTATTTTTGCTGCTTTAGTGTCAAAGGGTAACATCACACCCGAAAAAATAAAGTGATCTTTCATCTCAAGCACACGCGCATACACAAAAGTACCAACGGGCAAGGATTTACTTGCGACCTTATCTACAACAAGATAAGTGAGTGCCGAAAATTGATCAATTAAGGTTAATTGTTTACCAGGAATCACTTCTGCAACGACAAAAAGACTCGGCTGGCTCTTTGACAGTGCAGTCACATATCGCTTATCTCGGTTACTTTCTTTCCATCCTGAATGTACTAAGTAGACATCAACCAAGTTTTTTTGATCATACATTCGACTTAAAAAATCTTCAAAAGCCACGCCAAAAGCGACTTGTTGATGATTTCGCTCTTTTGTAGCCATCGTCTTTTCCAAGACTTGAACATCTGTTTTTAAATAATGAGCAGCATATTCTAACTGCTGCTTTATATTTCCAGATAAACGATCAGACCATGGGGCTTTATTTGTTTTATCAATCAAATGACGAATAATTGAATCATATTGTGACATAATAAAAATTCTTGAAATGTAAAAAATACGCTCATTATAAACGATCTTTTCGGTCTTAATTTAAGTTATATAGCAGCTTGTCAGACTTTGGTCGTCGCCTGCTGTAGGGACTGAGTAGTTACTGAATAACGAGCAATAGACTTTGTCTTTTGTCTGTCATTCATTTGTCCGTTATTCAAATTTAAAAAACAACTGGCACAGATCTGTCACATAACTGCCACAGCGCAAATTTTTAATGAGTTGTAAGATTTTTCACTGTGCCAAAAAAGTCCGCAATTCCAATAGGTAAGAATCCTTAACTCACCTCACAAAGCCTGTCAGAACGCCATTGTTGAAACTTTTTTGTCACAAAGCACTTGCAATACCTGATAAATCTGCTATACTTCTCTTCATCGATTCCCTGATAGCTCAGTCGGTAGAGCGACGGACTGTTAATCCGCAGGTCCCTGGTTCGAGTCCAGGTCGGGGAGCCAAATAAAACAAAGAGTTGCAGAGATGCAGCTCTTTTTTTATGTCTAAAATTCACTCAATGGGACACTGGCGGGACACTTCGCCACAAAAAACCACTACACAGCACAACATTCAAAGCACATAAAACCAATCAAAATACTATTTTCTAACGCTCATGATGCGTTGCAGGGATGTACAAAAACGAACATAGAAAGTAGACTATGAAACGCTGATTGACAGTTATGGTAAAATCAAGCCACAACCCCTGAAGCCTAGCTTGTGGGGGCTTATGGTTTGAATAATACTGCCGACTCTTTAGCGTAGTTGGCTAGTTTAATGTCGGCTGTTACCAATGTGGCATTAACCGATTTTGCAGAGGCAGCAACAATGGCATCAGGTAGTTTTAGGCTGCTTTGTGTCCTGATTTTAGAAATGGAATCTAATAGCAATGAATTGTGCATAACTAAATCAACCACAGTTACTCGTGCCACAAAGCGATTAAACAAGTCTTTATCCGCTTGAGTTAGTGATGAAAAAGCAAAAAATTCTAAACGACTAATGACAGAAATGGCAATAAAATCAGCTTCATTTGCCAGCTTAACGATTTCATCATGCCCCTTTAGCAAAGCAACAATGGCATTGGTATCGAAAAAATACCGTTTACCACTCATCACGTAACGCGCTCTGTTCGTGTACTGCATCACCAGACCAACTCAGTTTGCCCGATAGATCAGAAAAGTCGTAGCGAAGGTTTGAGGTTATTTTTACAGCCTCCTTTTCAGCCAACACAATCACTTTAACATGCTGATTCATGAACTGCTCGAACTGTTGTAGATGAATAAATGGACTGGTAATATCGGTTTCAAACTCAACGGCATACATGGCAACGTCTCCTTGTTAATGGGGTTATTGTAACCCAACCTATTGGAAGATAGATAAACCCTCTACTAACTCTGCATTTCCCACGTTGTTTGTGTGCTTGCACCACCATCGGGCTTTTGCCTGTCCGCTGTTATGGTAAAATCAAGCCACAACCCCTGAAGCCTAGCTTGTGGGGCTTATGGTTAACACTTAAACGGGTTCTGAATAACGAGAATTTTCTCGACAACTAACCCATGTTGCATGTCTTCAGAATAAAGCTTGGTACAACCTCCATCCAAAGCAGCAGCCACAACATGACTGTCCCAATAACTAAAGCGGTAATCTTGTCTCAACCGAGAAGCCAGTAATGACTGAGGCAGTGAACTTTCAACTACCTCACAGTCACGATACCAACCCGTTAATAAAGCTTGTATCGTGCTTTCAGAGGTATTCGCTTTTTTGATGAGGTTACTGCAAGTTTCCCGAATCACTTGAGTGCTTAAGCAAGGGCGAATCAGTCCCGACAAAAAATGTTTTGCTTGCGTACTGCGCAAATCTTCAGTTGTGTTCGTGAATAGTGCATACAGCCAAATATTGGTATCAACAAACGCCTTATCGCGCATTTGCTTCTTCTCTGCTCACTGGTTGAAAAGCAGGTGCGATACCATTAATAAAAAACTCAGCCAGACTTGAATCAGCCAGTGTTTTATTCATGTTCACATTACGATATTTTTGTGCAACAAAATAAGCAAAATCGATTACTTCTGCTTGTTTGTCTGCTGGTAGATCGTTCAATTGCTCGATAAGCTCTGCAAATCCCATCGCATATACTCCCCACAGTGAATGACCTCATTATAACCCAACCTATTGTAAGATAGATAAACCCTCTACTAACTCTGCATTTCCCACGTTGTTTGTGTGCTTGCACCACCATCGGGCTTTTGCCTGTCCGCTGTTATGGTAAAATCAAGCCACAACCCCTGAAGCCTAGCTTGTGGGGCTTAGTTAGTGACGACACAAAGCAAAGTGAGTCTGAATTGCATTTTCTACTGCAATTAAATCCAAGTCAGATAATGAACCCATCTTAGTTTTCAATCGTGCTTTATCTGCCGCCATAATTTGATCAGTCATTACCTTAGCTGGCACTTGATTGATCGTAACCAATGCCTCAGCTGGGTAAACTCGCTTTACATTACTGGTTAAGGGTACGACAACAACTCGTTCCAAATTCTTATTGGCAATATCGTTACTAATAATAACGGCAGGACGTTGTTTTTGTACTTCACTTCCCACACTCGGATCAAAGTTGACCCACCAAACTGCACCACGCAGCACGAGCGTTGTTTGGCATTAAATTATTACACCACTCTTGCGCCTCTAATTCACGCTCCGAGTCATTAGCCATTGCCTTATAACCAGCTTCTAAGTCTTGTTCTGTCTGCTGGTTAATTGAGTTGGTAAGGTTGTCTTTAAGCATGACAATAACCTTCACTGGTTTAGAAAAAAGCGAAGTGAACTGTGCAGGTATTTCAATTAGTTGATCCTGCGCCTTAGTTTCAAACTCAACGGCATACATGGCAACGTCTCCTTGTTAATGGGGTTATTGTAACCCAACCTATTGGAAGATAGATAAACCCTCTACTAACTCTGCATTTCCCACGTTGTTTGTGTACTTGCACCACCATCGGGCTTTTCAGCAGCAAAACGCTTAGAGTCAAGTTTAATGCGCAGGCGTAGGTCATTAACAGCATCGGCGAAACGTAGCGCGTCAGCATAGCTAATTTGATTGCTTTCGTATTGGTCAAATAACGCCTGATCGAAGGTTTGCATACCCAGTTCTCGGCTATCTGCCATTAGGGGTTTCATTTCATGAACCTTGCCTTCAAAAATTAAGTCTGCCATTCTGGGGGTATTAATCAGTACCTCAATAGCTGCTGCACGTCCTTTGCCCTCTTGCTTAGGAATCAGACGTTGGCTAATAATGGCTTTTAGGTTAAGCGATAAGTCCATAAGTAGCTGCGAACGTCGCTCTTCTGGGAAGAAGTTAATAATGCGATCTAGGGCTTGATTGGCATTGTTAGCATGTAAGGTCGATAAACATAAATGCCCTGTTTCAGCAAAGGTAATCGCGTGTTCCATGGTATGACGCTCACGGATTTCGCCAATTAAAATAACGTCTGGTGCTTGGCGCAAGGTGTTTTTAAGTGCTGCCTCGAAAGTGTCTGTATCAGTACCTACTTCGCGTTGGGTAATGATGCACCCCTTATGTGGATGGACAAACTCAATCGGGTCTTCGATGGTGATAATGTGCCCTTTGCTATTGGTGTTGCGGTGACCAATCAGCCCTGCCAGAGAAGTCGATTTACCCGAGCCTGTACCACCGACAAATAAAATAAGTCCGCGTTTTTCCATAATCAAGTCTTTAAGCACGGGTGGCAAGCCTAATTCTTCCACATTCGGGATTTTGGTATTGATGATACGAATGACCATACCGACACTATTACGTTGTACAAAGACATTGACACGAAAACGAGCTGCAGCCCCCATCGCATAAGCTAGGTTACATTCATTGGTGCGATTAAAATCTGCCCGTTGTGCATCGGTCATCAGACTTTCTGCTAACAAGCGGGTGAGTGCTGCAGAGAGGGGTTGTTGCGTGATGGGGGTCATCTTGCCATCGATCTTAAGACTGACAGGCGCACCATCAGTAATAAACATATCGGAAGCTTTCGCCTCTAACATAGCAGATAAGAGCTGATTCAGATGTCCAAGCGCTTGCGTTTTATCCATTTGCTTTATTCCTGAAACGCCATTTTGTTAGCTGCTTTGTTGGCTGCTTCTTTACGCTCAACTACGCCTTTATCCACCAGCTTTTGCAGGCATTGATCGAGGGTTTGCATACCATGTTGCGAACTGGTTTGAATAATTGAGTACATTTGCGGCACTTTATCTTCTCGAATCAGATTGCGAATTGCGTGTGTGCCCATCATAATTTCGTGAGCGGCAACACGTCCACCGCCTTTTTTCTTGAGCAGCGTTTGTGAAATAACAGCACGTAAAGACTCTGATAACATCGAGCGCACCAATGCTTTTTCATTACCTGGGAAAACATCAATAATACGGTCGATGGTTTTTGCCGCGCTAGAGGTATGCAAAGTACCAAATACAAGATGCCCTGTCTCCGCTGCTGATAAAGCAAGTTGAATGGTTTCTAAATCACGCATTTCTCCGACTAGGATAACATCGGGGTCTTCGCGTAAAGCAGAGCGTAATGCATTGGCAAAGCTATGGGTATCTCTATGTACTTCACGTTGATTGACTAATGATTTTTTGCTGTGGTGTACAAACTCAATCGGGTCTTCTACCGTTAAAATATGGGCATAATGATTGTCATTAACGTAATCTACCATCGCAGCAAGTGTCGTTGATTTGCCCGAACCTGTCGGTCCTGTTACCAAAACAATACCGCGCGGATTATTGGCAATATCCTTAAATATTTCGGGTGCGTTTAGGTCTTCAAGCGATAAAACTTTAGAGGGAATGGTACGAAAAACACCGCCTAAGCCACGGTCTTGCTTAAAAATATTGGCACGAAAGCGCGCGATATTCGGTAGGCTAAAAGAAAAATCAGCCTCATATTTTTCTTCGAATTGTTTGCGTTGATAATCATTCATCACATCGTAAAGTAAGCGTTGCGTTTCGGGGGCATCTAATGCGGGGGCATTAATTTTTCTGACATCGCCATCAATGCGTAGCATCGGTGGCAAGCCAGCAGAGATATGTAAGTCTGATGCTTTTTGTTGCACTGAAAAGGTAAGCAGTTGTGTGATATCCATGCGTAATCTCTATTTAAGGCATTAACTCGGAGGCTATTTTGTTATATTATCCGATTGTACAGGATAGCAAAAGGAGTTTGAGAATGTCTTTCTTATTTGTGTTGTTGGCATGGTTTGTTGCTCAGGAGGTAGATGCTGGGGAACTTGTCGATATTAATCGAGCTGATGCGGTACAGATTGCGGCTGCTTTGGATGGTATTGGACAAAAGAAAGCAGAAAAAATTGTTGCTTGGCGTAAGGAACATGGTGCATTTAAGTCGCTTGATGATGTTGCAAAGGTGACAGGTATTGGTAGTAAATTAGCAGAGCGTAACAAAAATTATTTGCAGTTCGGCTCAAAAGCACAAGCGACTAAAAAATCTGAGCAGTCGCATCATCAACGAGACGAAAATGAAAAAGGTGTTTTGAGTTTGCCAATTGGTGCTTATCCGCCTCGATAGTTAAAACCTGTTACGCTGCTTTTTGCGTTATTGTGTTATGATACGCCTGCGGTTTGGGCTGGTCCCTCGCGGCACTAAGCAGAAAACTCCGCCAGGTCAGGAATGAAGCAACGGTATTTGTGATGTGGGCGCCGAGGTTACGCTGGTTCAAGCCGTCTTCTAATTTCTACCCCATTGATGTAATGAGGTCTCATGTCTTTCGATACCGTTCTTGCGCGTAAATGGCGTCCGCGTCAATTCTCAGAAGTAGTGGGTCAAGAACCCGTCGTGCGTGCTTTGTCGCAGGCCTTAACGTCTGGGCGATTGCATCATGCTTATTTGTTTACAGGAACAAGAGGTGTCGGTAAAACAACCTTGGCACGCATTTTTGCTAAGGCACTCAATTGCCGTGATGGTGTGACGGCAGAACCATGTACCGATGATATTGCTCAGTCGATTGATGAAGGACGTTTTGTTGATTTAATTGAAATTGATGCTGCCAGTCGTACCAAAGTCGAAGATACACGTGAACTGCTCGATAATGTCCAATATGCCCCCAGTGTTGGTCGCTATAAAATCTACATCATCGACGAAGTACATATGCTCTCGACGCATAGTTTTAACGCACTGCTTAAAACGCTCGAAGAGCCGCCAGCACACGTTAAGTTTTTATTAGCGACCACCGACCCTCATAAGCTTCCTGTCACGATTTTATCTCGTTGCTTACAGTTCCATTTGCGTCCGATGACACCAGAAATCTTAATTGGACACTTGGCGCGGGTATTGACTGCCGAAGGCATTACTTTTGAAGACGAAGCCATTGCGCTGGTGTCACGCATGGCGCAAGGCAGTGTGCGTGATGCCTTAAGTTTGCTCGATCAGGCGATTGTGTTGGGTGGTGGTGCGGTTGGTTATGAATCGACACGCGAGATGTTGGGATTGGCATCGGATGCTCAGGTTTTAACACTGTTACAAGCATTAGGTGCAGAAGATGCAACTGCTGCGTTGACTCAACTACAGGCTTGGATTGGTTGGGGTGCTGATTTTGATCGTTTGCAACAGCAACTATTAGAAGCCTTGCATCAATTAGCCCTATTGCAGAGTTTCCCTGCATTAGCCCCCGATTACGATGCTGAACGTGTTGCACTGGCACAACAGGTATCGCGCGAGCAAGTACAAATTTGGTTACAAGTTGCTTTGTTGGCACAAGATGATATGCGCTTAGCGCCAACGGCACAAATGGGCTTTGAATTGATGCTGATGCGCTTATTGCATTTTCGTGCTGGTGTGGTGACAACAGCAGTTAATGCTAAAAAAGTCATATCACCCTCTGCACCCTTATCTCGTGTTGATGCGCCAGCGCATCCGAAACCAGTTGTCGCGAGTGAAAAAGCAAACGCACCACATTTAGCAGCCTTGGCAGCGTTAGGAATTCAAAAATCAACAACGGCTGAAAAAAAAACAGTTGAATTTACCCAACCAGCCGTAGTTTCCGCGCCAGAGTCTCAATCTGTTGCGCTAAAGCCTGTTGTAGCGCTTGAAGTGTCGGTATTAGAAC
>DYST01000045.1:2130-16152 GCA_020726325.1 Thiomicrospira cyclica | reverse complement strand
CGATAATGACATAGCTTACGCCTGCATCTAAATAACGTTGAATGGTATCAAAGTCGCGGATGCCACCACCAATTTGTACAGGTAGGTTAGGGAAAGCTTTGGTGACTTGTAGTACAGCTTGTGCATTGACAGGTTCGCCAGCAAAAGCCCCGTTCAAATCGACCATATGCAAACGACGGCAGCCAGCTTCTACCCAACGCGTTGCGGTTGCTAAGACATCGCCCGAAAAGACATCGGCATCTTCCATGCGACCTTGTTTAAGGCGAACACATTGACCATCTTTAAGGTCGATAGCGGGGATAAGTAGCATGTTATTCTCCATTCCATGCGCAGAAATTGCGCAATAATTGTAAGCCAGCATTGGCACTTTTTTCGGGGTGAGCTTGAATCGCAAAGAGCGAACCTTGCGCAATGGCAGAGCAATAATTCAAACCAAAATCCGTTTCACCTGCAATCATATTTTTATCTTGTGGAGAAACGAAATAGCTATGTACAAAGTAAAAACGGCTTTTATCTTCGATGCTGTGCCACAAAGGGTGTGATTGCGTCTGATTAATCTGATTCCAGCCCATTTGTGGAATTTTATGCTCAGGTTTCCAAATTGGTTGTTTAGCAAAGGCATTTACTTCCCCTGCAAACAGGTTTAAACAGTCTGTGCCGTCATTTTCTTGTGAGTGTGTCATGAGTACTTGCATACCCATGCAAATACCTAGGAATGGCTTATTTTGCGCGCTATTAATAACTGCCTCATGCAATCCTTCAATACTGTTTAGTGCTTTCATACACGCCCTAGCAGCACCTTGACCTGGAAAAACAACGGCATCGGCATTAGCGATTTGTTCCGCATTTTCGCTGACACTAATGCGTGTGTTAGCAAGCGCAACATGCAATAGGGCTTGCTTTACCGAGCGCAAATTACCCATGCCATAATCGACGACAACAATGTCACGTAATGTCGCCATGTTATAACGCGCCTTTAGTCGATGGTAAAATGCCTGCCATGCGCTCATCAGCGGTTAGTGCCATACGTAGTGCACGTCCAAACGCCTTAAAAATGGTTTCGGCTTGATGATGTGCGTTAATGCCACGAATAGCGTCGATGTGTAGGCTTGCGTGTGCATGATTGACAAAGCCTTGAAAAAATTCTTGTACCAACTGCGTATCAAACTGCCCGATACGCTCTGCGGTAAAGGCGCAATGAAATTGCAAGCCAGCACGACCCGATAAATCAATGACTACACGAGACAATGCCTCATCTAAGGGTACGTAAGCATGACCATAGCGGGCAATCCCTTTTTTATCACCAACAGCTTTAGCTAGGGCCGAGCCGAGAGCGATACCAATATCTTCAACCGTATGATGATCATCGATATGATTATCACCAATCGCTTCAATGCTAATATCAATCATGCCATGACGGGCGATTTGATCGATCATATGTTCTAAGAAAGGAACCCCTGTTGTGAGACGAGCTTTACCAGAACCATCGAGGTTAATATCAATTTTAATGTGCGTTTCGAGTGTTTTTCGTTCGATTTGAGCTTGGCGCATGGCAGAGTCTTTTTTGAGTAAAACAAGATTTATTATTCTAACATTGCTGATAAATTGGTGTCATGCTTTGTCTGCGTATTGAGTGTCAATATACAACTTTTTATGGATATAATCATTACTTATGACCCTTATAAGTATTTTCTGTTGGTATGCTGCGATTGACTGGTTAAAATACTATCTACTTGATAAAAGGCTGTATCTGTATAATTTAATCAGGACTTGACTTAAGTTAAGTTTTTGTTGATTTTGGTTAAGCCTGTTTAGTAATAGTGGTCTGCTGGTCTTATACTTATGATCAGGTTGTTGCCCTTAAAAAATAGAGCGTTTTAATAAAAGCTTGCTTGTGATGAATGATTTTGTTGCAAACGGCTGTTTTATAGAGATGTGGCTATTTTTTGAAACAACAGCAGACTTGAGATAGGTGTGTTCAATTATAGAGAGGAAATCATAGATGGACACGGTAGTAAAACCGCAATATAACGATGGTGTCATTAAGGCATTTGCCTTGGCTTCGATCGTTTTCTTGGTGCTAGGTACTATTTTTGGTACGTATGCAGCGTCTGAGCTTGCTTGGCCGTTTTTAAACTTTGATATCGCCGAAATTACTTTCGGTCGTTTACGTGTAATCCACACTAACGCGGTTATTTATGCGTTTGGTGCTAACGTGTTGATGGCAACTGGTTTTTACATTGTTCAGCGTACGTCTGGTCGTCCGTTGTTTAGCAATGCATTAGCTTGGGTGCAGTTTGTTGCTTTGCAAGCAGGTTTATTGTTAGCGGTTATTTCGCTTGCTTTAGGTATGTTGCAAGGTAAGGAATATCATGAGCTAGAGTGGCCACTAGACTTAGCTGTTGCTTTGGTTTGGGTGATGTTCACATTTAACTTCGTGATGACAATCGCAATGCGTGACAAAGAGAAAGTGCCTCATATTTATGTGGCTAACTGGTTCTTCTTGGGCATGATGATCATGATTACTTACCTTTGGGTAGTAAATGGTCTTTCTGTTCCTGTGAGCTTGTTCCGCTCTTACTCGATGTTCGGTGGTGTTCAGGATGCGATGATTCAATGGTGGTGGGGTCACAATGCGGTAGGTTTCTTCCTAACTGCTGGTTTCCTAGGTATCATGTATTATTTCGTACCTAAGCAAGCGCAACGTCCAATCTACTCTTACCGTTTGTCAGTTGTCCACTTCTGGGCGTTGATGTTCGGTTATGTGTGGTTAGGTTCTCACCACTTGCAATACACAGCTTTACCTGACTGGGTTGGCTCATTGGGTGCGGTCATATCTTTGGCGATGATTATCCCTTCTTGGGGTGGCGCGCTTAACGGTATGTTAACGCTCTCTGGTGCTTGGGATCGTCTGCGTACAGACTACATCCTACGTTTCTTGATTATGTCATTGGCGTTCTATGCAATGTCTACGTTCGAAGGTCCTGTGATGTCTGCTAAGACGGTAAATGCGTTATCGCACTATACTGACTGGACAGTTGGTCACGTTCACTCGGGCGCATTGGGTTGGGTAGCGATGGTTTCTATCGGTGCTGTATACCATATGACAATGAAGCTATGGAAGACAGAAATGTACTCTATGTCTTTGATTAACTTCCACTTCTGGTTAGCAACAATTGGTACTGTATTCTACATCGTTGGTATGTGGGTATCTGGTATCATGCAGGGCTTGATGTGGCGTGCATATGACGAGTACGGTACTTTAGCTTACACATTTGCTGAATCTGTGTCTGCAATGCATCCTTACTACGCAATGCGTGCTGTCGGTGGTGCGTTGTTCACATTAGGCGCGATTATCATGTTATACAACATGGTGATGACAATTCGTATGGCTGGCTCACGTCAGGCAGCGGTAGCTCACGCTTAATTACACAAAACAGACGAGTGGGGCGCATACTTGTATGCACCCCACGCTAGCAACCAACTGAGGAGTTGATACAATGGCAGCTGATAAGCCAAAAAATATCCAGGAATGGCTTGAGCGTAACGTATTTGCGTTAATGCTAGGTACTGCGCTGATGGTTTCTATCGCAGGTATCGTCGAGATCGTTCCGTTATTTTATTTAACAGACACATATGAACATACACGTACTGACGAAGCGGGTAAACTTGTTTCGCCCGAGTTAGTTTGGGACCGTGGTGATAAGCGTTTGTTCTATAAAGATGAGTCAGGTAACTGGGCTTCTGATTGGAAAGCGGGTGATGGGGTTCGTCCTTTTACACCGTTAGAATTGGCAGGTAAAGACATTTATTTGCGAGAAGGCTGTTTATACTGCCATAGCCAGATGATTCGTCCTTTCCGTGATGAACGTGAACGTTATGGTCACTATTCATTAGCAACCGAATCTATGTATGATCACCCATTTCAATGGGGTTCTAAGCGTACTGGTCCTGATTTAGCGCGTGTTGGTGGTAAGTACTCAAATGAGTGGCATACCATGCATTTATTGCGTCCACAGGCATTAGTTCCTGAAACGGTCATGCCTGCTTATCCTTGGTTAGCTGAGAATTCGATCGAAAATGACTTTTTTGGTACAAAACGTGATATGAAAGTGCGTTTGAGTGTGATGAAACTCATGGGTATTCCGTACACCGATGCTGACATTGCCATGGCTGATGATGCAATCAAAGGCTATACCGAAATGGATGCGATTGTTGCCTATATGCAAGCATTGGGTACCATGGTCAAGTTAGACGACAGCAAGGCTTATCGTGAATAAGATAGAAACATACTTATATACTGATTGGGCTGCACTAACAGCCCAAGATTGGGGGGGTATGTTGCTAACTATTGCTGTATTCATTGCAATGGCAATCGCCTTCTTTTATGCTTTGCGTCCTAAAAACGCAAAGATGTTAGAAGAACAGCGTATGATGCCATTGCGCGACGAATAATCAGGAATTGAGGAGACATTTTTATGGCACATGAAAATCCATGGCCGAATGAAGGCAATACTGGCCATATTTGGGATGAAGACATTCGTGAGTTGGACAATCCGCCTCCGTTGTGGTGGATGCTGGCTTATTATGCTGGTTTTGTGATGGTTGTTTTTTATGCACTTTACTATCCATCGTTACCAGGTCCTACTGGTCACACTGAAGGTTTGGCTGGTTGGACGCAGATTAAAGAATATCATGATGATTTTGATGTTCTGAAACAATGGCGTGGTGAGAAGTTTGCTGCACAAGAGCAAGCATTAGCATCTAAGTCTGTTGAAGAAATTTTGGCAGATAAAAACTTAGTTAACTATGCGGTAGCAACTTCTAAAGCAATCTTTGGTGACTATTGTGCAGCTTGTCATGGTTCTGGTGGTATGGGTAACGTTGGTTATCCGATTCTAGCAGACGATGATTGGTTATATGGTGGTGATGCGGCAGCGATTTACCAAACTTTAGTAAGTGGTCGTCTCGGCAATATGCCAGCATATGGTGCGATGTTATCTGAACAGCAAATTAGTGATGTTTCTGATTTTGTTATTGCGATGGCAAATGGCAAAGCTGAAGATAGTAGTGTTGCTGCGGGTAAAGATGTATTTAACAACATCGGTTGTGCCGCATGTCATATGCCAGATGGTTCTGGCATGTCTTTTTTGGGTGCTGCTAGATTGAACGATAAAGTTTGGCGCTTCTCTGGCGACAAGGCTGAAGTTGTTAAAACAATTAAGCATGGTGTGAATGCGATGGGTGAGAAAAACACACGTCCAGCAGTTATGCCAGCCTTTGCTGAACGTTTAGGCGACAAAGAAGTAAAACGCTTAGCAGTTTATGTCCACAGCTTAGGCGGTGGTAAATAAGATGCTTATTGACGTGAGTCAATTTTAGAGCGAATAAGGGGAAGTACATGCTTCCCCTTTTTATTTTCTTTTGTATGATAGCAATTGGCAAATCTAATAGATCAACTGAGGAGTGTATATTATGATGGGTGGATTGAATAACGATTTCGTATTATGGATTTCGTTAGGTGCTGTAGCATTAAGTTTCTTGTCGGTTATTGCGTGGGGTTGGAAGACGTGGCGTGGTATGGAAGGCATGGAACATGATGATGTTAAATAAGTAAAATTGTGCAGATGTGCGGCTCAGATATTCTGAGCCGTTGTCGTTTGAAGCGGGCTTTAATCATTAAAATAGGTAATGTCATGTCAGAAGAAAATAAAATGACCCCCAAGATGGATTACGATCCCTCTCGTGTTCAAAACGTAGAAGTCGGTGTATCGAGTACGCTTGATAACATTGGTGTTGAGCTACTACCCATTCGTGTTGGTGGCGATACAGTTCATGCGAAACGCATGGGCGGCTTTTTTCGTAATATTAAATGGATGATTGCACCCATTTGGTTGCTTTTGTTCTTAGGTCCTTATTTGCGTTGGGATAGTCACCAAGCAATTCTTTGGGATATTCCTAACCGTCAATTTCATATTTTGGGGCTAACGATTCTGCCACAAGATATTTGGATGCTAGCCCTTATTTTATTATTTTTTGCGATGGCATTGGCAGCTGCCTCGGCAATAGCAGGGCGTTTATGGTGTGGCTATTTCTGTTTCCAAACCATATGGATGGATGTTTTTACGTGGATTGAAGAGAAAATTATCGGTAATCCTAACAAACAGGCAGCACTGGATAAAGCACCTTGGACATTTGAAAAAATTAAACTCAAAGGGCTAACACACCTGATCTTTTTAACCATCGGACTGTTGACAGGTTTTAGTTTTGTTGCCTTTTTTACTGATGCTTTGCAGTTGTGGCAAGATATTTTTTCAGGTACGGCTTCTTCAACGGCTGTAACGGTTATTCTTGTCTTAGGTTTTGCGACTTATTTCTTTGCCGCTATTTTGCGTGAACAAACCTGTGTCGGTGTTTGCCCTTACGCACGTATTCAAGGTGCGATGTTAGATAAGCAAACGATGGTTCCAACTTACGATATCGATCGTGGCGAACCTCGTGGTCGTATGAAGCGTGTCCGTCCAGGTGAAGAAGCACCAAAACTCGGTGACTGTATTGATTGTAACTTGTGTGTGGCAGTCTGTCCGACTGGGATTGATATTCGTAATGGTCAGCAGTTAGGCTGTATTACTTGTGGTTTGTGTATCGATGCCTGTGACTCGGTGATGGAAAAACTCGATAAACCGCTGGGTTTGATTCGTTACGCTTCTTTAGAAGAGTTTGAAGGCAAGATACAGCCCCCTTTATTCAAACGCCCACGTGTCCTCGTTTACGGTGGTATCATGGGGTTTGCAGGAGCTGTTCTAATTTATGGTTTAGCGACCATTGCGCCAATGAAGCTCAATGTATTGCATGAACGCGCTCCTTTATTTGTCATGTTGTCGGATGGTTCGATTCAGAACAAGTTGACCATTAAGGTCGTGAACAAGACAGATAAAATGATGCAAGTTAAATTGTCTGCCGATGGTATTGCCGATATGCGTGTCGAGGGTGATGTTGAGTTATTGAATGTTGAGCCTGGTAGCGTTGGTTCTACAACGATGTTAGTTAAAGTACCGCGCGCGAATTTAAAGGGTGATAATACGCCTGTTCACATTCATGCCCAGGACGTTTTACATCCTGAGTTAGTACAAACATATGAGAGTATGTTTATTGGCCCTAAATAATAAACCTCGATTTAGTCTATAATCCCACTTTAGGGAAAGTGAAAAATCCAGTTTATGCTGGGTTTTTTGTTTAGATGTAATACAAAAGGAGTTTGATGATGTCTAATGTTCAAGTCCCCGTTGCCATAACAAAGAATTGGAGTAAGCCTTGGCGTAATCCATTTGTTATTTTTTGGTTTGTTATTTTAATTACGGTGTTGGCCGTTAATTTTTTTATGGTCAGCATGGCTATTGTGACCGCTCCAGGTTTGGTTAATGATAACCCATACAAGCATGGCGCAAATTATGAGAAAACATTGGAGGCACGTAAAGCACAAGCTTTATTGGCTTGGCAGCTTAGTATGACTTGGCCTGAAGTTAAAGTGGATACACCAACGACATTAACACTGACTATCAAAGATAAAGATGGGGTGCCAATTGTTGCAGATCGTGTTGATTTGTATGCTTATCGCCCTGCGGACATTAAAGATGATTTTATGCTCAAGTTTGTGCCCACAGAGCAAGCTGGGCTTTATACGGCGCAGTTGAGTGTGCCAAAACATGGCAGATGGGATTGGATTATCGAAGTGCATCGTGGTGCGGATAAGAGCAGTATTGCGGGCGAGTTGTTTGTGGTTGATGCGGCTAAGTAATGATTGAGCGAGGTAAGGTAGGGTTATGACGGCAGAAAAGTGTTATCACTGTGGGCAGAGTATTGCCTCGGAAGCTTTGGTGCAAAGCGAGGTTGGTGGCGAGCAACGCGATTTCTGTTGTCATGGCTGTGCTGGTGCTTGCGAAGCGATTTATGAAGCAGGGTTAGATTCTTTTTATCAGCGTGCAACCAAGGATGAAACTTGGCAGCCACCACAGGCTGTACCAAAAGATTTGGCAATGTATGATCATGATGAGATACAAAGTCAGTTCGTGACCAGTTTGGGTGAAGTGCGTGAAATTACGCTCATGGCAGATGGCATTCATTGTGCTGCTTGTGTGTGGTTAATTGAGCATCGTTTGGCAAAAGAGTCCGCGATTTTAATGGCGAATGTGAACTTTACAACACGTCGGATTAAGTTGCGTTGGGATAATCGTGATATTTTATTGTCGCGTATTTTGCAGATTTTGGCAGAGCTGGGGTATGCCAGTACGCCTTACGACCCACAGCTCAGTCAAAAAGCATTAGAAGCTTATAACCGTGGCTTGTTGTATCGGTTTGCTTTTGCTGCTTTTGCGATGATGAATATCATGTGGGTGTCCATCTCGTTGTATTTTGGTGCGGCGGATGATGCGCAGTATAAGCAGTTTTTTCATTGGGTTGCCTTGGCATTGGCAACGCCAACGTTATTGTATTCTGGTCAACCTTTCTTTATCGGTGCATGGCAGGCGTTGCGTGGGCGACGACTGGGTATGGACGTGTCGATTGCCTTAGGTATTTTAACGACTTACGGTTATTCGTTATATGTTACGCTCGTGCCTGAATCGGGTGGGGCGGTTTACTTCGATACCTTGGTCGATTTTATGTTCTTCTTGCTGCTGGGGCGTTATTTAGAGTCGATTTCAAAAAGCAAAGCAGTGGATGCGACGCATCGTTTATTAGAGCTTCAGCCTAAGGTGGCACGCAAGCGCGTGGATGATGGCAGTGAAAAGCTGGAAGCGGTGCGTTTGTTAAAAGCAGGGGACTTGGTGTGGGTGCATCCAGCGGATCGCATTCCTGTCGATGGTATTGTTGTTGAGGGTGACAGTCATATTAATGAAGCCATGCTAACGGGTGAGTCACGTGCAGTGCATAAGCGTATTGGTGATAAGGTTTCAGCAGGGACGCATAACCAAGAAGGGGCTTTATTGGTTGAGGTGCAACAGTTATTAGCCGATTCGATGCTCGGGCGCATTATTGCTTTGGTCGAAGAGGCACAGGGTAGCAAAGCACCGATTCAACGTACCGCTGATGCTGTCGTGCCTTGGTTTGTAGCGACGACCTTATCCTTAGCCATTTTTGCCTTAGTTTTCTGGTGGTGGCAATCGGGATTGGATACAGCGATTATGGCAGCAACAGCCGTGTTGATTGTGACCTGTCCGTGTGCTTTTGGGCTGGCAACACCGATGGCAATTGCGGTCGCTTCTGGGGTTGGAGCACGATTGGGTATTTTAATTAAGCATGGCGCGGTGTTGGAGCGGTTATCGCAAACAACGCATGTTGTCTTTGATAAAACGGGTACGCTGACCTCTGGAAAAATGGATGTGGCAGCATGGCAATCTTGGCGAGCCGATGGTGATATCGCTCAGGTATGGGCTGTATTTGCCGCTTTAGAACAGCGTTCTGAACATGCCTTAGCTCAGGCATTATTTGCCTTTGCGCAAAAACAAGAGATTCAATCTATTGAGTCGTTAGGGTTTATGACGCTATCAGGACGTGGTGTGCAGGCACAAATCGATGGTGTGTTATGGCAGGCTGGTAGTGTCGGCTGGATGACCGAGTTGTCTGTTAGTCTATCTGACGATGTACTTTTGTGGATTGCGGCACAAGAAACACAAGGTCGCACCTTGGTTTGCTTATCCTGTGTGGGTGAATTGGTGGCAACGGTTGCGGTTGGTGATGTGTTACGTGAGGATGCTGTATCTGTTATTCAGGCTCTGAAAGCACGTGGTATTGTTGTGAGCATGGTGACAGGAGATAGGCAGGCGGTTGCTGATGCTTTTGCGGCTCAGTTGGGTGGTATGGCTGTGCAGGCAGAAGTATTGCCTTCCGATAAAGATGCTGCGCTTCGTGCGTTGCAAGGTGATGGGCGTGTGGTGGTATTTGTCGGTGATGGTGTTAACGACGCGCCTGCATTAGTGCGTGCTGATGTTGGCATTGCCTTGGGTTCGGGTACAGAGGTATCTGTCGATAGTGCGCAGGTGGTGTTGCTTAATGATCGCTTGCAGTCGGTGTTAACGAGTATTGATTTGTCGCGCGTTGCCTTGCGTACCATTCGCCAGAATATCGGTATGAGTTTGTTGTATAACGCGATTATGGTTCCGTTAGCGGTTGCTGCTAAGCTAACCCCCTTAATGGCAGCGATTGGTATGCCGATTTCATCGTTGCTTGTTATTGGTAATGCGGCGCGGATTCGTGGACGGTTTTTGAATCTGTCAACATAATGAATAGCTATCAGTTTTGGAGTCAAGAAGAGAAATGAAAGTCATAACTAAGGCCGCAATTCAGCGTCGTGAATATTGGATCGAAGAAATCAGAAAAATCAGCGAAAATTTTGGCGACAATTCAGAAAGGCTTGAAAATGAACTTTCCCAAGAGATTAAAAAAGAAGGCGTAACTGCGCTAATTGATCATCTAAGACTAAGTGGCGATATACCCGAATCCTATGGGCACGACACTAGCGAAGAGAAGCAATATTCAAAATACACAGATTCTCTTTTATGCGAAACCTATAAATCACTTGGCCTGAAAAGCCTTGTATTAAAGGAGCGAGCTGATGCAGCAGATGTTGAGGCGTTTGCTAAGGATTACAGCTTTGTTGCTGATGCAAAAGCATTTAGATTAAGCAGAACAGCAAAAAATCAAAAAGATTTTAAAATTCAAGCAATGGATGGCTGGAAGCGTGGCAAGCCGTTTGCGATGGTAGTTTGCCCGATATATCAGTTACCAACAAAAGCAAGTCAAATATATGAACAAGCAAGCTCTAGAAATGTTTGCATATTTACATATTCACACCTAGCAATGCTTGTTTCATATTCGCAGCTAGATGGACCTAAAAAAACAGAAGAGCTAATCCACGAAATATTCAAAGTTATACCAGCATTAAATCCATCTAAAGATGCTTCGCAGTATTGGCTTGCTGTCAATAAAACAATGCTGGGATTTTCAAAGAAAATTGACGATCTTTGGAGGCTTGAGAAGCAAGCTGCGGTTGAATCAATTGCTGCAGCAAAGCAAGAGGCTTTGACATTTCTTGCCGTAGAACGTGAAAAAATAATGCGAATGGGTCATGAAGAAGCACTCAAGGAATTAATACAAGTACACAAAATTGAAAGCAGAATTAAAGTCATCAACTCTGTTTCCGGCAACACCCTTCTTGGCATACGGTAATAATGTGATGAGCAAGTATTTAAATAAATTAATTGTTGGCGACGGCATAAAAGGAATTAAAGAAATTCCTGATGATTTTGTGCATCTTATTTTAAGCGACATTCCTTATGGGATAGGAGCTGAAGATTGGGATGTTCTTCATGATAACAAAAATTCTGCTTACTTAGGCTCAAGCCCTGGACAAGAAAAAGCAGGAGCAATCTTTAAGAAGAGAGGCAAGCCAATTAATGGGTGGTCTGAAGCAGACCGTGAAATACCAAAGCAATACTATGAGTGGTGCTCCACTTGGGCAGAAGAATGGCTGCGCGTTGTTAAACCGGGTGGTTCTGTTTTCATATTCGCTGGACGCCGCTACGCTCACAGATGTATTTCGGCATTAGAAGATGCAGGTTTTAGCTTTAAAGACATGTTCTCTTGGATGCGTCAACGCGCTCCGCATAGAGCGCAACGTGTCAGCCTTGTATATGAGCGGCGAGGAGATTTAGAAAATTCTCAAAAATGGGATGGTTGGCGCGTTGGTAATCTTCGTCCAACATTTGAGCCTGTTCTTTGGTTTACCAAGCCCTACAAAATTGGAACCACTATTGCAGATAATGTTTTAACTCATGGTGTTGGTGCATTTAATGAAGAGGCATTTTTAAAATACGAGAAAACACCAGACAACGTATTAATGAGCGGGTTTATTGCTGGTGAAACAGGGCATCATCCAACACAAAAGCCAATAAGACTAATGCAGGCACTGATTGAACTTACAACTCAAGAGGGGCAAGTTGTTTTAGACCCATTTAGCGGTAGCGGCACTACACTTATTGCAGCCAAATCACTTGATAGAAAATATATCGGTTTCGAAGCAAACGAGGATTACGCAAAAATTGCAGAGGAACGCTTAAAAAATGAAAAATCCATCCAGCCGTGCCTATTTTTAAAATCAAGCAGCTAACAAGGCGCTCAACCGGACGCGCTAAAGCGCAGCCCCTTACCTCTACGTTAGTATATTTGTTTCCATGTTATGCGCTTAGTTTTCAGAGCAATCATCGTTATGTGTGTAAAAGAGGAACGGTATGGGGATCATTGTTGCAGGAAAGCTTATCATTCAATCAGGGTGGCGTGATGCTTTTGTCGAAAAGTCGCACGAAGCCATTGTGTATGCCAGAGAAAATCAAGCGTGCGAAGACTTTTCGGTATCGCCAGATCCGCTTGATACGAACAGAGTCAATGTTTTCGCAAAATGGACATCTTATGCCGAGCTGAATACTTTCCGAGAGTCGGATCCAGATAATGAACTGTTTTCTCTCGTGGAGTTATTTGATGTGAAGGAATATGAAATTACCCCATGATGCCCGACTTTTCCGTACTACAACTGCTA
Source organism: Thiomicrospira cyclica (assembly GCA_020726325.1). GTDB lineage: Bacteria > Pseudomonadota > Gammaproteobacteria > Thiomicrospirales > Thiomicrospiraceae. Next base: position 3,560 of record DYST01000045.1, on the reverse strand, counting down.
CTCATTGGCTTGCTCTTTGTCTGGACAGGCTTTGTCCGCACGGGCTTAGGCTTCGGTGGCGCAGTATTGTCGCTATCGACGGGGATGTTGGCGGTTGTCATCATTAGCTGGGTGTTGTGGCTTGGTTATATTCGCTTGGAGAAACTGACATGAAACGACTCCTTCACCCCGTCTGGTCGTACAGTTTGGTCGGGTTACAGTTTGCCAGTATTGGCATTATTCTCATGACGGGGGCTTGGTTTGCAAGTCACTGGTTAGGCTTATTAGCGCAACTGGTTGGCGTGATGTTAGGGCTATGGGCGGTACAGACTATGCACTTAGGGCGATTCAATATCGTTCCCGACCCACGCGATGACAGTAACCTTGTCGAGCGAGGTCCTTATCGCTGGATTCGTCATCCCATGTATGCCAGTATTTTATGGGTCATGCTGCCGATGGTGGCATCCGATGCCAGTGTGCAACGCCTTGTGTGGTTGCTGGTGTTGGTGCTCACCCTGTTGTTCAAGCTGCACTATGAAGAATATCTGCTCTGCCGTCGTTTTAGCGACTACCCCGATTATCAACAACGCAGTCACAAGCTCTTGCCGTGGCTGTTTTAACCGATAGCCGATTCAGAAAACGCTTTCCCAACCCGTTTGCTTTAATTTCGCAATCTCGCGTCTGTCTTTTTTGTCGGGTGCTTTGATAGGGTGTGCTTGCCCCAGTTGTTTACGTTCGCTGATTTGTGTCTGACGTGCCGCATGGCTATCTGCATCTTCTTGGTATAGCATTTGTGCGATGGGCGCTGCGCCACGTTTGTTACTTAATGCCATCACCTTCAGTTGCCAGTGATATTCACCGATAGCAATATCGATGTTATCGCCAATGTTCACCGCATGAGCAGGTTTTGTTCGTTGACCATTAAGTTTGACCTTACCGCCGTCAACGGCATCAGTTGCTAAAGCGCGTGTTTTATAAAAGCGTGCTGCCCATAGCCATTTATCGAGGCGGAGTTTGATGTTAGGTTCTGTCATTGTTGCTTGATGTTCCGTTTGTTGGACAATTATAGTCTGTTTCAGCTGGACTCAGTACAGAGTCTGCGCGGATAATGCCCGAAACTTGCCTGATATTGCGCAAATGAACCACTCATCCATGATATAGACCGATTGTCGCATAAATAAGCCTGCTTAGTTTTGATGTATTAAACTCAGCGTTACTTAACTTGCGCGTAAATATCATCAAACAGGCAACAAAAAACCCCACAATTGCTTGCGGGGTTTTTCTTTATATAATACACATCAAACCGTTATGAGCGGTTCATATAGCAAGGCGCACGGAGCACAGAGGAAGGCATGTACAAGTAGCACATAACTGACTCGAGCACCGCGCAATAGGTTTGAATTACATGCCCATACCATCCATGCCACCAGCTGGTGCAGCATGACCTTTGC
>DYST01000045.1:0-2030 GCA_020726325.1 Thiomicrospira cyclica | reverse complement strand
TTGAATTACATGCCCATACCATCCATGCCACCAGCTGGTGCAGCATGACCTTTGCTTGGTAGCTCAGCAACCATCGCTTCAGTCGTGATGATTAACGAAGCCACAGAAGCCGCGTTTTGCAATGCAGAACGGGTTACTTTTGCAGGATCAATAATACCCATGGCGAACATATCACCGTAGACTTCATTCGCAGCATCAAAACCATGAGAGCCTGTGCCTTCTAAGATTTTGTTGATGACAACAGAACCTTCTAGCCCACAGTTACCCACGATAATGCGTGTTGGCTCTTGCATCGCACGGCAAGCAATTTTGATACCCATATCCTGATCTGGATTGTCGCCTTTCAAAGACTTAACCGCTTCAGAAACACGTAACAAAGTCACACCACCACCAGGTACGATACCTTCTTCAACTGCAGCACGCGTTGCATGCAATGCATCTTCAACGCGGTCTTTCTTCTCTTTCATTTCAACTTCAGTAGAAGCACCGATTTTAAGTACCGCAACACCGCCAGCTAACTTAGCCAAACGCTCTTGTAACTTTTCTTTGTCGTAGTCAGACGTTGTCTGTTCGACTTGCGCACGGATTTGTAACACGCGTGCTTCGATGTCTGCTTTAGCACCAGCACCGTCAATAATCGTTGTGCTGTCTTTGCCAACAACGATACGCTTCGCTTGACCGAACTCGTTCAATGTAACCGATTCAAGTGTCATACCAATTTCTTCAGAAATCAATGTACCACCCGTCAAAATCGCGATGTCTTGCATGATTGCCTTACGACGATCACCAAAACCTGGTGCTTTAACCGCTGTCACTTTCACGATACCACGCATACTGTTGATGACCAAAGTAGCCAAAGCTTCACCTTCGACATCTTCAGCAATAATCAATAATGGACGACCAGACTTAGCTACGTTTTCTAATGCAGGAATCAAATCACGGATACTGCTGATTTTTTTGTCGAACAATAATACGAATGGGTTTTCTAATTCCGCAGTCATGTTTTGTTGATTGTTGACGAAGTAAGGAGACAAGTAACCACGGTCAAAATCCATCCCTTCAACGACTTCTAATTCGTCAGTTAACGTAGAACCTTCTTCAACGGTAATCACACCTTCTTTACCAACGCGTTCCATTGCTTGCGCAATCAAATCACCAATGGTCTTGTCAGAGTTAGCCGAAATCGTACCCACTTGAGCAATGTCAGCCGTTGTCGCGCAAGGCTTAGACAAGTTACGAATTTCAGCAACGGCAGCGATAACTGCCTTGTCGATACCGCGCTTAATGTCCATTGGGTTCATGCCAGCAGCAACGGCTTTCATACCTTCACGCACAATTGCTTGCGCCAATACAGTCGCTGTCGTTGTACCGTCACCAGCCGCATCATTTGTCTGAGAAGCCACAGTTTTAACCAACTGCGCACCCATGTTCATGAACTTGTCTTCTAATTCGATTTCACGTGCAACAGACACACCATCTTTCGTCACAACAGGCGCACCGAAAGACTTTTCTAGTACCACGTTACGACCTTTAGGACCTAGGGTTACTTTAACTGCGTTAGCTAAAATATTAACGCCTTCAACCATGCGCTCACGCGCTTCAACACCAAACTTTACATCTTTAGCAGACATTTATTCGCTCCTAATCTTAAATTCTATACTTAATTAATTGAATACAGCAATAATGTCGTCTTCACGCATTACTAAGACTTCATTGCCATCAACTTTAACTTCTTGACCCGCATACTTGCCGAACAATACATTATCACCGACTTTAACGCTCATTGGGATAACTGTGCCGTTATCAGAACGCTTGCCTTCACCGACGGCTAAAATCTCACCTTTTGCTGGCTTTTCTTTTGCACTGTCTGGCAATAAGATACCACCAACAGTTGTTTTTTCTTCTTCCATGCGACGGACAACAACGCGATCACTTAAAGGACGCAAATTCATGTAATACTCTCCTAAATAAAAAAGTTAACTCACTAAATTTCAATCATACCCAATCGTTAATGCATAAACGATCAACCA
>DYST01000044.1 GCA_020726325.1 Thiomicrospira cyclica | reverse complement strand
TAATTATCGTGTTACTTTGTATGCCATTTTACTCGCAGAAGCGATGGGCTATCCTAAAGAACAGATGTCGGCTTTGGTTGCTGGTTCTTTTTTGCATGATGTGGGCAAAATTGGCATTCCAGATGCCATTCTACTAAAACCTGGCAAGCTCACGGATGATGAGTTTTTAATGATGAAGACGCACGTTACTATTGGTTCAGAAATTTTAGCTCGCGCCAGTTGGTTGGCAGATGCACGTGATATTCCGCAGTATCATCATGAAAAATATGATGGTAGCGGTTATATGTTTGGCTTGTCGGGTGAATCTATCCCTTTATCAGCGCGTATTTTTGCCGTAGTTGATGTCTTTGATGCCTTAACAGCCGATAGACCTTATAAACAAGCCATGCCATTAGAAAAAGCGATTCGCATTATTGAAGAAGGTTCGGGCAATCATTTTGATCCAGCGATTGTGGCTGTGTTTGTTAACAACGCAAACCGTTGGTATCAGATGGTGTACCAACAAAGCAATGATGTGGTAGAAAACACGCTACGCCAACAAGTGGCGCAGGTGTTTTCGGCATAGTTAGTTTTTACCGTACTGGTTACCGTTACCAGCTGTCGTTGTATTGCTATTGGTCGTCGTGGCAGTACCATTACCCTGTGTGGTCGTGGCAGTGCCATTTTGTTCAGATTCATTGTTGTTAGGGTATTCGGGATGACAAAAGTCATTTCCCAAGCTACAACAGCCTGTTGCAATCCCCATATTCTTTAGACCTTTATCAAATGCCCAGTAATGGTTATAACTGCCAGAACGTAAATTTTCAAAGGTTACAACCAAGTCTTGTGCTCCTGTTGCAATCACTAAGTCTTTATCTAGGTCATTGACATCGGTCACTTCGACTTTACAGCCGACTTCTAAGCTTTTTTGTGTCGAAATACTGCCCTCGGCATAGAGGGCATTGTACAGGCTTTGCAATTCTGGCAAGGTGTAGCTTCCTGCTGGAATGGCTGCTAATACAGCTGCAGAATAAACTGCTGTGCCACTGCTATTAAGGACATCCGTCACACTCAGATTGTATTTTTTAAGTAAGGCTTCGACACTGGATTCATGCTGTGTTTCGGCTTTGGTGGCAATATTACTCAGTTGTTGGCTGGGATAAATACCGTTAAGTGCAAGATAAATATCTTTGGCGAGTTTTTCTTCATTCCACATATAAGCAAGCGTTTCTTTTTGCGCTGCCGATAAAGAATAAGCGGGTAAACTGCTCATCATAATATCGCTATTGCTTGCTGTGCTCAGATCGGTTGCCGTTGCTGCATCTACGCTAACAACCTGATTTGCCAGTTGTGCCATGAGTACCTGTTCGAGCTGCGCTGTGGTTGCACTCGAGCCTTGATAGTTAGCAATGCGCGATTTAATGGCACTGCTCAAAGCATCGAGTTGTGCGCTGCTGAGTTGGCTGGCATCGCTGATATTGTGTGTGATGCAATAGCTATAGATTTCATCGCTTAAGGCGGCAATCATGCGGTCATTACTGGGCGTATTGTTCAGCAGTTGTGTTGATGTGAATCCTAAAGCAAGTAGCTTTTCGTTGAGTAAAGTGTTGCTGGCTAGGGTAGAGCCTAGCGTAACTGACGATCCTGCCTGATTGCTTTTTAGGGTGAGTGTGCCTGCTTTGACATCGCCGCTATCAATGACACCATTACGGTTAACATCGATGTAGCCGCCTAGGGTGCTGATGGGGTAAGTCGGTGCATTTTCAAAGCGATAAACGCCATTACCAACAGGCATGGAACGTGTTTGCGTGGCATCAACCACATTGGCGTAAAGGAGAGGACCACGCTCAACCATCACTTCATTTGCTGCTGTTGTTGGTTGTGTCACAACAGGCGTTTCTGTTGTTGTCGTGCTGCTGTTCGTTGCTGCTGGCGTGCTATCGCTGCCGCCTGTGCAAGCAGTGAGTAAACTCGCACCCGAAAGTGCGAGTAATATGGCTGTATGTAACTTCATTGTGTCGTTTTCCGATTAAATAACAGGGAACTTCTAATAACCTACAAGGGTTGGGGGTCTGGGGGAAGGGATGCACCAATATGACATGCGAGTATTTGATTTAAGCCCTTCCACCAGAGGTAAAATAATCTTGGGAACCCTAAAAATTCCACGAAGTGGGGTTTTTAGAGGTACTCAACAGTTGTTTCAGGTGTTGCTTGACCTGCAAGCGTTAATTCTGTCATCTCAACAGTTAACCAATCCATCACCGCTTCTGGCGCGAGACTATCGCCATTTTGAGTTAACAGTTTACTAAATGATGCTAAATGATTTTCAGAACCAGATAATAACTTATCATATGTTGAAATCATGTCGGCATTGCTTGTTGTTGCTAATGCTGTTTCCAAGTCTTCGATATCGACCACTTCGATGGTAACGCCTACTTTTAAGGCATCTGTTAGGCTCTGGCTACCAATTGCAACAAGGCTATCGTACAAGGCTTGCAATTCAGGATTGGCAAACTCACCAGCAGGTAACAAATCGCTACTAATATTGTATTTGCTTGCTAGTTGAATCACGCTATTGACGTGGTTGCTTTCAGCGTTGGCAATGTTATTAAAAATAGACACGCCCCAAATATCAGCCAAAGCGTTGTAAACGTCCTGTGCTAATTTTTCTTCTTCTGCCATAAAGGTTAGGCTTGTTTGTTCAGCTTCTGTTAGTACAGGAAGTGCGACTTTTTGAGATTGTTTTTTCATGATGTTATTCCTTGAGGTTGAAATATAAAACTAAATTGAGGTTTGTTGAAAATAAATTAAGGTGTTACTGACTAAATCCGCGTCCACCGCCTTGCCCGCGTCCCTGTCCGCCACCATGACCATAGCTACTGCTGCTCCCATCGCTGTTCATGCTGCGTCCATGACCGCCACCTTGTCCACGTCCTTGACCTGTCTCACCGTTAGCATTGGCAGCCTGACGTGTATCACGATCTTGTTGCCATGCGTTGTCACGCTGCTGCTGTTGTTGATACTCTGACCGTCCGGGGGTGACAATTGTGTCATCTGCCTGTACCGAAAGACTGGTAAAACCAATAACGGTTAAGCGTAAAAATAGCGTTGCGATGTTCATAATGTATTCCACCTTATTGTGTTTTGTTTGCCGTATTCATTTGGCTTGATGCTATTATTAAAGAAATGTTTTTCAAAAGTGTTTCAAATATGTCAAAACTGAATGTGCCGCGTGTGCTGTTGCTCGATGATGATGCGCAGATTCGCCAGTTGTTATCTCAACTCTTACAACAAGCTGGTTTTGCGGTCACTGCTGTGGCACGTATTACCGAATTCGAACGAGCATTAACGACGCTTGGTGCAGATGTCTGTATCATCGACTGGATGCTTGCAGGTGAAAGCGGTCTTAAATTAGCAGAGAAGCTCGCGCAACAGGTCAATCGTCCACCGATGTTGATGCTATCGGCGAATGCCACACTCGATGAGCGGTTACAGGGCTTGTCGGTGGTTGATGATTATTTAACCAAACCCTTTGAACCAAAAGAGTTAATTGCTCGTTTGCATGCGCTGTTGCGTCGTGTTCATAACGACAAAACAGCTCAACGCTTGGTGTTTGGTTTATGGCAGCTTGATAGTGGCTCACATCAACTTTTTTATGATGAGCAACCTATTCCTTTAAGCGCGGGCGAATGGCAGTTGCTTTGGTATTTAGCACAACGTCCAGAACGCTTGGTATCGCGTGAGCAGTTGTTAGCGGTATTAGAAGATGAGTCTGCTGGTGAACGTGCTGTTGATATTCGTATTTCGCGCTTGCGCAAAAAACTGGGTGCGGATTGTCCGATTGAAACCGTCTGGGGGCAGGGCTATAAATTTGTACCGCCAGCTAAAGGCTATGATCATGAAGTTGAGTAATCGCTGGTTATTATGGCTTGTTTTTGTGGTTCAGCTTATTGGTTTTGTTGGTGTCGTGATGGCTGTTGCCTGGCCATTGGCGCAGCGATCGGCTGCTGATTTAGCTGGATTGATGCTCATTTCTGCTAAAACTTACGAAGAACTACCTGAAGACAGACGCGCTGCTTTTGCACAAAGTTTGGCTCAAGATACAGGGGTGATGATTGAACGTGGTGTCTTGCCTGATATTAAAGAATCTTTAAGACCGCATTGGTATGCTGACTGGGTTAGTGAGGCGTTGCGTTTGCAAAGCGAAACATCATTTGCGGTCATCATGCAAAAAGGGCAAATTCAAGTGTCGATGGTGATTGATTCAACACCTGTTTTAATTCGAGCGTCTTCACCTAGGCTCGGCATTATGCTGATTATTTTTTTCGGCATAACCCTGCTAGCGATGTTAGGTACGTTATTAGCACTGTGGTGGCAAAATCGCTGGCAGAAGCAAATGTTGCGCACACAAGTGATGTTAGCTGCTTTATCTCACGATTTACGTACGCCATTAACGCGCTTGCGTTTAAGTGTTGCCCTTTTGCCCAATATTTCTGAAACTGAACAAACGCAGTTAAGTGAACATATTCACGCCATTAATACCTTAGTTGATACCGCACTGGCATTGTCTAACAGTCAGAATCGTAACGATAAACAAAAGCAGATCCTATTATCTGAACTATGGACAGCTTGGCAAAAGAATTATCCCGATGTGCACTTTGACCAGGCTCAAGCTATTGTTTGTCAGTCGTTAAAAACATCCGTTTTATTGTCGCGCATTGTGCAGAATCTCATTGATAATGCCTTGGTGCATGGTCAGGGACAGGTAACAGTGTCTTTGTTGTGTCAAGAAAATGCTTGGCAATTACAGATTATTGATGAGGGTGTGGGCATTCCTGATAAGGTGTGGCGCGCAGTGCAAAGGCAACAACAGCCAGAAGCTAAAGGCGTTGGTATTGGTTTGTTAATTTGTTATTGGTTGGCGCAGATGATGGGGGTGACCTTAAGTCGTGTTGAACATGGTGTAATCTTGAAAAGGAAATAAAATAATGTCGAAATTAATAAAGGCAATTCAGCAAATTCAGTCTGCACAGATTGGTCAAGAAAGAAATATGTATTCTGATGTGCTTGTACTCTTTACTGCAATGGGTCATGCCAGAAGAAACATAAAAATCGATACTGCTAGTGAAACCGCTTCAGGTATTCCAGACCTTTACATTCAAGCACAAACAGGCATTTCTAAACTGGGAGAATGGTTGGTTTGTGAAGTCAAAGATGAACAGGATGCCTTTTCAACGCCTGCTAAGAGAGAGCGTATCTTTTCTGAAAAAGCTAAATATATTTCGATAGATACGTCATACTTTGTCATGATTGATCCAGTGTGCATGGTTATTAGACCAGTAGTTGTGCGTTCTCAGAAAACGTTTGATGTTAGTAAAGATATAGAGATTCGTTGGCAAGATGTAATCGCCAATGGCGCTGATTGGTTTTTGCAACAGACCGTTTCGATTCATGAGGTCAACTCAGGCTATTCAGCATCGCTCAGATCTTTTAGAGAGGGTGATAATGAGTATATAGCCTTTATTGATCTGAATGTAAACGATCCTCAAGCACCTGCACACACCAAAAAACGATATGAGTATGTTAGACACGACTTTTACGAAGCAATTCGTAAATCCACGCAAATGCTACAGGACGCTTGTGCCATTGCATTAGAACAATTAAAGCCTGAAATAGAAGCGATTCAACAAGAGCTAAAAGCGTTTTCTGACGCTTATTCGGGTTATGAGGTTTCTGTTAACCCTTTCTCATTAAAGGGCAAGAACATCAATGCAGACATAGCCAAAATGCACGATGAGCATGTAAGTAAAATAAAATCAATGATCAGAAAAAATCCGTCTATTGGCAAATTGGCTGTGTCATGGTTGCCTGAGTTTATTAAGCGTGTCGGGAAAGTTGAATACAATACAAAAGACCTAACATACGAATTGTTTGCAACAGAAACAGCAAATATGGTTCTAGCGCGTATTTTGCTATTGCGCTTTTTTGAAGATCATGGCTTTTTCGGTGATAAACGGTACATTTGTAATGGTGGCGTTAAAGCCTTCCAAAACATGCGTGAATATTTTGATTTATCTTATACAAGTTTTCTCAAGGATGTGTACGAAAAAGCTAAAAGCATTTACTTGAATGTGTTTGATGAAATGGAGCTTGACTGGATATTTGGCTCAAATAATGAACAACTCTCTACTTCTATTGAATTGTCGCTTATGTATCTGTCTCGCTTTAACTTTCAGACAGTTAAAGGTGACTTATTAACGGGCATCTATGATCGCTTCATGTCTGGCAGCAAACGCAAACGGATGGGTGAATACTTCACCCCACCATCAGTTGCTCGTTATATGATCGATAGGCTCAACATAACTGCTGACCATAAAGTATTTGATCCTTCCTGTGGTTCTGGAACATTTCCAATTGAAGTCTTTGAAAAAGTAGCAGGCGAGTTGATTGCAAATGGCTTTGGAAACTATCAACTTGCAGAAAAAGCACTGTCTAATATCGCTGGTAACGATTTAAATCCGTTTTCGGCAATGCTAACGCAAATTCAGTTGTTATGGCATTTGCTGCCCCTTAAAGATAAATTAAAAGCTAACGGATTTCCTCAAATACGAATATCGGAAAAACATAACTCATTAATACCACACGAAGTTAGTGGTATGTCATTTAATACAGGATATGATTTGTTTTCGGCTATTAATGCAGATCAGTATGATTTTGTGATTGGAAACCCACCATATGTCAGACCAGAAAGAAGCGATCAAGAGCTAACCAACGCTCAAGCGGCTTATTACAATCAAGATATATCCGTAGATAAAAACTTGTTCACTTTGTTTACCTATCGTGCGCTTAAATCTTGGTGTAAGCCAGATGGTAATGGGAAACTTGCCTTCGTTATCCCTTTGTCGATTTGTGATAACAACACTAACCAGTCGTTAAGAGATTTGTTTATGGTAGGCAAACGGTGGCGTATTACAGAAATTGTGGACATGGAAGCTATATCAGATCATGTGTTTGATGCCAGCGTTAACCCGATTATTTTCATTGCGGATACCAAGATAGCAAGCGTAGATGATCAGGTATGTATTCGCATTGCTGGTAGTGAGTGCGTTGATGCCTTTGGTCGTATCGATATTAACAAATCTAGTGAAACATGCTTTGATTACGAGCAGATATGGTCACATAATGGACGCATTTTAACCAAGATTACAGCAGAACGGTTGATAATCATCAATAAAATCAAAGAACATCAAACATTTTCGGATGTGGCATATAAGTTTTGGCAACGTAAAGAAGGGGCTAAAATTGTTGGATGGCAAGAGGCTGAGCCAGCCGATTTAACGACAGGAAATTGGGATACAAGGGAATGTATTACACGAGGTGCTGTTTTTAGAGGTATAAAACCAACGATAATAAATGGGTTTGATGTGTTCAAGGGTGAGAACGTATCGGCTTGCTTAATTGAAGGGGAAACGCAAGAAACCAACATTGATATAAACAATGTAGACGACCCTTCTCTTTGGAAATATCTTAATGTCATGCCCGATAATACATTTGCTTTTTTGCGTATATCAGTTGGTCTTACTTGTGTTAAGTTTAATATGAAACAAAAAGCATTTTTGGATACAGTGACCTTATTTATTCCTGATAGACAGCACCAAAACTTTCCATTTGATGTACTGGTACTGAGTAACGTCTATCAGTTTTATTATGCTGTTTATCTGCGTATGGGTGTCGTTGAGGACTTTTGGAGCAATCTATACCCAACCAACTTAAAAATATTGCCTTGGTCAGAAAAATTAATGTCCTATCAGTCAGAGCTTGAACAGCTTAGACAGCCATTTTTAGATACTTGTAAAGCAATCTATAACCGTGCTGCAACATTAAGTGACAAGCTTAATGAATTGGGCGCAATTACCTTTCAGCAAGCAGTGATAGAGCACGCATCCACTCACGGAATACCGACAGTTAACTGGCATTGTGTTGAAGGCGATCAAACGATCAAGGTTAACTCACTAGGTATGGATGTAGAGTTAACAAGCAGTGGCAACTTCCAATTGTTGCTATCTGATGATTTAGACTCGTGGATAGAAATTAGTGATGAAAGACTTGCAGAAAGATTAAAAGCGGCACTAACAATTCATACTAGTAGTGAGTTGGGAAGAAATGATCTTTTGCAAATGCCCGTCCCTAAAGATAGTGCAGTATTGGTAGATTTTAAACTGTTCGTGCAAGACTATGACAATGGCAACGCTTTAGGTGCGCTTAAGACTATTATCAATAGGATTGATAAAATTGTTGCTGGTTCATTTGGTGTCAGTGATGTTGAGCTTTCATTAATTCAAGAACAAATGTCAACGGATACCTTCTTGAAAAATATTAAACCCTCATTACCTTACACTGGAAAGAAAAAAAGAGGACTATTAGCAGGACTAGGTGAGTCCAATCGGTACGTGTAACCAAGCGATTTAATGCGTTATGCAGCTGCTACATAATGCCGTGAAAAAGCCCGCAATTTCTTGCGGGCTTTTTAAGTTAACCTAAGCTAACAATCAATCAGAATTAATGGTTATAAGCACGTTCGTTATGTAATGCTAAGTCCATACCTTCGACTTCTTCCTCTTCGCTGATACGTAGACCAACCATGATATCAATTGCTTTGAGGATAATCGCTGTTGCGATGATACTGTATACAACCGTTACCGCAACACCTTCAGCTTGAATCATGAACTGAGACATGATGCTTACGCCGTCGCTCAAGCCTTTACCCCCAAACGATGCGTCAACAAAGATACCTGTTAATAACGCACCAACGATACCAGCAATCGCATGCACACCGAAAGCATCTAAAGCATCATCGTAACCAAAAGCGCGTTTGATACTTGTTGCAGCAATAAAGCTGACTGCACCAGCAATTAAGCCAATGAATAATGCACCGGTAGGACCGACGAAACCAGCAGCAGGCGTAATCGCAACCAAGCCAGCAACCGCACCAGAGATTAAACCAAAGCCTGTAGGCTTGCCGCGTGTCATCCACTCAGCCAACATCCAAGACAAGGCAGCAGCAGCCGTCGCAATTTGAGTCACTAACATTGCCATTGAAGCAACGCCATCAGCAGCTAATTCAGAACCAGCGTTGAAGCCAAACCAACCGATCCACAACATAGCACCACCGATCATGGTCATCATCATGCTATGAGGAGGCATTGCTTGTGCGCCATAGCCTTTACGTTTGCCGATCATGATGGCAGCAACCAAACCTGCAATACCCGCGTTAATATGAACAACCGTACCACCAGCGAAGTCTAATACGCCATCAGCTGATAGGAAACCACCACCCCATACCCAGTGAGCAATCGGAACATAAACCAATGCGATCCAAAGTGCAGAGAAAATAAGCACAGCAGAGAACTTCATACGTTCAGCAAAACCACCAATGATGATTGCAGGTGTAATTAACGCAAAGGTCATTTGGAACATAACAAACAACACTTCAGGAATCGTGCCCTTAACATCAGCTGGCATCATGCCTGCTAAAAAGGCTTTTGATAAGTCACCAATCCAAGCATTGTTGTCGCCACCATCACCAAAGGCGAGGCTGTAACCAAAAGTGAACCAAACAATAGAACCGACGCAAACGACAGCAAATACTTGCATCATCGTCGATAATGCGTTTTTAGCGCGAACCATGCCAGCATAATAAAGCGCGAGACCTGGGATAATCATCAATAGCACCAACGCGCTAGAAATCAGCATCCAAGCGGTATCACCAGAATTGATTGTTGCAACAGTCGCCGCAGCTTCGGCAACTTCAGCGGCTGCTTCTTCTGCCCAGCTGATTGCAGGAGCAATCAGAGCACCAATACCAGCAACAGCTAGTAATCCTTTTTGTTTTAGTGTTTGCATAACATACTTCTCCAAAGTTATAGTGCAATCGTGCCGCGTTCGCCAGTGCGAATACGAACAACTTCATCTAAGTTGGTAACAAAGACTTTACCGTCACCAATTTTTCCTGTGTGCGCGGCTGCAATAATTGCTTCCAAAATACTATCTAAGCGATCGCTTGATACAGCAACTTCGATTTTAATTTTCGGTAAAAATTCAACCGTGTATTCCGCACCACGATAAATTTCAGTGTGCCCTTTTTGACGACCAAAACCTTTTACTTCGGTAACAGTCATGCCATGAATGTCTAGTGAGCTGAGTGCTTCACGGACATCATCGAGTTTGAAGGGTTTAACAATAGCAGTAATTAGTTTCATCTGAGATTCTCCATTGTGCAATTTTAATATTCGCGATAAAAATTAAGCGATATAAATGCCAAAAATAAATAAATATTTTATTATCATTGTGTTAAAAGTATTACTGTAGATTATTTTTGATTTTTTATAATTTTTTGATTCATATTGGTGCAATTTTGCTCAGATAAATAAAAAACCGCCATATGGCGGTTTTTTAAGGAGTACGACGATTGTTAAGCTTAAAACTCTTCCCATTCCTCTGTTTTAGGTTTTTTATTGCCAGTCGGTGCTGGTAATGCGGGCAGTGCTTTTTTGGCAATCGGCTCATGCGTTTGTTCATGGTCGTCGAGGATCACGACTTGAGCTTTGTTTCCTTCTTTGTTTCTGGAGGCAATAATGGCTAAATCATTAGCAACACTGACAGCATGCGTATCTAACTTAAACTGTTCAACCATATCGCTTAGGTATTGCGTAGAGCGTTGCATTTTTCGTGCTTCTTCACTAACATTGGCAATTTGTTGCGTGTTGTTTTGGTTAAGATGATCAATTTGCTGCAATGCTTGATTACTTAACTCAACAGCAGTGGCCTGCTCTAAGTTTTTAGTGAGAATGTCATCCAATAGTGTAATAAAACCAGTGATTTGATTGTTGATGACTTGCATTGTATTGCCAGCATCGGCAATTAAATCTGCCCCCTTATTAATTTGTGCATTGTTGTTTTCAATCAGCTCTTTAATGTCAGCAGCTGCTTGTACTGTTTTCTGTGATAAAGCACGAACTTCGCCTGCAACAACAGCAAACCCTCGACCATGATCACCAGCACGGGCAGCTTCGACTGCGGCATTGAGTGCAAGTAAATTTGTTTGGAAGGCAATTGAATCAATGAGACTTAAAATTTCGGTGATGCGTCGGCTTGAGCGACGAATATCCTGCATCGCAGTCATGCTTTGATTCATAATATCAACACCCGATGCCACTTGATCTGATGCCTTACGTGCTTGTTCCGATGCTTCTGTTGCTGTATTGGCAGTTGCTTGCGCTTGACCAGAAAGTTCTTCTACCGCAGCGGCAGAAGATTGTAATGCCTGCGATTGTGCTAACATTTGATCGCTAACACGTAATGCAATATCTGTGATGCGCTGGCTGTTTTGATTGGTTTCGTGTACGCGTCCCGTAATTGCACCCAATGTTAAATTAATTTTTTCAATTGCGGTATTGAGTGCTGTTTTAAATTGTGCCATTTCACCCGTTAGCTCTTCTGTCATTTGGGTAGAGAAATCCCCCTTTTCAATGCGGGCGATGGTAACGCTAGCGGAATGAATACCAGTCTGTAGTGCGAGCAAGGTATGATTAATGTTGTTTTGCAATTCGGCGATATCACCCGTAGCGTTTACTTCGAGACGTTGGTTCAAATTAAAGACAGATAGCTCTTTCATGACATGACTAATGGTGCTGAATGCATGGTTAACCTGTTGCATCGCACGACCTAAGCTAATCATAATGCTTTTAAAATCACCTGTTAACTCACTGGTATCTGCCTTAAAGTTAAAACTACCAGAATTAAGCGCGTCAACTGCCTGACGAATCTGCCCCATGGTGCTGCGTAATGTATCGACCGTATCATTGGTGCGTTGTTTGAGATGATTCAGATTGCCTTTATATTCTGAAGTAATGACTTGATTAAAGTTGCCCTGAGAAATTGCACCCAGTGTTTCGTCAAGCTCTTTAATCATACTGTGCTGGGTTTGCATCAGTTCGTTAAATGATTGTGTCATATCGCCAATTTCATCATGTGCATTTACTGCAGCACGTAGACCGAGATTGCCTGTGATGCGAGAGGCATTCATAATGGTCATTAATTGGTGAATGGGGTTTGTTAACCGTTTTGAAAATACAACAGAGGCGATAATAACAAAGAAAACCATACTGATAATAGCAAGAGAAAGCATGTTTTGCAATTCAGAAATTGGTCGGTAAAGCTCTTCCAAATCTTCTTTTGCGATTAATCCCCACACAACATTCCAGAGTGCAATTGGCGTGTATGTTGTGAGTGTTTCTTGTTTACGGTAATCAACCATAACATCAAATCCCGACGCTCCCGTTTCATGAAGTTTGCGCATGGGTGCATAATCGAATTTACCTGTTTCAGGATTTGCCCAAGATGCAGCCAAGCTATGTGTTGCTGGCTTAAGACGGGAGTCAGAGCGCATCAGATAGTCGTTACCAACTAATAGCACTTCGCCAGTTTCACCCAGCCCAGCAGCTTGACTCATAATGCTGCTAATCTGGTTGATGCCAATTTGAAAAGCAATGTGTCCAAGTGTTTTTTCACCATCAACAATTGGCAAGACCAAAAAGCTAGCTGGGTCTTCATATGATGGTGAATAATGGGCATAATCAGCGAACCAGTTAGGCATGTTCATATCGCGTGCTTCTTTCCAAACGCGTGCTAAGTTAGTATTTGCCCAAGGACCCATTAATAATGATGTGCCATAATCCGTTTCTTTAAAGTAGGAGTAAACAATGCGACCTTCTGGTGTGATTAAAAAGACATCATAAAAGCCAAAGGCTTCTACATTAGGCATCATCCTTTTTTGTAACTTTTCATGGGTTTTGTCGTAGCTATTCCAAAATGGTTGGTCAATTTCATCGTCCGCTTTGGCATGAAAAAGTTCAAACTTTTTACCCAAAGGGAAGGGGTTTTGTGTGATATAACGCTGTTGTAGCATTAACGAAGTCGTATCCATTTTATTAAGCCAAGCTTTAATGCTTGGTTCTTTGCCTGTTTTGCTAACATACTGCGCACGAAAATTTTGTTGAAGATCCTGCTGAACATTTTTTCTGGCTTCATTAATGTCGTTTGCGGAATAACTCCATTGTTCAATTACCTTACCAATACTAGTCAACTCTTTGAGGTCTTGTGCTGTTCCTGGTAGTTTTGCAATCATCTCCGTTGCTGCCATCAAGTTAGCAAAATATTGCTCAATGGCTTGTTTGCGATCGTCACGTAAAAGGTTAAGGCGCTCTGTTGCTTCTGCTTTGAGTGCTTTAGCACTGAGTGACATACTAATGCCGCCTACCAACAAGGTTGCGATAACGGCAAGAAATAAACTAAACAGCATGATTTTGTAGCGAATAGGTAAATTGCTTAGCATGATAATGGCTCTTTGTTTATTGTTCGGTTCTAATGATATTAATGAATGCTTCTGAGTATAGCAAATCGGTTTTGCTTTGTGGTGACTGTTACGACAGTCTTTGTACTTTCTGTAGCGTTTTGTGTGCCAAACAACAGCAAATGATATAAAAAAGCAGCCAAAAGGCTGCTAAAGGGTCAACATGAGAAAAAAAGTGGTAATTAGAAGGCTTTAGTTGCAGAAACAACCGCCGTATAAGCACTATCAATACCAGCGTTAGCGCCAGCCATGTTCAATTCTTTGCTTGAGTTAATCAAGAAAGCATCAATATCAAGACCACCTAGGCTTGTTTTGTAGCCCGCTTGTAGGTAGCTACCATCTTTGAGGGTGTCGAATAGGTAGCCAGCACCTTTGTCTTCAGCTTTTTTGTCAAATGCACCATATAGTGCGTAGAAGCCTTCGTATTCACCTTTTAAGCTATAGAATACATAGCTCTTGTCGCCTTTGCCATTTACGCCAGCATGGTAACCAGGATTGATTGTTGCTGTGATCGGACCATAAGCAATGCTTAAATTTAATTCGTTATACGCTGTGTCGAAACCACCATTACCCTGACCATTGTCTTGATTTGTGTACTGGTAGCTTGTGAAGCCAGCACCCAAGGTGACACCGCTCATTTCTTTTTTGATGCCGCCATACAGATCAATTTCAAGACCGTTTGGGGTAGAATGTCCAGCTTCCATGCCAACTTGTGCAGCCCAGATACCAGCATAAAGTCCAGCGTCGTTTGTATAGTCTGCACCACCCATTAAAGAGGCGCTATCACGTTGCATCATGCCACGGAATACATACTGACTCATAACACCAGCGTTGAAAACTACGTCAGCAGATGCTGTGGTGAAAGCAGCACTTGTTACCATTAGTCCTGTTGCTGCTAAAGAAGTAGCAATTGCAGTAGAAAGGATTTTTTTCATGTTACACTCCAGTGTTGTCAAAATAGAAATTGTTTACCAGTTGTCTTCGGGTGAGGTTGTTGAAAACGCGAGGTTTGAATGTATTTAAGCGATACTTGTGCCAGCTTTTAATTTTTCAATTAAAACAATTGATTATTGTTTTGTTTACTTTAATTTTATCTAAAAAATAATGATCATGCACCAAAATAATACAAAAATCGCTTTTTTTTATAACAATCCTTTGTGGTTGGCTCTGTTCATTCAGCTTGGGGTTTTTATCGCCATCTGGTTGAGTTTACCTTATGTCGCTTATTGGATTATACCGCCATATAATCCCTTGTCGTGGTTGCTTGTGCAAGTTGTTCTTGTTGTTGCTGTGAGTTACGCGCTCAAAATGCCGTATTGGTGGTTATGGATTCAAGCGTTATTGCCGATTGGCTTATTTGTCGGCTTAAGCCAGCAGCTCATTCCTGTGGTTTGGTTTGGTGTCATTGCGCTGTTCTTAATGTTAGTTTTTTCTAATGTTTGGTCTGAGCGTGTTCCTTTGTATTTATCGAATCGGATAACACATCGGGCATTAGGGCAATTGGTGCGTGAACGCAATATAAAAATAGCCGTTGATTTGGGTTCTGGTTTGGGTGGTGTGGTGCGTGCTTTGGCAAAGCAGGGCGTTGATGCGACAGGTGTTGAGTTTTCACCTATTTTAGCTGTTCTTTCTGCCGCGCTTTGTCGTTGGTTTGGGCTGGGGCGTGTGTTACGTGGCGATATGTGGCAACAAGACTTATCGCACTATGATCTGGTTTATGTTTTTTTATCGCCTGTGCCTATGTCAGCACTTTGGCAAAAAACACAGCGTGAAATGAAAACAGGCAGTGTTTTTGTCTCAAATAGTTTTGCTGTGCCCGATCATGAGCCAGATGATGTCTGGGAGTTGGCGGATGGACGACAGACGCTACTATTTATTTACGTGATGAAATGATGCGTTGGTTATGTATGCTTTGTTGGCTCTAATCTGATTTTGTGGCCATCTGAGTTTCTTATGCTAAAATGCGAATCATGATGATGTTAACAGCAACCCAACTTTCTTGTGCGCGAGCTTATCGCACCCTATTTTCAGATGTGTCTTTTACACTGTCGACGGGGGAACTGTTGTTGGTAACAGGGTATAATGGCGTGGGTAAAACATCGCTACTAAATCTTTTAGCGAGCTTTCGTGCGCCAGATGCAGGACAAATTGCTTGGCAAGGGGTGTCGATTGATGCCTTATTGGTTTTGAGGTTGCAATGAATCTTAATGTCGTTGAGATGGATGACTCAAAACTGGATCAACACGCAGAATTGACAAAATTATTTTGTCTGGGGCGTTCTGGTGATACGAGTTGCTATCGTCAGTTTCTGACAGAAATTGCTCACCTATTACGACGGAAGATTCGTCATTGTATTGCCGAATCGGATGTGGAAGATGTGTTACAAGAGACGCTGATGTCTATTCACAAGGCGAGTCATACTTTTAATGGCGATCGTCCGTTAATGCCTTGGCTCTATGCGATTGCTACTTACCGCATTAATGATTATTTGCAACGACACTACACACATACACAAAATGAAACAGATATTGCTGAGTTTGCCGATAGCTTAGTTGCGCCATCATCGGATGATGGCATGGAATATGAGGTCTTGTCTTGGCTCGCGAACCTATCGGAGCGCAATCAGGCGATATTTAAGCTTGTCTTTATTGATGGATGCACCATGAAAGAAGCTGCGAAAGCCTTTGCTATGAAAGAGTCCGCCGTTAAAGTGATGATACATCGACAAATAAAACACATTCGCCAGCAAATGGGAGTTAACGCATGAACACCGATGAACTTATTCAGCAGTTAAGTCAATCAACACAGACGCAACCTAAGTTGCTTGGTGTGCGTCCTTTGTTGGTTGTTGTCTTTTTGGGTATAACGCTCTACTTATTGATTTTACAGTCTTGGATAGGGGTAAGAGAAGATATATTGGTTCAACTGGCACGACCAGCATTTAGTCTTGAAATTGCGCTGATGATCATGCTATTAATTTCTGGGGTCTTTGCTAGTGTACTGTCACGCTATCCAGACAATTATCAATATCATTATGTGCGATATATTCCTTACACCCTATTTGCATTATTGCTGACCTTATTATGGGTGCAGATTTTAGTACCCTCAGCGATGCCAACAGGAGAGTTAAAATTTATACATCATCGCTTTAGCTGTGCCTTATGGATTACAGTGAGTACGGTTTTTTCTGCTTTTATATTGGTGTGGACGATTCGTCTCGGCGCGACTGTGACGCCACGCCACTCTGGCGCATTAAGCGTTTTAGCGGCGACGGCTGTGGGGTGTTTAACCTTAAGACTATCAGAAATGAACGATAGCATTCCTCATCTGCTGCTGACGCACTATACGCCAAGTTTCTTGTTTGCATTATTTGGCGCATTTTTGGGCAAGCACTTATTTAAGTGGTAAATTATGAATGCTTCTAAGAAGCACGTTGAGCGTGGTTTTTAGTGCAAACTGTGCTATGATTTTGCAGTAAACTTTTAGGGGGTCTTATGTCTGCCATTGCATTTGATACACACGAACACATTAAAGCATTGATTACGGCGGGTATGCCAGAAGCTCAAGCTGAGGCAGTAGTAAACAGTCAGAAGGCATTAGCCGACTCGACACTGGTCACAAGAAGCGACCTTAATACTGAATTGTTGCCATTAAAAAATGATCTAACCATGATTAAATTCACGTTAGGGATTTTATCTGTTGGTACAGGTGCAATTTTCATGAAGTTGTTTTTCCCTCACTAATCAACACTGCACGCTCGTTATTGTAATTATCATGATACGAGTGCCTTTTCTTTTTAAATTCTTGTGCTAATTTGTAACCTTTTTTGTTTATTGAACGAATTGACTACTGGGTAGTTCTCAAAAGTTTTTCAGAAGACGAGGTGGGTTGTAATGAAAATTGAATCAAAATTATGGTTAGTGGTAGCAACGGCTGTCGTTGGGCTTGCCGCTATTTTTTGGTTTGGTAAGTCGGGTATCGATAGTGGTACGGATAATTTTAATGATACGGTTGATGAGCGTGTTCCGCGCTTAATCGAGTTAGAAAAGTTACTGATTCGTAGTGTGCAATTGCAGGGCGATATTCGAGAAATGATTTCAGCGAAAGAGCCAGCGCATCGTGCAGACGTCAAAAAACGTATTAATGAAATTATAGAGCTCAATAAAAAGAGCTATGACTATCTCGATGTGGCAGTGAATAAACCCAAAGGTAGGCAGTATTTAGCTGATGCCAAGCGCTTGCGTGATCCTGTTATCGACAATAATAACAAAGTCTTTGCGTTGCTTAATTCTGGCAATGTCGATGAAGCGACTGAGTTAGTCAACAGTTTGGCTGTGCGCAATCAAGATATGGCTTATCGTCAAGTATTACAAAAGTTCGTTGA
>DYST01000043.1:6416-18353 GCA_020726325.1 Thiomicrospira cyclica | reverse complement strand
TAAACGAGGATGGTTTTTATTGGTTTTGCAGATAAATAAAGCCCCTAAACAGGGGTTTTATTTAAGCTGCTTTTTTATTGCGTTCTGACTCAATACCGTTCACTTAGCTATTACACTTGTGCGAAATGCCCGTATTTCATGTAACGATCATAACGACGCTTTACCAAGTCATCGACAGGCATGGCTTGTAACGTACGTAATTGTGCTAACAATTTTTGCTTTAGATTTTCAGCCGCTTGTTCAGGATGGCGATGTGCCGCCCCTAAAGGCTCACCGACGATTTCATCTACCAAGCCAAGCTCAAGCAAACGTGGTGCGGTCATTCCTAATGCTTTAGCCGCTTCTGATGCTTTATCCGCGCTCTTCCACAAAATAGAGGCACAACCTTCGGGAGAAATCACCGAATAAACACTATATTGCATCATCATTGTGACATCACCGACACCAATTGCTAACGCGCCACCAGAACCGCCCTCACCAATGACAGTACACAGCACTGGCACTTTTAGTTCTGCCATTTCAATCAGATTACGTGCAATCGCTTCACTCTGACCACGCTCTTCCGCGTTAATACCTGGGTAAGCCCCGGGGGTATCAATAAAGGTTAAAATTGGCAAACCAAAGCGTTCTGCCATTTTCATTAAGCGCAACGCCTTACGATAGCCTTCTGGTTTTGGCATACCAAAATTACGACGAATCTTCTCGTTGGTATCGCGTCCCTTTTCATGACCGATAACCATCACAGGAATACCATCAATCCGCGCTAAACCACCGACAATGGCTTCATCGTCAGCAAAAGCACGATCACCATGCAACTCATGAAACTCATCACACATATTGCGAACATAGTCGAGTGTATAAGGACGTTGTGGATGACGCGATAATTGCACAACTTGCCAATCGGTCAACTTGCTAAAAATTTGCTGCGTGAGCTGGCGACTCTTATCGCGCAGCTGATGAATTTCTTCATTTAAATCAAGACCATTATCAGAAACACTATGACGCAAATCATCAATTTTTGCTTCTAATTCTGCAATGGGTTGTTCAAAATCTAAAAAATTTAAGTTCATGCTGTCAATGCCTTAATTATGTACTTTTATGTACTTTGCTTATTTTGTTGATCTATTTTATCAGATTGTCTTTTGTTATGCTTGCACTAAGGCTTTATTAATGTTTTGATGTGCACGCAATAAAGCTTGATGTCGTGCCGAATAACGCTCAGGTGTAACCAATTCCATATCCCAAATAAAGGTTTCACCATCCAACCATTCAACCAATTGCGACCAACGCTCCGCACCAAAAAGAACTGGCAAGGCATCGCCTTCACTTTCTAGGGTATCGTCAATTAATAGTGACAATGCCATTTCGAGGGCATAATATTCTGCCGTTGTGCGCCCAATAGCAAAAACTTCACCTAACGCCTGCAAAGCAGCAGGATAGTCGCCTAAATAGAGCAATATGCCAAGCTTTAATTCTGCTATCGTTAGCCATGCCCAAGGTGTACCAACATCAGGCAATAAACCGATTAAACTGGCAACATGGGTATGTGCTGGATAAGCCTCTTGCTCCAATAACGCCAGTAATTGCTCAAAGGTACGATCTTTATGCCAATCAATCGCATTGAGTGCCTGTTTGAGTGGTAAGCCACGATTGGCATTACCATCCAACAAATCTTGCATCGGATAAATTTCGGACATCGCAGGCACGACCAAACGCACCACCGCTAAACCCAGTTTTTGATGGTGTTGCCAATACAGCGTAAAGCCAGCGTCGCTAACAAGTTGCCTCAACTGCTGCCATTGCGCGTCAATGTCGCCCGAAAAATTCCACGCCACCGCTGCAAAATCAGCTTGCGAGCCAAAGAAGCCTAAATGCCATCGTCCACTGGCATCAATAAAATGCGCTTCTCGGTTTTCATCGCTGGCAACAAAGTCTTGGTCGATACTGGGATATTCAAAGCCATCACGACTGCTTAAATCACGCCCTTGCAAGGATTCAGTTAGTGTGCGCTCAATTGCTACTTCAAAAATAGGGTGTGCGCCAAAAGAAACAAACGAGCGACCATCCAGCTCGTCGTGTAAAATGATCGCAACAACTGGATACTTTCCACCCAAAGAAGCATCACGAATATCTAAACGAATGCCCTGCACCGCTAAGGCATTAGCAGCTTCGGTAATGCTGGGCATATTTTCCCATACTGACTTTGGCATAGCGGGCAAACACCAACTATTTTGCACAATTTGCACACGCACCCAACGCTCAAAAACTTCCGATAAGGCTTGCACGCCCGCTTCAGCTAGGGTATTGCCTGCCGCCAAACCATTGCTGGCATAGAGTGTGTTGAGTAAATTAATCGGAAAATAAACTGTTTCTTGTGACCTAAAGTTCGTCAACGGAATCGCGGTAACAAGATCATTAGCATCTTGCAAGGCAATAAAATACTCAGCAGTTAGTTCGTTATCTGCAGCATAAATCGCCCACAAAGCATCATTTAACACTAATTTTTTATCAAAATTCGCAATTGGTATACGCTTTTCTTGCGGATGCATTAAAAAACCAGAGGGTGTTTGTCCAAGATAATAATCAGCAAAGAGATAATGCGTTCCTAAGCGTTCGATAAATTCACCCATCGCGCTCGCTTGCGCGGCTTTGGCACTAATCCCTTTGCCATTAGCAAATAAGGCAGGACAATCACTGTCTTTAACATGTACCGAATGAATATAGGGCGCGGGATTTAACCATGCTGAAAAGTCTAAACTAAAATCGTAGCTCGCCAAATTTTGCGTCATGCGCTCAAGGCTAGACTCTAGATAATCGGCTTTACCCGTTAGATAAGTTTTTTCGAGCATTTTTTTTAGTCCTTTTTATTTAGGTTATGTCATTAAACACAATTTTTGCATATTCTGCACAAATACTTAGAGTAGGTTGATATTTTTGCTAGAATACAGTCATCATTTTGACGGAAAGATAATATGACTCATAAAACAGATAACAATAACCAACATACAGAACATTGCCTGACCCTGAAGCGTATCGGTATCGATACCCACCGCGAACACGTCGCTTATCTACACCGCGACTGTCCCTTATATCAAACAGAAGGGTTTAAAGCCTTATCTAAATTAGAAATTTGTCAAGACGGTCACACCATTTTAGCAACCCTCAATATTGTCGAAGATGCTCATTTATTAGGCAGCGAAGAACTGGGCTTATGCATTAGTGCATTTGAACGTTTTCAACTGCCAGAAGGTACACCTGTCACCGTGCGCCAGCCACAACCTGTCACCTCGATGGAAGCGGTACGCGCCAAAATTGCAGGGGAACGCTTATCACAAGCCAACTACAGCGCAATTTGCCAAGATATCGTGCAAGGTCGCTATGCAAAAGAAGAACTTGCTGCCTTTTTGGTTTCCTCAGCACAATCGGGTATGGACAGAGAAGAGATTCTCTTTTTAACACGAGCAATGACCGATAGCGGACAAAAACTGAATTGGCAAGAAAGCATGGTGGTTGATAAACACTGTATTGGCGGTATTCCTGGTAATCGCACAACCATGATTGTTGTGCCGATTATGGCGGCATATGGCTTACTCATGCCCAAAACATCGAGTCGCGCCATTACCTCACCCGCTGGCACTGCCGACACGATGGAAGTCTTAGCCGAAGTTACCTTAGCCGTCGAAAAATTACGCGATATTGTACATCAAGAACGCGCTTGTTTGGCATGGGGTGGTACGGCTAATCTTGCCCCTGTCGATGATATTCTGATTTCTGTTGAACGCCCGCTTAATTTAGATTCACAAGGGCAGATGATTGCCTCTATTTTATCGAAAAAATTGGCAGCAGGTGCAACCCATATATTATTAGATATCCCAGTCGGTCCTCATGCAAAAGTGACCAACATGCATGATGCTTTGCAACTACGTAAACTGTTTGAATATGTCGGTTGGCATACAGGTATTCGCATTGAAGTGATTATTACCGATGGGAATCAACCTATTGGGCGCGGTATTGGTCCTGTATTAGAAGCACGAGATGTCATGCAAGTATTAAGCAATGATCCTAAAGCGCCAGAAGACTTAAGAGAAAAATCATTAGAACTTGCTGGACGTGTGCTCGAGTTTCATCCCAATGTACGTGGTGGTTCTGGCTATCTTGTTGCCCGTGACATCCTAACATCGGGGCGTGCTTTGGATAAAATGAACCGAATTATCGACGCACAAGGCAGAAAAAAACCAACCCCTGTTAGCCCTCTAACCATCACCGTCCAATCAAATCACAAGGGGTCGATTGTTGGCATTGATAATCTCATTCTTGCGCAATTAGCGCATATCGCTGGCGCACCACTAGATCCTGGTGCTGGCATAGACCTGTACCATAAACTTGATGGAAAAGTCAATAAAGGCGATGTGTTATATACCATTCATACAGGCTTTCAAGCAAACTGGCAATTTGTACAGCAGTTTTTGCATGACAACGGTAACGGCTATCACATTCAATAATCGACACGAAGAAGAATTTTATGCAACGTCCCGTTTTACCGCCAGAGGCAATTTTAATGACAGGCTGCTCGAGTGGCATTGGTTATCGCACAGCGCGTCACCTACAGGACGCTGGTTACCATGTTATTGCAACCGCACGTAAAGCCGAGGATGTAGCTTGGCTACAAGGTGAGTTCAATGCGTTTCAGCTCGATTTAGCAGATAGCGATAGCATTCACTCCGCTTTCAGTGCCATATTAAAGCTCTGTCATAACCGTATTTCTGCCGTTTTTCATAACGGTGCATTTGGCTTACCTGGTGCTTTAGAAGATATTAGTCGTGATGCCTTACGCCATCAATTTGAAACCAATGTTTTTGGTACGCATGAGCTGAATAATCTGCTCATTGCTCATTTTAGACAACAAGGGCATGGGCGCATTATTTTGAATAGCTCCGTATTAGGCTTTGCCGCTATGGGCTATCGTGGTGCTTACAACATGAGCAAATATGCGATCGAAGGCATGGCTGATACCTTACGTTTAGAACTCGCTGGCAGTAATATCAGCGTCAGCTTAATTGAGCCTGGTCCGATTGAAAGTCGCTTTAGAGCCAATGCTTACCGTGAGTTTACGACGTGGGTCGATGCCACACATAGCCCACACAAAACACAATACGAAAGCATGATCGCCCGTTTACAAAAAGAAGGCGCTGTCGCACCCTTCACGCTTCCCCCAGAAGCGGTAGCAACGCAAGTCGAAAAAGCACTAACCAGTCGTAGACCTGCGGCACGTTATCGGATTACCAAGCCAACAAAAGTATTCTGGTATCTCAAACGACTCTTACCGACTCGCTGGCTCGATGTGGTACTACAGAAAGCTGGCGGTGGTGGTAAGCGTTGAGAGCTAAAATTAATCAACGACAACACGATTGCGCCCTGTTTCTTTTGCTTGATAGAGCAGCCCATCAACACGTTGCAGCAAAGCATCTTCACTTTCATCATTACGCCATTGGGTCACGCCAAAAGAACAACTGATGTGACCCGCTGACACAAACTCTTTTTGCACAACCAGCTGACGTAAAATCTCGGCGAGTTCTGCCGCAACACTTACATGGGTATGTAATAACAGAACAATAAACTCTTCACCACCCCAACGTGCTAATAAATCACTTTCACGCAAATGATGTTCGACCAGTTGTGCCAGATCACGCAAGACGGCGTCACCAACCAAATGACCAAAGTTATCATTAATCTTTTTAAAATAATCAATATCAAAAAAGATGATACTTAACGGATCTGCAGAGCGTTTACTATTCGCCATACTGTGCTGCAGCATCAAATCAAAATGTTGTCTGTTAGCAATCCCTGTCAAAGCATCAGTTGTAGATTGTTGAATAAGTAAAGAAATATCCGTAAACATCGCAATATAACGCTCTTCATTCCCCTCCACAGTTATTGCTGCTGCCGACAATTGATAAATTATGTTTTCACCCCTAATGTGCAATTTAACCCGATGCTGATATTCTGTATGTATAAGCATATATTTAAGCCAAGATTGATCGTCCATCACTCGCTGTAAAAAATGATGCTGTTTATCATCTTGTACAAACAAATCACAAATACAATCATGATCAACCATAAAGGCTTGCAGATTATCATAATGCAGCGCATGCAACATAGCACGATTCATATCAAGCAACCGAGTACCATTGGTAATCACTGTTGGATTAGGAGATGCATCAAGAATATTCTTTAAGTACAACTGCTCACGTTGTAATGCCTGCTCTGTTTTGATAATACGACGCGAAAAGAGCACCGCAAAAATCAGGTAAACAACAAAGACAAGGAACAAAATCAAGAAAATTTGCTTGCTCGTATCCGTATAGGCTCGCTCAATATCGTCAAAGTAAACGCCACTACCCACAATCCAATTCCAGCCATCAACTTTTCTGATATATGACACTTTAGGATAACGTAGCGAAGTCACATCACCCTGCGCTAAGGGTTTTGGCCAATCGTACCAAACATAACCACGTTTACTGTGCTCGGCAACCAAAACAAAGGCATAAAATAAATTTGTTTTGCCATCTAAGGATTCCTTATTGCCATAATCGCCATATTGAATCGCATTAGCACAATTAAATTTTTCATCACTTAATACAGCACCATTTAACAAAGGAATTGTCGGGTGTACTAGCATTTGCGGATAAGGCTTTGCCATATCGTTAACCCAAAAATAATTATGCCCCTCGTAACGAACATCGTTAATGTGTGCTAATGCTGCTGCCTTTGCTTCATACTCAGACAACTTGCCTAATTCTACTAATTTTTGGTAATAACTGATCGAACCATGCACGGCATCGACACTATTTTGAACGGAACGTTTGCGCTCTGACATGAGTGTCGTTTCTAGTGAAGATAAGAAATAAACACTAATACTGACAATCGCCAGTGCACTTAAAACCAAAAACAACACGATAAATAACGTGCTACTCACTGCGATTTTTTTACGATTATTTTGTTGCATCACACCATCAACTCATCTTCGTTTGGCAAAGGATTCATACTTTCTAAGGCTTCTAATACCTTAGCATTAGCAAAATCTGCCACCATACCTGTTAACATTTCGAGCGACTCATCTAAATGCGTTACCGACCAAATATGAAACTGTCCAGCGGCACAGGCATTGCGCACATCCTCTGCCAACATAAGCGACTGCACGTTAACAGCAGGAATTAACACCCCCTGCTCGCCTGTTAATCCACGCATAGCGCACAAACGGAAAAAGCCCTCGATTTTTTCGTTGATGCCACCAACCGCCTGCACCTCACCAAACTGATTAATCGCTCCTGTCACAGCGATATCTTGACGCAAGGGCAATTGTGCAATGGCTGACAATAACGCCAAGGTTTCAGCAGCCGAGGCACTATCACCCTCCACACCTTCGTAGGTTTGCTCCATCACCACACTGGCGGTTAAGGCCATTAAGCGTGAACGCATAAAGCGTCCGCGCAGATAACCTTGCACAATTAACATGCCCTTACTATGAATGGGACCTGCTAAATCGACTTCTTTTTCAATGTCGAGCAAACCATCATTGCCAGGGGATGCTTGTGCCGTAATTTTGACAGGCTGACCAAATGCCATCCGTGCCACTTCATATACCGTCAAGCCATTAATTTGCCCAATGCGACTGCCTTCGGTGACAATATTAAGCCACCCTGCCGCAATGGCATGACGATATTCTGATTCTAAACGCCCAGCTTCATACCTATCGGCTGCTAACGCCGTTTCTATCGCCAGTGCATCAATGGCTGTCTTGCCTGCATAAAGTGCCTCATCCTGAGCGCGTAACAGGGCTTCTTCTAAGTTTTCCATCAATAATGCCAATCGGGTCGCATCTTCGCCTAAGCGCGAGGCATGATTACACAATTGCGCCAAAGCTTCTGGCAATATCGGCAACACACAGTCCTTTTCAACGCGTGCCAATAACACCGACATTAGCGTGCGTTCTCGTTGCGTATCGCGCGCTGCAAAAGACTCAAACTCAACCAGTGAACGAAAAAGCTGCCCAACATCCGAATCAGCACCCTCTAAAGCATAAAACCACTCTGCTTCACCTAAGAGCAATACTTGCATATTGCCAACCCAATCAGGCAAATCAAAACCACCCCCCCACAAACTGGCTGGCTGCATGGCACGCCAATCGCTACCCGAAACCACGCCACCACGCAACATCCCTTTTAATAATGCCCATAGCCCTGGTTCTTGCAGTAAGGATTCGATGGTTAACAGTAAAAACCCACCTTGTGCTGCATGCATCACCCCTGGACGCACGGATAGGGTGCTAACCACGCCCTCTCCACCCGTCGCATTCGCACCCGCAATCGTTCCTAAAAAGCGAGCAAGGGTCAGCGCTGGATCAAAAATTACAGGCACACCAGAATCTGGCTGGTGATGTGACATCACTTGTACATCAAATACGGTCAGCCAATTTTTATCCGTCCCAACAACAGCCAAACTACTCACCGCTGTCGCGCTATCGTCAATACTCCAAAAATCAGACAAACGTGCTAAGACATATCTTTTAAGATCTTGCAAATAATTAGCAACACCGACA
The DNA here is from genome assembly GCA_020726325.1 of Thiomicrospira cyclica. GTDB lineage: Bacteria > Pseudomonadota > Gammaproteobacteria > Thiomicrospirales > Thiomicrospiraceae. The sequence goes on along the minus strand of DYST01000043.1, from coordinate 9,754 downwards.
TCAGCATCAAAATCAGTCAAAATACGCGCTAATAACGGATCAAGCAAAGAACTGGCAACCGATTGGTTTAATGCTTTATCTGCCTTTAAGTGCGTATGTTGCAAAGCAGGAAAATGCGCTAAGGCTGTATTTAACGCTTGCTCAATTTGCTCGACCGCCGCTAATAAGGGGACACGCTGTTCTTCTGCTAATTGCATTAAAGCTTGCCGACCTAGCTCCTCATCGCCGACCTTTGCACGCAAGGTAAATGAAACATCTTCCTGCTCAATCACAATGCCTAGTGCGCTTGCCAAGGCAAAAACAGGACGCAACAAGCCTTCTTGCTCTGATTTTAGCTGTTCCTCTAACTGCTGCACCTGTCGTTGATACGCATGACCATCAAATAATAACGGTAACTCTTCCCGAATTGCTGCCACCAACTGTGCAATAGCGGTACGAAAAAGCAGGGCATAACCAGCTGGCAAGGTTAAATAATGACCGCCATTAGGCAAAGTAAAATCATGAACTAAGACAACATCTAGTGGCGTAGGACGTTGCGCCGCAACCAGCCTAACCTGCTCGACCACCCAGTCACGCCATGCCAACTCACCATGATCAACCACCATCGCATGCACCCGACGAGGAGATCGCAGCAACTTAGACAAAGCAGAATATGCACGCGGATGCAAAGAGGACATTTCAACCCTACTCGGCACTAAATCGACTAATGATTCAACGGACGTTTGGCGGTACAATAAAGGGAGCGGTAATGAAATAGGCATAAATATTCAGGCTCTACCTAGTGAAATTGTGATAATGATGCGCTATTCTACTCTAAAAGATAGAATACAGCGCAGTGGAGGGTTCAATTATGGAATCTGGTGGTATTGGTGGTTTCGCGCCAAATTGGGTTGCCGCTCCCATTAAAGCGAAAGAATATTTTGTTGGCGATTTGCCAGGTACGCGTTTACAAAAAATTGAGCAGCACAATCCTGAGCTTCCTAAAGCAAGCTATCAGCCTGTAATCGCACCTGCAGAAGGACCAGTTACCTACGCTGAACGTCTTGGTCGAGAATCACGGCAAAATATGGATGAACAGATTGCGGCCAATATGGCGCAAGCGAAACAGCGCGTGCAAGCTCATCATGGTAGCCTACATTTAATTGCCTAGTTTTAAACCCACAACGAGATGCTTTTATTGCATCTCTAATTCATTAAAAAGGAAAAAAAATGCCTTCATTTGATATCGTTTCTGAAGTCGATAAACACGAATTAACCAATGCGGTCGATCAAGCCAATAAAGAAGTTACCTCGCGCTTTGATTTTAAAGGCACGGACTCTGGCTTTACCTTAGATGAAAAAGAAATGATCATTAAGTTACATACCGAATCTGAGTTTCAGCTCGATCAAATGTATGACGTTCTTACGGCAAAACTCATCAAGCGAAATATTGACACCCGCGCCATCGAACGTAAAGACCCCGATATTCAACTCAAAACAGCAAAACAAAACGTCATTGTTCACCAAGGACTAGATGCTACCATCGCTAAACAAATTACCAAAGCGATCAAAGATAAAAAGATGAAAGTGCAAGCGGCTATTCAGGGCGAGACTGTGCGTGTTACAGGCAAGAAACGTGACGATCTGCAAGAGGCAATTGCGATGCTACGTGCAATGGACGAGTTAGAACGTCCACTACAGTTTAACAATTTTCGCGATTGATGTTTTTACTTAACACAATTTACTTAAATCATTTGACAACATCAGGAATTAATAATATACTTATGATGTCCTTTTAGGCGCGTGAAATCATGCGAATAATCGGATGTTGTGAGCGTTTATAATTTTGACTGGCTTTCCTCTGGATACAAGCAGTGAAAATTGTGGGTTTGGCCTGATTTTATCAGGCTTTTTTATTTTATACATGACACACTATGCTATTCAACACGCTTCGCCATCCCAAATTCCTGATCGCTTTACTGCTCATCACGCTAATTGCACATCTTTTTCCTGCTATTATTGCCCCACTCAGTGTCGATGAGGCACACTACGCCCTTTACGGACAGCATCTTGCTTTAAGCTATTTCGACCATCCACCGCTCGTGGGTTGGCTACAGGCCATTGCTTTACTACTCGGTGAGCAAGAATGGCAACTGCGCTTGTTTGCATTATTAAGCTATGCCTTAACCTTAATTTTGCTCCATCGTTATACCCTGCATACCTATCACAGCTTAGAAAAAGCAAATCTTGCCGCGCTACTCTTTAGTAGTATCCCTTTAATGCATTTATTAGGCATTGGTTTAGTGCCAGATACACTATTAATGCCACTCACAATCGCGCTTTTCTGGCAAGCACAACAGACACTCAAAACACCACTATGGCGCAATTGGATACTATTAGGCGTATTGATTGGACTTGGCGCACTGAGCAAATACACAACGCTACTTTTTGCTATCGGGCTGATTGGGATGCTGATTGTCAGCAAAAGTTGGCACTGGTTTCTGTCGCTAAAGTTTTGGTTAGCTGTAACGATTGCGGGCATTATGAGTTTGCCTATCCTCATTTGGAATTTTCAGCATGATTGGATATCCATTCATTATCAACTCGATCATGGGCAACCGAATACCGTTTGGCAATGGTCTCGGCTGTTACAAAGCCAAGCAGCACAACTATTGCTTTACACACCCTTAATCTGGTTTGCTGCTTGGACACTAACGGTGTCATTCAAAGCAGTTAAAGATAATCATGCCCATCGTCAGCTAGTTGCCTTTACCCTGCCCGCACTATTGATGTTTACCCTGTCATCAGGCAAGGAACCGAGCTTGCCACATTGGCTTGCCTTTTTTTACCTGCTCTGGCTACCAAGTTTAGCCGATTATCTGCTCACAAAAAATCAACGCTGGTTAACGCGTGCGACCCTGCTCAATATTGGCTATGGTTGGTTGATAACCCTACTGGCAATCGCGCTGATGGCGATACCAAGTATCGGAAAATCATTCACTCCCAACCCAGTTGCTGACTTAGTTGGCTGGAAAGAAGCCGCCACCATCGCCCAAAGCCTGCGCCAAGAAGATGAAGCTATCTTAACCACGCATTGGGTCGATAGCAGTCGACTTGCTTGGTATGCGCGTCCAACACCTATCATTGTATTAGATGATCGTTTCGATCAATTCGATATTTGGTTTGACAGCCCGAGCAAAGGATTAAGTGGCTTACTGGTTTTACCGCCCGATAGCAACGATGACAGCCTAGAACAATTTGCACAGTGTCATCACCTTGCGATTAGCGCGGAAAACTTTCGTTTCTATCGTTGTCAGGGGCTTATTGACACGCCATAAACCCTAAAATCCAGTATAATC
>DYST01000043.1:0-6316 GCA_020726325.1 Thiomicrospira cyclica | reverse complement strand
ATGAAAACAGCCCTTGCTTGGTTAAAAGTCTTCTTTTCGGTCGCCTTAATTTGGTTGCTCTATCAGCGCATCGATAACGAGCAGCTTTGGCAATCGATTCAAGGCATTGGCTTAACTACGCTACTGATTGCGCTCGCGCTACAACTTGCGAGTACTCTAACGGCGGCTTTTCGCTGGAGCCTCATTCAAAAATGGTTGGGCGATCCACCCGATGCACGTTTTTACTTAAAAAGTTATTTTAAGGGATCACTTTTTAACCAATTATTACCGACGAGTATCGGCGGTGATGCCTATCGTATTTTTGAAAATGGACATCGAATTGGTGACCATAAAGAGGCGTTTTTTGGTGTTTTTATCGATCGCATTGCAGGGCTTTTGGGACTGTTACTGCTCAACGCAATGGCACTCTGGTGGTTACCCGAACTATTGCCACACAATATTGCACAAGGGATTAGTATTATTCTTGCAATTGGCTTTGCAGGTGCTTTGTTTGGCTTATTGCTACACAAACTACCAGCATGGCAATTACCGCTGTGGTCGAGCTTGCAAAAACTATCGACCCGCTTTGCACAAGTTTATAACTGCTCACGCACCATTAGTATTCAAATGGGACTATCGGTCATCACGCATTTATTTTCAATGTTGGTGTTAGTTACTTTGGGACAAGCATTAGGCTTGCAATTTGATTTACTGGTTTATTTGGTTGTCATTCCTCCCGTTATCTTGCTAACATTATTACCCTTATCCTTTGCGGGCTGGGGTATTCGTGAAGGGGCAATGGTGGGTATTTTTGCCTTAATCGGTGCTGAACCTGCGCCTGTTTTAGCCTTATCGGTTATTTATGGTCTAACACTCATGGCAGCAAGTTTACCAGGGCTATGGTTTTTTGCCCACGACCGCCAATGGTGGCAAAATAACGATACAGAAACGAAATAAGGATTGAAAACATGCGCGTAGATACCATGCGTCAACTTGATTACTGGCTTGGCATCCCGCTGACATTGATTGCCAGTGTTGTCGTTAAAATACAGGATTTTTGGCGCAGCCAACAAAATGCAGAAGTCCCCGCTTTGCGCCGTATTCTATTTGTCGAGTTGTCAGAAATGGGTAGCACCATTATTGCCGACCCTGCGATGCGTCGGGCACAAAAAAACCTCAATGCTGAACTGTTTTTTGTGATATTTGCAAAAAACAGACCTAGCCTTGAATTACTCGATACCGTCCCACGCGAAAATGTATTTACCCTGCGTGAAGATAGCCTATTCACCTTGTTATGGGACAGTCTGCGCTATTTGGCTTGGTGTCGTAAGAATGAAATTGACACCGTTATTGATTTAGAGCTTTTTTCGCGTGTTAGCGCACTCCTAACGGGCTTATCTGGTGCATGGCGACGCGTAGGCTTCCATAGTTTTCATAATGAAGGACTATGGCGTGGCTTTATGCTCACCCACAAAGTGGCTTATAACGCCCATCAGCACGTTGCCAAAAACTTTATTGCCCTCATTTATAGTTTAGAAACAGCCGATGCCGAAGTTCCTTTTGCCAAAACGATCATCTCCGATGACGACATTAAACTGGCACAAGTCAGTTTCGATGACGCAACACAAGAGGCGATGCGTGGACGCATTGCACCGCTGTGCTCCGATGCAAGCCTAGCGAGCAAACGCATTGTACTCATTAACCCCAATGCCTCTGAACTCTTACCACAACGTCGTTGGGCAAAAGAACGCTATGCGGCGCTCATGCGCGGCTTATTAGCTGAATTTGACGACATTGTTATTTTGATTACAGGCGCACCTGCCGAAAAAGAAGAAGCCGAATTACTCAAACTTCAGTGCGACTCAGCGCGTGTGATTAACTTCGCGGGTGGTGTTAAATTTGCTGAACTGCCGATTCTTTACACCATCAGCCGTTTAATGGTCACCAACGATTCAGGACCTGGACATTTTTCTGCCATTACACCGCTTAAAACCTTTGTCTTATTTGGACCCGAAACACCAGCATTGTATGGCTCTTTAGGCAATAGCACGCCAATTTGGGCTGGACTTGCCTGTGCGCCTTGTGTGTCGGCATCTAACCATCGTAAAACCCCTTGTAGCCAACCAGCCTGTATGAGCGCGATTAGCGTCGAACAGGTATTAATCTTGGTGAGTAATGAATTAAAGGTATAAGCAGTATGTCAAATTTAAATCCTAGCAAACATAAACTTGTTGTCGGCATTGAAGAAAGTGTCACTAAACCCTTGACACCAACACAACGTAAATTTAATGCCAATATCAAGAAAATTGAAAAGCAAAAAGCGCTGTTAACACAATGGCAAGTTACCGCCGATGCTTGCCAACAAGATGTGGTAAAAAAACTGCAACCCTTAAAACGTATTTTTGCCGATCATCAAGCAGAAATGGTGCATATTTTTGATCATACCTACAACACGCAAAAATTAACCAAAGCACAAAAAGAAAAAATGCAGCATTTAATTTCTAGCCTCTGCATTGAATTAATTGATGGTCATGGTCGCGATGAGTTCAAAGCGATTTATAATCGTTACCAAGATGATGACGAAGACTTTGATACACAAGAGCAAATGCGGGATGAAATGCTCAGAAACATGTTGGAAGAAGCCTTTGGTATCCAACTCGATGACGATACCGACATTAACGACCAAGATGCCATTGCGAAAAAACTCTTTGAAAAACAAGAAGCAATGCAACAACAAGCAGAAGAAAATCGCGTACAACGACGAAAAACAGCCAAACAATTAGCAAAAGAAGCCAAAGCGCAAGAAGAACAAGTAGGCATCAGCAAATCCATTCAGGCTGTTTATCGTCAGTTGGTTGGCGTACTGCACCCCGACCGCGAACCCGATGCCGCTGAGCGCGACCGTAAAACCGCACTCATGCAAGAGATTACCGTCGCCTACGAAAAGAAAGATTTACTCAAACTGTTAGAACTGCAACTGAGCGTTGAGCAAATCAATCAAGACAGCATTTACAATATTGCCGAAGAACGGCTCAAACACTTCATCAAAGTGCTGGATGCACAATATCAAGAGCTCAAAGAAGAAGTGGCGCAAATTGAAATCGGCTACAGAAGCATGTTAAACATCCCCTACTATGAAAGTCTAACACCAAAACGCTTACTACAACTACTCAAAGATGATATTCGTCGGTTAGATTATCAAAGCAAACAATTAGCAGAAGATGTACGCTTATTCAAACAAGATCCAAGCTACCTTAAATTATGGCTTAAAAACTATCAGATAGAACCTGATTACTACTAAGTTTGCTTTTTAGCGGTGTCCTGCGCTAAACGTGCAGGCACACCAGCAAAGCCACCATTGCTCATACATACCACAACATCACCAGCTTTAATCTGTGCAAGAACATCAGACACTAAAGCATCATAACTGGTACAGACGATTATCTCATTGGTAAATTCTGTCTCAGAAATTTGCCAATCCCAACGCATATCACGATACATCAGCACCCAATCAGCGATCGATAAAGATGCTGGCAAATCATCCTTAAATGCCCCCATGCGCATACTATTCGAGCGTGGCTCGACAACCGCCAATAAGCGACGATTCAGATAACGTGCCCTTAAGCCCTGCAAAGTCACCGCAATCGCCGTTGGATGATGGGCAAAATCTTCATATATCAATACATCAGCATCAGAAGCAGAGAGTAAGGTTAAACGTCGAGCAACCCCTGCAAAACGTGACAAGGCATCGCAGGCAACAGCGACAGGAACACCAGCATGACGAGCAGCAGCAATCGCATGTAAGGCATTACGAATATTAAACTCACCCATCAATTGCCACTGCACGCGTCCCTGCTCAACACCATCAAACAAAACGGCAAACGCACTGGCATCATCAGTTAATAATCGCCATGACCATCCCCTATCTGCATTGGGCAAACTATATTCAATATCCGACCAACAGCCTAAGACTAAGGCATCTGCAACGCCTTCATCATCGTGCGGCGCAACAATCAAACCCGAGGCGGGAACGAGACGCACACCATGATGCACCTGACGTTGAATTTGCGCTAGGTTTTCATAAATATCGGCATGATCGAACTCAAGATTATTGAGCACCCACGTGCGCGGATGATAATGAACCAGTTTGGCACGTTTATCAAAAAAAGCACTATCATATTCGTCTGCTTCGACAACAAAAAAAGGCGACTCCGCTGACCAACGTGCAGATACACCAAAATTAGCAGGCACACCACCAATCAAAAACCCTGGAGATAAGTGTGCATCCTCTAAAACCCAAGCCAACATACTGCTGGTTGTTGTTTTACCATGCGTCCCTGATACCGCTAACACCCACTTTCCTGCCAAGGCAATATCGGCTAACCATGCAGGACCTGAGGTAAAAAGCAATCCCGACTCTAACAAGGCTTCGACTGCTGGCATACCCCGTGTCATGACATTACCAACAACAATCACATCCGCTTTTTCGTTAATAAAAGACACATCATCCATCGCGCGAACGCTAATGCCTGCTTGTTCTAACTGCACACTCATTGGCGGATAAAGCTGACGATCTTGCCCCGTCACCACATAGCCCATATGACGTGCAATTTGTGCCAAACCACCCATAAATGTGCCACCGATTCCTAAAATATGAATGTGCATTTTGTCTATTGCCTTTAAGCCTAAAACCGCCTATCCTAACCGATTAATCACTCGATGCACAGACTAAGATGACCAACCACCAATACATTAGCCAACAAGCAGACTTAGAAGCGATTCTGCCACGTTTGATGCAAGCCAAGTTTTTAGCATTAGACACAGAATTTACCAGACGCAACACCTACAAGCCCATTTTGTGTCTGGTTCAAGTCATGACCGATGCTGGCGAAATCATCTTACTCGATGCCTGCGAGCTTAACCTCAGTTCATTTTGGCAGTGTCTGCAAGAAACAACAGCAGTCAAAGTATTTCATGATAGCCGTCAGGATTTAGAAATTGTCTGGCAAGAGTCGGGAAACTTACCCAGCCCGATATTTGATACGCAATTTGCGGCATTATTGTTAGGCTTAGGTGAGTCTTGTGGCTTTGCTCGCTTAGTGGAAGCAGAACTCGGTGTTGTTTTAGCCAAAGATCAGACCGCCAGTGACTGGTGTCAGCGTCCACTGACAGCGGCGCAAATTCAATATGCCATTGATGATGTCCTTTATCTGGCACAACTTTATCCGCAATTAATAGCCAAACTCAGCGAAAAAGAACAATTACACTGGATTGATGATGATAATATCGCCCTAACAGACCCTAATCTCTATCAAGCGGATATTGTTGGCTTACGTAAAAAACTCAAAGCCCCACCTTTTTTCAAGCGTGAACAGCGTCATCGTCTCGATGCTTTGCTACTTTGGCGCGAAGCAACCGCCATTGAAGCAAACAAACCTCGACAATGGACTTGTGATAATAGCTGTATGATTGCCCTTGCCGAACACCCACCCAAACACTTAGACGATTTACATGCCGCTGGCTTATCACCGCAAGCCATTCGCAAGTACGGCTCGCATATCCTAACCTTACTCGCTCACCCACCACATATCGAAGAAGCCAAACCGATCCCCGATGTAGACAGTGACACGCTAAAGGCTTTACGCGCCCATATTGATACCTTAGCAACCCAACTTGGCTTACGCCAATCTGCAGCACTGGCAAGTAAAGAAGACTTAATCCACTGGTTATCCACAGGGAAACGCCCAGAAAAACTGAATAAAGGCTGGCGCGCTGCGGTATTAACACAACATCACAGTGATGATTTTGTTACGCAACTCAACGAACATGCACAGAAAAGTTTATGAACAACCTTTAAATACAATGACTTATGTAACCAGCTCATTGACATAAAACAAGGGGACAAACAACAATGAGCAGCATTATCGACAGCTTGAAAAAATTGTTGTTACAACAACGCCCGACCCTGTTTACGCCCCATCCTTTAGCCAAGTTGACACATAACGAAAAACTCAGTTATCTGAGCTTTGTTGCCTTGCCAATTGCCGTTAATCGCCCTAGCAGCGAATTAGAAACGAGCGCGTTTTTAGCCTTATCGCAGCGGCTTGATATGGATGAACATGAAGGGCAAAAAATTTGGCAAGAGCGCAATACCATGCTCAGTCACGATATCGCTAAAGGCTTGGTACAGTTAGTTCAACAAGACAGACGTTGGCATTGCCTGTGCGATAGCATCTGGATACAAATCCAGCAACCGCTGGATCCTGAAGACCAACAAACCACACAATATATGGCGCAGCTATTAGGCATCAATGCTCCGCTGCTAACACAACTGTAT
>DYST01000042.1 GCA_020726325.1 Thiomicrospira cyclica | reverse complement strand
GAGTTCCATCTGTTCAACTCCAATAATTAAAAGTACCGCTATATATTTTAGTTTATTTCTTTTTTAGAAGAGATGTGACCAATTGTCGCACCCCTTCTTCAATAAGATAGTAGCACATTAAAACAAAATGATAACTTTTACCAATTAGAATTTTACAAACACTAGCACAAATTAATTTTATGACAGTTTAATTTAACTTATTGGACAGTGGCTAATTGCGTACTTTTATGGACGTATGTTAATAAAAAACCCATCGCAAGGATGGGTTTTTTCACGAAACAACAATGACTGTTTAAAAACTTGCGACTTCCGCTTCTGTGTAAGCAATCGCAATATAGCGACCGATTAAGGCATCAAAACCTTTCCAATCGCGGTATTGTTTCATTTTAGCAATAATTTTATCTTTCATTTCAGCAGCAGTTAATCCTTCTTTTTGATAAGCAACAGCGTTATTATAAATTGCCTCTAAAAACGCCAAGTATACATCTGCTTGCTGCGGACCAAACTTATAATGACCCTGTACATAATTCGTTGCTTGGGTATCTGTCTTGAGCTTTTTAATCCCCTCGATCGAGCCAACATAGCTACCATCATCCATATTCGCCACACGACCAACCATGAGCATATCAGCAACATAGACCGTTTTATCTGCGGTTACTTCTAAACAAATATCCGCATCGGTATGGCATTTGCCATAATAGTGAACACGAATGAGCGTATCGCCCATATCAAACACCTCTCCACCTTTCAATACCTGATTTGGTGGTGTAATCACTGTACCTGCTGTCGCATTATTGGTTGCACGTGCTTGCATACCCAACCAAAATTCGCCAACGCCTTCTTTTAAGGCTTTATGTAGGTTTTCATGGGCATAAATTTCAACAGTTGGCCATTCTTTAACAAAGGCATGGTTACCTAACCAATGATCGCCATGAAAATGAGAGTTAAAAATCTTAATCACAGGTTTATCGGTCATTTTTTTAATCTGACGAATCATCATTTCGCCAATTTGTACCGAACCACCCGTGTCATAAACAACCACACCTTTTTGCGTAATAATAAAACCCATATTTGAAAACATACCTTGGTTTTCTGGGGTTGGCTCTGGGTCTTTAGCAATAATAACATGGCAATGTGTCGATACTTTCTGCGGTTTCACGTCGGGAACGCGCGGTCCTTTTACAACCATATCATCGCTCGCATACACGGGGTTGAGTACAGACACGCCAAACGCGCTCAACGTAGCAGTAGCTAAAGCCCCTTGTAAAAAATGACGACGGTTAAGATGGCGCATTTGAATCAGATTTGACATCTCTTATTTCCTTTATTTCGTAATACAAGCACTGCACAACACAGCAAACATAATGTGCGTATAATGTAGCGCATAGCACTACTCAATGACAATGGAAATTATGATGAATACAGCACCGAAAGAGGATATTCAAACAGCAATTGACGCCTTGGTTGAGCGTTTTGCTTTTTTTACAGATTGGAAAGATCGTTATCAGTACCTAATTGACCTTGGAAAGAAGCTTCCTGCCTTTGATCCAGTTTGGGAAAGTGATGACAATCGTATTCATGGTTGCCAATCGCAGGTCTGGTTACACGTCGCACAAGAAGAGGGACGCTTTTATCTCTATGCAAAAAGTGATGCCAGCATTGTCGCAGGCATGATTGCCCTGATTTTATGGGTTTATAACGGCAGAACTGGCGAAGAAATCCTGAATACACCTTTAGACTTTTTGGGTAAGATCGGTTTATTACAACATTTATCGCCCAGCCGTGCCAATGGTCTGTATAACATGATTAAACAGTTGCACGCCCTAGCAGCCTGTCGGACTTAAAGGAAATTTACTGCAAAAGTAGCTAGACGGTCTGTTTTTCATTGATTTTTTGAGCAATAGTTCACTATTACCCTGCAAAACCAATAAAAACCATCCTCGTTTATCCGCGTTTTCGTTACAATTTTTTAAGTCCGACAGGCTGCTAGCAAAAACAACAACAGCTTAAGCTATTGTTGCTGCAATTGCTTGCGCGATATAGTTTGGCAGCGCGAAACTGGCAAGATGCATTTGTGGCGTGTAATAGCGTGTGTGAACACCGCGTTGCGCATAACGCGCTTGTATCTGTGTTAATGATGTTTGACGCAAGCTCGCATCAGTTGCACCCCACGCCAAAGCCATTACGCCACCGATATATGTCGGCACAGCAGCAGTAAAAAAAGTGCTATCCACAAACAAAGGTGCGAAACGCTGAACCGTATCTTTCAGCTCATCAAGCTGAAAAAACGGCACGCCATTTTGCGCGACAAAAATACCAACGGCATTTAAGCGTGCGCGAATGGCTGTGTAAAAATCCGCTGAAAACAAGACTTCTCCAGGCCCATATGGGTCAGTTGAGTCAGAAATAATGACATCGAACATTTCTTTACTTTCATTGACATACTGAACACCATCAGCAATCACGATACGAGTTCGTGCATCCTCAAAAGCGCCAGCGGAATGTGCGGGAAAATACTGTTTTGCCATCTCAATAACTGCGGCATCAATTTCAACCAAGATTACTTGTTCGACCGTTGGGTGACGTAAAACTTCACGCAAAATACCACCATCACCGCCACCGATAATCAGCACCCGCTTTGGATTGGGATGCGCCAGCATAGGTACATGAGTCAGCATTTCATGATAAATAAACTCGTCTTTTTCGGTTGTTTGCACCACCCCATCCAGCGTCATCACCCGTCCCAAAATCGGATTATCAAAAATACTGAGCTGCTGAAAGCCCGTGTCTAAGCTAAAGCACTGCGCTGACTGTTGAAATGCCTGACCATAACCACGATATAAGGTTTCGACAAATAGACTCATTCGCTTGCACTACCACGCTGTAAAGCAGTCACGACGGTCTTTTCTGGATGAAATGCCGCTTTAAGGACATCGACCGCTCGTTCTGGTATCGAATCACCACACGAAAAGACATCAAAGGCAGCATAGCCCTTTTCTGGCCAAGTATGCACGGAAATATGAGATTCTGCTAATACGGCAACGCCTGAAATACCACCATTGGGCTGAAAGTGGTGCAAATGAATATGAAGCAGGGTTGCTTTAATTTCTTGCACAGCAGTTAATAGTGTTGCTTCCATGAGCGCGATGTCGTCAAGGCGACTCGCACCCCAAAGATCGATGATGATATGGTCGCCAGCGTAGATTACGCCATTTTTGCAGATGAAGTGATCGACTGCTTCACCGTTAAGTTCGTTGATATGATTATGACTTGGCCAATTCGTCACTGACAAGCACCTCAAAACTATGTGTAATTTCTGCCATTTTGCCTAACATAATGGAAGCAGAGCAATATTTTTCGGCAGACAACTTCACAGCACGTTCAGCTTTTGTGGCATCAACAGCACCATGAATAACAAAATGCAAATGAATTTTAGTCAATACCTTAGGGGCTTCGCTAGCACGCTCAGCAGACAACTGTGCTTCGCAACCTTGAATCGGTTGACGCATTTTCTCCAAAATATCAACCACATCAAAACTGGCACAGCCCCCCATACCTAACAATAACATCTCCATTGGGCGAGGACCTAAGTTTTGTCCGCCAGCTTCAGGAGGGCCATCCATAACCACGGCATGCCCACTACCAGATTGTCCAACAAAGACACGATTGTCTAACCATTTTACGGTTGCTTTCATTTGTTATTTCCTTCTGAAAATAAATTCGCCAACGCCTCACCTGGATCTGTCGCGCGCATAAAGGCTTCGCCGACTAAAAAGGCATGCACATTATTTCGCTGCATCACTGCCACATCATCACGAGTAAAGATACCACTTTCTGTCACCACCACAACACCTTCGGGGATTTGCGACAACATATTAATCGTAGTATCGAGCGTCACATCAAAAGTTTTCAGGTTGCGATTATTAATGCCCACCATCGCCAAGGGCAGTTTTAAGGCACGAGCCAACTCGTTATCATCATGCACTTCAACCAGTACACTCATACCCCAGTCGGTGGCGGTTTGGTACAAATGCGCTAACTCCTTATCATCTAATGCGGCAACAATCAGCAAAATCGCATCTGCACCTGCGGCACGCGCTTCGATGATTTGATAGTCATCAACAATAAAGTCTTTACGAATCATCGGTAAATCGACAGCGGCACGCACCGCACGGAAAATATCGAGGCTTCCTTGGAAGAAATCAACATCGGTTAATACCGACAAACAGGTTGCGCCATGCATTTGATAACTTTGTGCAATGGCAACAGGATCAAAGTTCTCGCGAATCACGCCTTTGGAAGGTGATGCTTTTTTGATTTCAGCAATCACTGCCGCCTTGCTACGTTTTACCCGTGACAACAAGGCACTAGAAAAGTCTTTCGCTGCGGGCGCAGCTAAAGCTTGTTTCTTGATATAGTCTAAAGACTTGTAAGCCTTAGCAGCAGTGACTTCTTCTTGTTTACGGTTAAGAATTTTAGTGAGAATATTCGACATAATTTAATCTTTCTTTCCTAATTCCTGACTCAATGCAATCGCACGGTCAAAGGTTGCCTTGGCTTGTCCGCTGGCAATCACCTGCTCTGCTAATCGAACCCCTGCTGTAAAGTCGGTTGCCAGTCCGCCCACCAACAAGGAGGCACCCGCATTCAGGCAGACAATATCGCGCCATGCGCCCGCTTCGTTATTCAGGACTTGCTGTACCATTGCCAAACTCTCTTCTTTGCTGGTGGTACGGATGAGCGACAAAGGCTGACGCACATAACCAACATCTTCTGGCGCAATGGTAAAACGCTCAATCGTGCCATTTTGTGATAATGCCGCAACCTGCGTGCTACTGGCAATCGAGATTTCATCTAGCCCATCATCGGCATGAACGACCCATACCGAAGTACTGCCAAGCGATTTAAGCACCTGAGCAATCGGTTCTAACCACTGTAGCGAGAAAACACCCATTACCTGCTGTTGCGCCCCTGCAGGATTCGTCAAAGGACCTAACAGGTTAAAAATGGTGCGCACACCCAACTCACGACGAACAGGCACAACATGTTTCATCGCACTATGATGCGCTGGCGCAAACATAAAGGCTACGCCTGTATCGTGCATGCACTGCGCTAACTGCTCAGGGGTGAGCGACAAATTCATGCCCGCGAGTTCCAGCACATCAGCACTGCCCGAACTTGAAGTCACCGAACGCCCACCATGTTTGGCAACACGTCCGCCTGCGGCGGCCACCACAAAAGCAACAGTTGTCGAGATATTAAAGGTATGCTGACCATCACCGCCTGTGCCACAGGTATCAATGAGGGTTTCAGGATGCTCGACTTCAACTCCTGTTGCCAAGGCACGCATCACTTTGGCAGCGGCGGCAATCTCTTCAATGCTTTCACCTTTGGCACGCAAAGCAACCAACAAGGCAGCTGTTTGTGCCTGTGTGGTTTCACCCGACATCAAGGCTTGCATCAGTGCTGTCATTTGTTCAGACGTAAGATTTTGCTTTGCCAGTAACTGCTCTAACCAAACTTTAGGCGTACTCATGCGTGTTGCTCCAAAAAGTTCTGCAACATCTGATGCCCAAACTCAGTCAAAATGCTTTCGGGATGAAACTGCACCCCTTCGATGGGCAGGGTTTTATGGCGCACACCCATAATCTCTTCGATGCTACCATCGGGATTATTCGTCCAAGCCGTTACTTCTAAGCAATCGGGCAAGGTTGCTTGTTCGATCACTAATGAATGATAACGGGTGACCGTTACGGGGCTAGGAATATCAGCAAAACAACCCACATTGTGATGATACACAGGCGAGGTTTTACCATGCATCACTTGCTTGGCACGTACAATATTACCGCCGAATGCCTGCCCAATACTCTGATGCCCTAAACAGACACCTAAAATCGGGATTTGCCCTGCAAAACGCGCAATGGCTGGCACAGAAACGCCTGCCTCTGTCGGACTGCAAGGTCCTGGTGAAATAATGAGGTACTTAGGGTTCAGACGCGCGATACCATCGAGGTCAATTTGATCATTACGAATCACTTCGACTGTTTGACCCAACTCACCAAAATATTGCACAAGATTATAGGTAAAAGAATCGTAATTATCGATCATCAGCAGCATAAATGGCTTACCTGTGTGTTTTTATTGATTAGAAAGTAGGCTTTATTATAGCCTAGCAGCTCACTTTATTGACACGACTAATCAAGAAACCTATTCCCAAAGATAAGCAAACTTGCGTATCATTAGCAAATATAAACATGATTTCTACTCGCATATCAATTTATTATTTGGTGGAATTTTTATGGCACGTGACATTCTTTTTTCAGGCATTCAGCCTTCTGGACAACTTAATATTGGACACTACCTTGGCGCCATGAAAAACTGGGTTCGCCTACAGCAAGACTTTGACTGCTTATTTTCACTGGTCAATTTACATGCCATTACACAACGACAAGAACCAGCGGAATTAAAAAAACGCAGTTTAGACTTTGTTGCACTGTATATTGCCTGCGGCATTAAGCCCGAACAAAGCGTGATTTTTACCCAATCCGATGTACCAGAGCATAGTGAATTGATGTGGTTACTCTCTTGCCATACTTATATGGGCGAGTTGGAGCGCATGACGCAGTTTAAGGATAAAACCGCTAAAAATACGGATAACATCAACTTAGGCTTGCTTGCTTACCCTGTTCTGATGGCGGCTGATATTCTCCTCTATCAAACCAAGGCAGTTCCTGTCGGTAACGATCAAAAACAACACTTAGAGCTAACACGTGACCTTGCAACACGCATGAATAACCGCTACGGTGATATTTTTACCTTACCAGAACCCTATATTCCCAGTGTTGAAGCAGGGGGACGTATTATGAGTTTGCTTGAACCTGAAAAGAAAATGTCAAAATCAGACGAAAACGCAGGGAACTATATCGCACTACTGGATAGTCCTGATGTCATTCGTAAAAAGCTTAAAAAAGCAGTGACCGATACCGATAGTGAAATTCGCTATGACCGTGAGCATAAGGCTGGGGTAAGCAATCTACTAACGCTGCTATCTGGCGCAACAGGCAAATCAATTAGCACCCTAGAAGCAGACTATGTTGGCAAAGGCTATGGACACCTTAAAGTGGATACAGGTGAAGCCATCGTTGCCTTACTTGAACCGATTCAAACAGAATTCGCACGCTTGCGTAATGACGAAACCGAATTAAACGTTATCTTAAAATCGGGAGCAGATAAGGCACGAGCACAAGCGCGAAACACCCTCGAAAAAGTAAAAACAGCGATGGGATTGTTATAAAAATAGCTACAAGAAGACAATTTATGATAGGCTAGCCTTAGTTTAAATCTAGTAATTACGGAGACAGATGCATGCAAACCAGTACACACCTTTATCGCAACCAAAAATGGAACAGCGAACTGCCAACAAACGACTCAGCGCAAACACTCGTTTTAGCATTCGCAGCACGCACGTTTGATGCTGATACTGCTTTATGGCAACAGATTAAAGATACCTACCCCAATAGCGTTATTGCTGGCTGTTCTAGTGCAGGGGAAATTTGCGACGACCTCGTTTACGATGACACCCTAAGCCTTGCTGTGACTCATTTTGAGCATACAAAACTTCGTTTTGCCAGTAGTGTCATTGCGAATACAAGCAGTACTGGTGTTGGCGCTGATATTGCACAGCAGCTCAATCATGAAGGCTTAAAAGCGGTTTTAATTTTATCTGACGGTCTCGGCGTTAATGGTTCTGAGTTAGCATTTGGTATGCGTTCTGGCTTACCAACAGATGTTGTCGTAACGGGTGGCTTGGCAGGTGATGGTGCTAACTTCCAACAAACTTGGACACTTGTCGATGGCTTGCCAACTAAAGGCATGGTAACTGCGGTTGGTTTTTATGGCGATGCGGTACAAGTTGGCTATGGTTCAAAAGGTGGCTGGGATTTATTTGGTCCTGAACGTATGGTGACTAAATCATCTGCTAACATTGTCTATGAGTTGGATAACAAGCCTGCACTGGTACTCTATAAAGAATACTTGGGCGATCTGGCTTCTGGCTTACCTGCAACAGGACTTATGTTTCCGTTGGCACTTAAAACACCTGAAGAAGATGAACCCATTGTTCGCACCCTGCTCGCCATTGATGAAGAAGCACAATCGCTTATCTTTGCAGGCGATATTCCTGAAGGCAAGGTAACACAGCTGATGCGTGCTAATTTTGATCGTCTGATTGAAGGTGCTGAAATTGCAGCAGCTCAAATTAGCAATAAAGGGGCTGCAGGTGAACATTTATCGATTGCCATATCTTGTGTTGGTCGTAAGCTCATCTTAAAAGAACGCATTGATGAAGAAGTCGAGGCAACGCTGGATGCATTACCTGCCAATACCAAGCAAGTTGGTTTTTATTCTTACGGTGAGTTGTCACCAAGAGGCGCGTTAGTTTGCCGCTTACACAATCAAACCATGACGCTAACCTTAATTTCCGAAGACTAAGTTAGGGTTATGATGGAATTGCATCCAACGCTACGTCGTCAACTGAAACGCCTCGGACTTGATGAGAATACGCCGCCTGACTCCAGTAACTGGCAAGAGTTATTGGAGCGGCTGCATAAGCATTATGTTGGTAGTGATGAAGAGCGTTATGTGCTCGAGCGTAGCTTGCAGGTCTATTCTGAGGAAATGAAGCATCTTTATGAAGCTCTTCAACTTAGCTCCCAATCTGCGTTAGCACAAGAAAAGAATAAACTGCTATCGGTATTTACCTCCCTGACCGATGGTGTGCTCGAAATTGATATTGATGGTAATATCTTATACATCAATGCCGCCGCAGCACACGCGCTTGAACCTTGGCAAAACTCACCACTGAAGCAGTCTTTACTAAACTACCTAAAACTACATGTGCCTTTTAGTGAAAGCAACTTAGATCATGATAGTCTGATACAGTGGCTATCGTGGGGTGAAAAACTGCGCGATGATAATGCTCAAGTGTTATTACCAGATGGCAAATACATTCCCATTTCATGCGCCTTAGGACCAATTATTACGGACAACCAAATTACAGGGCATGTTGCTGTTTTCCGTGATATGCGTCTACAAAAGCAAGCAGAATCAGAGTTGCGTAACGCAAAAACGCTCGCAGAAGATGCCCTCAAAACGAAAGCCGATTTTTTAGCAACCATGAGTCACGAAATCCGTACCCCTTTAAATGGCGTTATTGGTATGGCCGATTTACTCATGGATACCGAGCTGAATGAAAATCAAAAAAACTACGTACACACGCTATCGCGTTCAGCGCAAGTTTTATTGTCGCTGATTAATGATATTTTAGACTTCTCAAAAATTGAAGCGGGTAAAATGAATCTTGAGTCTGCCAGTTTTGGCTTTAAGCCCTTATTGCAAGACTTGCGTGATATGTTTACCTACCCATTTGAACATAAAAAAATTACTTATAACGAACAGCTTGCCGATGATCTTCCTGCTGTTGTTTCTGGTGATATCAATCGGTTACGACAGGTACTGATTAATTTGCTCGGTAACGCCCTTAAATTTACCGCTAAGGGCAGTGTTACGTTAAACATTAGCCCTGTTGAAGAAGGCACTGATTATTGGCGCGTTCGCTTTGCCGTCACAGATACAGGTATTGGCATCAGTAAAGAAGCACAGGCAAAACTATTTGAAGCCTTTACGCAAGCAGATAGTTCTACCACACGCAAATTTGGTGGTACGGGCTTGGGATTATCTATCTCTAAAAAACTGATCGAGCTGATGCAAGGCGAGTTGGCAGTTAGTGCCGAATTAGGCAAAGGCAGTACATTTTTCTTTGTCATTAATTTAGCTAAAAGTAAAGAAGTGTTGCTCGAAAAAACGCATATACACCATATTAGCACTAACGCTTCTAATCATGAAAAGACAATTTTATTAGTCGAAGATAATAAAGTAAACCAACTGGTTGCCAGCAAACTCCTACAAAAGTTTGGTTATGCGCATCGTATTGCTGAAAATGGTGAAGAAGCCTTGAAGCAAATGGCAGAGCGTTCGTTTGATGCCATTTTAATGGACTGTCAAATGCCTGTGATGGATGGTTTTGAAGCCACACGAACCATTCGCTTAATGGAAGAAAATACGGGACAACACATCCCGATTATTGGCTTAACCGCAAATGCACTCGATGGCGACAGAGAGCGTTGTATGGCTTGCGGCATGGACGATTACAGCACCAAACCCATCAAAATTAATGAGTTACAAGAAAAACTGACTTATTGGGTGCAATGGTTTAACACACATACGATAGATATGTAACGATGCAAAAAGTTAAATATAACAGTTCAATTATGTTACAATCAGTAATTAGAATTAGCACCATAAACTACGCAAAAGACTAAAGCAAGCTAAATGAGCAAAATAGATTCCACATACATAAGCAATTGTCGTCTGAACAGCTATTTTCAAAAAACAATCAAAATATTCCCCTTTCGTTTGATGTTTATTCTATGGTTATTATTTGCACCATTACTGATTTGGTTTATCTGGGTACAAATTACAGATTGGGAGCAGGAACAGACTGAAACTATCGTTGCACAGACCGTCGCTACATTGGATATGAGACAAGATCAGATAACGCAAGACTTTGCCATTGCTTTAACACACCTTCAAGGTTTGCCCGACTTCTTAGCACAAGAAAGTATCATTAAACAAGCATTACAATCACCATCCGACGCCGAGATTATTGACACGGTTAATCGTCACCTTGAAAATACAGCAAAACACCTTGTGGTAGACCTCGCATTTATTATCAACATAAATGCAGATTGTATTGCATCAAATAATTTCAATAAAAAAGAAAGTCTGATCGGTTTTAACTATAGAGATAGACAGTATTTTAAGGCTGCAATACAAGGCGAATATGGCCGTCAATACGCGCTAGGGCGCAGTACCAATAAACCAGGACTATTTTTTTCTTCCCCGATTAAAAAGACAGACGGCACTATTATCGGTATTGCTGTCATTAAAATTGAATTGTCTTCTTTGCTACGTAACAACAAATTTGGACTCAATTTTCTGACAGATGATCAAGGCGTAATTGTTTCTGCTGATAGCCCAGAAATGTTATTTAAGGCGCTGCCTAACGCACCTGTCTTCACAACAAGCGAAGTCTTTCAACAAAGCCGCTATAAGCGTAGCGGCTTTTCCATGCTGAGTCTTGTCTCTGCTGGCATTAATCAACACCCAGAAGTCACACTCATTGACGAACATAACATACCTGTTTTAATTCGTGAGATTAATCGAAATACTGATGGTTTTAATGCCTATTTGGTAGAAAGCGTACCGCAATTATTAGCCATCAAAGAAAACGAGTTATTCTTTTTTAAATCACTTAGTGCAGGCTCTGTTATTGCTCTGTGGTTACTTATTGCGAGTATTGTTTTGGTTTTACGTAACTGTATTTATCAAAACGAGTTGCAGCAAAAAAATGATAATCTACGCCAAAACAACCTTCTGTTACAGCATGCCCTCAAAACGAAAGCCGATTTTTTAGCAACCATGAGTCACGAAATCCGTACCCCTTTAAATGGCGTTATTGGTATGGCCGATTTACTCATGGATACCGAGCTGAATGAAAATCAAAAAAACTACGTACACACGCTATCGCGTTCAGCGCAAGTTTTATTGTCGCTGATTAATGATATTTTAGACTTCTCAAAAATTGAAGCGGGTAAAATGAATCTTGAGTCTGCCAGTTTTGGCTTTAAGCCCTTATTGCAAGACTTGCGTGATATGTTTACCTACCCATTTGAACATAAAAAAATTACTTATAACGAACAGCTTGCCGATGATCTTCCTGCTGTTGTTTCTGGTGATATCAATCGGTTACGACAGGTACTGATTAATTTGCTCGGTAACGCCCTTAAATTTACCGCTAAGGGCAGTGTTACGTTAAACATTAGCCCTGTTGAAGAAGGCACTGATTATTGGCGCGTTCGCTTTGCCGTCACAGATACAGGTATTGGCATCAGTAAAGAAGCACAGGCAAAACTATTTGAAGCCTTTACGCAAGCAGATAGTTCTACCACACGCAAATTTGGTGGTACGGGCTTGGGATTATCTATCTCTAAAAAACTGATCGAGCTGATGCAAGGCGAGTTGGCAGTTAGTGCCGAATTAGGCAAAGGCAGTACATTTTTCTTTGTCATTAATTTAGCTAAAAGTAAAGAAGTGTTGCTCGAAAAAACGCATATACACCATATTAGCACTAACGCTTCTAATCATGAAAAGACAATTTTATTAGTCGAAGATAATAAAGTAAACCAACTGGTTGCCAGCAAACTCCTACAAAAGTTTGGTTATGCGCATCGTATTGCTGAAAATGGTGAAGAAGCCTTGAAGCAAATGGCAGAGCGTTCGTTTGATGCCATTTTAATGGACTGTCAAATGCCTGTGATGGATGGTTTTGAAGCCACACGAACCATTCGCTTAATGGAAGAAAATACGGGACAACACATCCCGATTATTGGCTTAACCGCAAATGCACTCGATGGCGACAGAGAGCGTTGTATGGCTTGCGGCATGGACGATTACAGCACCAAACCCATCAAAATTAATGAGTTACAAGAAAAACTGACTTATTGGGTGCAAAAGGGTGTCATTAATTAAGTACCCATAAGCAGCCCTAACCCGATCGCGACTGGTGTTAGCAATGTCACCGCAACATTACCCGCCATTGCAGGTAAAACAACCTGCCCTTTTACCATTGACCGTGACTGCCAAACCACCCACAGCGACAGTGGTAACAACATCATTCCCCAAGCTGTTGTCATTGGTACAAAGCCCAGCACAACCACCATCGCTAACCACACGAAAGCAAACACGTGTAATAACGCAAATATCCAGTGTGAGCGTTCACGCCCCCAAGCAATCACAGCATGATTTCGACCTGCTTGCGCGTCTGCTTGCGCATCGGGAAACTGATTAAGCAACAATAGGGCCGATACCAACAACATTGGAATCGGGAATAACCAAACACCGTCACCGCCCACATCGCCACGCAATGCCCAATAGGCACCGACAAACATCACCAAGCCATAACCCAAACCAGGTGCAAACAAACACAACCAAGGCTGCTTATTCATAATGGGGGTATATGCAATCAGCAGCGCAACACCCAGAAAACCCAATAACAGCAATTGCCAGCCGACCTGTGCAACCAATGCCAATCCTGACCAAACCGACACAGACACACACAATAAACCTACCCACTTAACCCCTTCGAGCATGGCAGGCGATTGCACTAATGCCCCAGAGCCTCCTGAAAAAGGTGTGGGCGTGGTTTGCTGATCGAGTCCACTCTTAAAATCGAAAAACTCGTTCAGTAAATTACTGGCAATCGCAGCAGACAAAGCAGAAAGCGTCATTAACGCCAAGCGTTCAAGCGAAATCTCACCGCCTTGCGCAACCACCATTGCCCAAGCCAAAAACAATATGGCTGGTGTTAAGAGTAAAAAGGGCGGACGAGAAGCGCGAACCACAACCGATACGCGCTGAGTAAGCGTCATACAGACAACTTCCAGAAAGAACCGATTCCCGCTACTCCCTGAAAACCACAACTTAATGCCTGTGATAATTCGGGTAAGCCTACACCACCTAAAGCATATACTGGTACTGTCGCTTGAGCAACCCATTCGGCTGCTTTTTCCCAGCCAAGAGCTGGTTCATCGGGATGGCTTTGTGTTGCTAATACAGGAGATAGAAGCAAAGCATCTACGCCCAATAATTGCGCTTGTTCCATTTGTTCTAGATTGTGTACGCTAGCGGTAAAAAGTACGTCCTTTGGCACAGGACGCTCGCACAAGCCCCATAATTTGTCGGATGACACATGTAAGCCTGCTTGTGGGAATTGTTTTTGCATATCAACCCGAGCATTCAGTAGTAACTGAGCACCTGCAGCATGAATGACAGGAAAAATCACCTGCGCTGCGGCAAGATACTCCGCTTCTGCTAACTTAGCACGCAATTGAATGATACCAGCACCCAAACTTAATGCCCCTTTAACGCGCGACACTAACTCATCCGTATCGATAAAAGCACCTGTAATACTATAGGCTTGGGGTAATGTCAGCGCTAAAACAATGCCTTTATTCGCAGGCGGAAAGAATAAGCCAGACAGTTCTGACAACGAAAACCAACGCATTGGCTGCTTTTCTTGTGCCGCTGGCTCGCCTCGCCATCGTGTCACACGCCACACATGCAGACTCACCGATTTGTGGGCATAGTGCCATGGAATGGTAATCAAATGCGCACTTTCAATCGGCGTAATCGCTAACTCTTCTTGTAACTCACGAGATAAAGCAGCCTGAACCGACTCACCCGATTCAAACTTGCCCCCTGGGAACTCCCAACTACCCGCAAAATCTTGATTGCCTTGACGCTGGGTTAATAGAACCTGACCATCAGCACCCTGAATCACCGCAACAGCGACATCAATCATGATTTAACTTCTATACTCAGCATTAATCTTCACATAGTCGTACGAAAAATCGCAGGTATAAATGGTTGCGGCTGCATTGCCACGCGCCAATTTAACCGTAATGGTGATTTCTGCTTCTTTCATTACTGCCACGCCCTGTTCTTCGGTATAAGTTGGGCTACGACCACCATTTTCGACAATACACGCATCACCCAAATACAAGCGAATCGCTGTCAAATTGAGGTTATCTAATCCCGCACGACCAACGGCTGCCAAAATACGTCCCCAGTTGGGATCGGAAGCAAAAAAAGCTGTTTTGACCAATGGCGAGTGAGCAATGGTAAAACCGACTTGCTTGGCTTCTGCTTTGCTTGCAGCTTCTTCGACATGAATGGTGATGAACTTGGTTGCACCTTCACCATCACGTACAATCATGGTTGCTAACTCCGTCAGTACCTGTGTTACGGCTTCGCTTAATTGCGTGTAAGCAGGACTATGCGCATCGGTAATTTCGGGCAGACTGCTACGACCTGTTGCCGTGAGTGTACATGCATCGTTCGTTGAGGTATCACCATCAACCGTGATGCTGTTAAATGAATCGTCCGTTGCGTCGGTGAGCATCTTTTGTAGCAAAGGCAAGGATGCAGCAGCATCGGTCGCCACATAACCCAACATGGTCGCCATATTAGGGTGAATCATGCCCGAGCCTTTAGCAATACCTGTAATGGTGACGCTATGACCATCAATATCCAATTTTTTACTGACAGCTTTTGGCACAATATCGGTGGTCATAATGCCACGCGCTGCCGCCGCCCAACCCGATACCGATAACTCAGCCAATGCCGCTGGTAAGCCATCTTCAAAAGGCGCAACAGGCAAAACCTCACCAATCACCCCTGTCGAAAATGGAAGCACCTGCTCAACAGCGCAACCCACTAGCTTAGCTGCCATCGCACAAGTCGCTTGAGCCGCTTGCATACCAGCGTCCCCTGTCCCTGCGTTTGCATTACCACTATTAATCATTAATAGTTTTGGCTGATGAGCCATTAAATGCGCCTTAGCCAAAGTGACAGGTGCGGCACAAAAGTCATTTTTGGTGAACACGGCTGCTGTTTTACAACCTTCATCCAACTCGATTAAGACTAAATCATGCCCCGCACGCTTTTTAATACCTGCACGCACACTCGATAACCGCATCCCTGCAATGGGGAGTAATTCTGGCATCTGATCTGACAAACCGACTGGCATAATATAAATCCTTATAACTTAGCGAAACAATGGCTACATTTTACAAAATAATCGCGTCAATAGGATGACAAGTTAAGAAAATGAAATCCCAATCAGATGAGGGGACACAATTAACAACATCACCAATCAGACGCATTTTTCCTGCAATATCTCGATGTGGTTGACGTTGGTAATTTTTATTGTGGGCACTGACAACCAAAAAAATTGCCTCAAGTTGCTTATTAGCTGGTAGCTTAGGCAGACTTTTAAGAACCCCAAACTGATCAGTTTCGACAATCACGCGCTCTGCATACATAACCTAACCTCTGTTGTTTTCCGCATTATAGCATCAAGCAAACAACACCTTAACGACCAACTTGCACGAATAATCACTAACCTTCTGCCAATAATACCGCCACAACGCCTTCAACCACACGTAAGTCTTTAGCAGATAGTTTTGCTAAGTTATCAACCAGAGGAATCAGGCGTACATATTCATAACCAAACAACATCATACTAGGTGATGCTGCTTCATTACCCAGAGGGTTTTCGGGACGATAAGACACAGGCAAACGCTCACCCGTGCCATAACGTAACCATTGCGCAGACACACCTAACCAATCAGCAAGTATAACGAGTTTGTCTTGGGAGGGAAATCCTTCACCGAATATCCATTTTCTAACAGCTTGTGGCGTAACTGATAGTTGCGGTAACTTTTGGTTAATCACCCGAGCAATTTCCGTTGGGCTTTCCATTGGCAAGCCCATTCGTTTAAATTCGTTATAAGCTCTTTCACCAAAAGCTTTTTTGAGTTCTGTTGCCATGTTTTTCATAATTGCAATATACGCAGGACAACAGTAACTAAAAATTACTTCAAGCATTGACAAGCAAAATACGGTTACTGTAAGATGCTATTGTATTCGTTCGAAACAATCAATAACTGAGGAACTCAATCATGAGAAAAACAAGCCTATTTGCTTTACTTGCTATTTCAGCATTGTCAGCAGGATGTTCAACTTTAACGGCTGGAGGTTCAACACAGCCTGTAACGGTTCTAACCTATACTCCAGAAGGAAAAGACCTTAACGAGGTAAAATGTGAAATGACCAACGATGAGGGGTCATGGATGGTAGTAACGCCTGGATCATCAACAGTTCACCGCTCAAACAAGGACTTATTCGTAACATGTAGAACAAACGGTTTTGATTCTGGTCATGCAAACGTAGTATCAAAAACAAAAGGTAATATGTTTGGCAACATTATTTTTGGTGGCGGCATTGGTGCAATTATTGACCACAATAACGGTACTGCCTATGAATATCCGTCAACGATCAAAATTTTTATGGGACGAACTCAAAGAATCGAAGAACAAACTCAAACTGTTGAACCTAAAAATGGTAACACTCAAAATAATTAACATTTATTATGATGTAAGTCAAAGCCCCACCACCGCGTGGGGTTTTCTTTACCATAAAAAATAGCTTTTAAAAACGTATTGACACGACATCTACAAAAAACAATAATAAACATAATTGGGAGATGTTCAATGCCAAAAATTATTCACTGGGACGAGCAAAAAAATTAACTTTTGCAGCTTCAACGCAATGTTAGCTTTGAACAGGTACTAGATAAATTAGATCGCGGTGATATTTTGGACAGAAAAACCCACCCCAATGCCGATAAATACCCCAATCAGCAGATATTTATCTTCGATTTTGATGGCTATATTTATTACGTTCCTTTTGTAGAAACAGAGCAAGAAATTTTTTTAAAAACAATCATTCCTAGTCGAAAACTAACCAAAGTATACAGAGAAAGCCATGAACACTAAAACGATTATTCTTGCTGAAGAAGAAAGTCAGCTCCTCAACGAATTAGAAGGCAATGAATGGCAAAGTAAGCCCTTATCATCGGTTGAGATGGCTCACTATCAACACAGCGCAAAATACACTAAGTCACTTCAACAAAAAAAGCAAACAACCATACGCTTTGCGCTAAGTGATTTAGCGACCGTTAAAGCCAAGTCGCAAGAAATGGGTATCGGCTACCAAAACCTGATTCAAATGCTGGTACACAACTATGCCATCGGTAAAATCAAGCTCGAAATCTAAACTGCGCACACAAATCACACCACATTAATCTAAAGTATGCGGTTTTCGTTTCGTCAATAAAAGCATTTGACAAATACATATCATCATACATAAAATCGAGTCATGAAATTTACATGGCACGAATCCAAACGACAAAGTAACCTCAAAAAACATGGCTATCATTTTAGCGATGCAGAGCAGGTTTTTTTGGGCGCAACCATGACATTTGAAGACAACAGAACCTATTATGGCGAGCAACGCTTCAATACAATGGGCTTGGTTGATACTAAAGTTGTCGTCATTAGCCATACAGAAACAGACGATACCATCCATATCATTTCGATGCGAGAGGCAGAAAACCATGAAAGCAGAACCTTCTTTAGTTACCTCACCTAAAACACCCCGCTTACGTGTGGGCTTAAAAGACGTAACTGTTACAGAATTTAAACAAGCAGTAAATACTCAGCTTGGTAAGCAGCGCGTTTCGATTATGCTCGATACCTCTGTAATTCAGTTTTTTAAAACAAAAGCTGGCGAGCGCGGTTATCAAACTTTAATCAATCAGGCATTACACCAAATCATGCAAGGTGAGCAACTCGAAACCTTATTACGCACCGTCATTCGTGAAGAAATGAACCATATGCAACTTACACCTTAACGAAAGCACGAATGCTGGTACACAACTATGCCATCGGTAAAATCAAGCTCGAAATCTAAACTGCGCACACAAATCACACCGCATTAATCTAAAGTATGCGGTTTTCGTTTCGTCAATAAAAGAAAAAGCTATAATAACGAGCATTTTTTGCTTTTAACCTTTAATTCTTTCGGCTG
>DYST01000041.1:2597-19193 GCA_020726325.1 Thiomicrospira cyclica | reverse complement strand
CTGTAAATTAAAATCCATTTACCCTAAGGCTAAGACGTGACTAGGCACTAGGTTGTACACAAAAAAATGATATATAACGATACGTTGTGAAGCACTAAACAGCACTAAATTAACGTAACTTGTTGATTTTTATGAATTGCAGACACAAAAAAAGCGTTAAGAAACGCTTTGATTTAACTAATTGGTGGCTATGACGGGATTCGAACCTGTGACCCCAGCATTATGAGTGCTGTGCTCTAACCGACTGAGCTACATAGCCGTATACAATAGACCACCAATTCTACAGCCAATAACACTTTTCGTCAAGATGCTGTGTCAATATTTTATGATTCTGCTACACTAAGCAAATGAATAAGATTAAGGCACCTCACTGGCAAGCAGAACCGCCGCGATACATCGGGATGAAAACGCCATTGCTTTTGCCTGCACGTGGTCTACTGACACTCAAATTGACTGCACAATGCGGCGCGCCTTTACAGGTACAAACGCTATTTGAAGACTTTGGACAAATATTACCTGATGAGGCGCTCAGCTTAAATTTGGCTGATAACAGCTCAGGTTGGGTGCGCGTTGTATTGCTCAATTGTCACAGCAAATCCATGCTTTACGCACGCAGCTTCATTCCGCTAAGAGCAGACAGCGAACGCACTGCATTTTTAATGGGTCAGCATACCTTTAGCGATATCAAAACATTAGGATCTCAACCCTTGGGATTATGGCTTGCCAAACAACACAACTTACAACGGACACCCTTTCAGTTTAGTCTATCACCAGCTAACTACTGGCAACATTGGGCAGGACATGCGCCACAGAAAAACTTAGCAGCGAGACAATCTATTTTTGAGCGTCAGCAAGCACATTTGTTATTAACTGAAGTTTTTTTGGACTAACTCAGTAGACAGGTTTTGTTTCATAAAGTTTGCGCTAACGATTGTCGTGATAACGTAAATTGAGCCATCACTGTATTGCCAGATTAGTGCCAGATCTCGCTATAATAAAGCCTTCATTCACCGAAATACAGGAAATCACACTATGGACTTACTCGACCTACGTGTACACACATCACGCTTAATTGGACAAGACGAAAACCTTGTTTTACACGGTGGCGGTAATACATCGGTTAAAATCGACGACCTCATTTATGTCAAAGCCAGCGGCTGGAATTTAGATACCATCGAGTGCCAAGGCTTTGCCCCTGTTAAAAAACAAGCCTTATTAGACCTATTAGCACGCGATACGCTATCGGATACCGATATGGTGCGTTTACAACGCGAGGCCATGCCCGATCAAAGTTTTCCTAACCCATCGGTCGAAGCCATTTTACATGCCTTAATTCCATTTACCTTTGTTGACCATACCCATGCTGATGCCATTGTCACCATCAGCAACTCGGAGCGCGGTCAAGAAATCTTGGCAGAACTTTACCCCAATAATTTTTTGATTTTGCCTTACATTATGCCGGGGTTTGTACTGGCCAAACAAGTCGCAGAAGCAACCAAAAACATTGATTGGTCAACGCTAGAAGGGATTATTTTGCTTAATCATGGTGTGTTTACCTTCGATGAAGACGGCATGACAAGCTATCAAAAAATGCTGACAGTCGTTAAAGTCGCTGAGGATTATTTAGCGAACAATACACGCATTGACCACGTAACAGCAACACGCACACACGATACCGACAGCATCATGCCTGCCCTGCGTGCCTGCAAAGGGCATGATATCCTTGCCCTTGTTAATACCTCAGCGATAGCGCAAACCTTTGCCAGTCGTGCCGATTTGACCATTGCGCAAGCAGGTGTACTCACACCAGAGCATATCATCCGTACCAAACAAATGCCTGTTATTTTCGATCAGCATTATAGCGATGATATCGAAGACTTTGCCCGTAATTATATGGCATACTTTCATCGTCATGCTAAAAACGAAATCATGCTTAACCCTTGCCCTAACTGGGGTATCCTAAAAGGCATGGGAACAATCAGTTTCGCTAAAACAGAAAAAGAAGCACAAATTATCCAAGACATCAATAACCACACCATGACCGCCATGTTACGCGCCGAACAACTTGGTGGTTATATCAGCTTAAGCGAAGCCGACAGCTTTGCGATGGAGTATTGGGAATTAGAACAAGCAAAACTCAGAGCAAAATAACATGACATCTCATCTTCTTGCCATCGACGCAGGCACAGGTAGCGTCCGAGCCGTTATTTTTAACACTCAAGGTCAGCAAGTTGGCATCTATGCACAAGAATGGACGCACATTGCCGAGAAAGGCGTTGCGGGTTCAATGACCTTTGATTGTGATACCAATTGGCAAATTACGCAAACCTGTATTCAGGGGGCAATCACCAATGCAGGCATTGATGGTAAATCGATTATTGCCCTGTCGGCATCGAGTATGCGTGAAGGCATTGTGGTTTACGATGGTGCTGGTAACGCGATTTGGGGTGTTGCCAATGTCGATAGTCGTGCTAGTGAACAAGTCGCGCAACTCAATCGTGACCATCCCGATTGGGAAGCACGTTATTACGCAACATCTGGACAAACTTTTGCCCTGTCTGCCCTGCCGCGTTTATTATGGTTCAAACAAAACCGCCCCGCGCTATACGAACAAGCCCAATGCATGACCATGATTAGCGACTGGGTGCTGTACATGCTTTCGGGAGTCTTAGCGAGCGACCCGTCCAATGCAGGCACGTCGGGTATTTTTGATCTCGCAACGCGCCAATGGGATAAAGATCAAGCACAAGCTGCTGGCATTAAAGACCTATTTCTACCCGTATTTGAAAGTGGCACGGTGATTGGCAAGGTCAAAACAGATATGGCACAACACCTTGGACTATCTAAAGACACCTTAGTGGTTATGGGTGGTGGTGATGTCCAGAT
The DNA here is from genome assembly GCA_020726325.1 of Thiomicrospira cyclica. GTDB lineage: Bacteria > Pseudomonadota > Gammaproteobacteria > Thiomicrospirales > Thiomicrospiraceae. Next base: position 16,307 of record DYST01000041.1, on the reverse strand, counting down.
TGGTACACTTGGATTGGGATTAACCAAACCGCATCAAGCAGCGATTTTAGGTGGCTCTTTCTGGCAACAAGTCGTCAATATCGACAGCAAAACACCACCGCCAGCAGATATGTCAGTACGGATTAATCCACATGTTATTGCGGGACAATCACAAGCCGAAGGCATTACCTTTTTTAGTGGTTTAATCATGCGCTGGTTTCGAGATGCCTTTTGTGATGGCATGGATTATGCTCAGCTAGAAACAAAAGCGATGCAAGTGCCACTGGGCTCATATGGCATTTTACCTATTTTTAGTGATGCCATGCATTATGGACACTGGATTCATGCCAGCCCTTCTTTTATTGGCTTAGGTATAGACCCAGAAAAATACAACAAATACAGTATGTTTCGCAGTTTAGAAGAAAATGCTGCTATCATTAGTGCCATTAATTTAGAGCAGATCATGCGCTTTAGTGGTGCAAAGATCGATCATGTTGTTTTTGCTGGTGGTGCGGCTAAGGGTAAACTTTGGGCACAAATTGTTGCCGATGTACTGGGCTTGCCTTTACACATTCCTGAAGTAACCGAAGCCACATCCTTAGGTTGTGCAATGTGTGCGGGTGTCGGTGCAGGAGTTTGGTCGAGCTTTAATGAAGCTGCGCAAGCTGTTGTTAAAACAGCTCGGGTCATTGAGCCGAACACAGACAACTTTGAGCCTTATCAAGCGATAAAACGCCGTTGGCAACAGGTGTATCATGCACAACTCACCCTCGTGCAACACGGACTAACCGAACCTATGTGGAAAGCACCAGGGTTATCAACAAGCGATAGCAACACAATGAATTGAGTGGGATTACAGTTTGAAATTAATCATAAAAAAGCCAAAAAACGTTATCAATCCCTTGTTATTACGTAAAAGCATTCGTCAGGATGATTTTGAACAGTTTAAGCAGGCATTGGTTGAGTATAAAACAGAGCTCAGCATTCAACTTGCTAATAAGCAATCAGAGCCTGATATGGTTACAAATGCGCTCAAACCTTTTTTTAGTGCCCTCGATTATTTAGCACAAAGACTAGGACAAGATGGGCAAAGTGGTATCGATTTAGCGATTATCAAAGAACATAATCCAGTGGTGATTATAGAAGCTAAAAAACCAAATAGTGATGGCATGATTAATGATCTTGATGTTAATAAGCGATCATTTCATGAAGCTATTTTGTATTTTATGCGAGAGCGAGAAAAAGGTAATAACAGTATTTTTCATATTATTATTACCGACTTTTATCAATTTTTTATCTTTGATGCTCAGGACTTTGATCGATTTTTTTGGCAAAACAAACAGATCAAAAAAATATATGACACTTATACTAGTCCTTCACTACTTGGTAATAAAACAAAAGATTTTTACGATGCAATCGCACGTGAAATCCCCAATCAAAAAATTGACTTACTCGATAGTGAACGTATTTCGTGTGCCTATTTTTCAGTTAAAGAAGATAACTCTGATAAAGAACTTACATCTATTTATAAGCTATTAACTAAAGACTTTTTGTTAAAGGAATTTAATCCTAATGATGCTAATAGCTTAAATAAAGAGTTTTATAATGAACTACTCTATATTTTAGGACTAGAAGAGGTCAAAATTGGTGGTAAAAAACAGATTACTCGTGCTAAAAATACACAGCATGGAACATTTTACGAAAATATAAACAACAAATTAACGCAATACAAAAAACCGAATGATTTTGAAACAATCATTAACTTAATTATTATTTGGGTTAATCGAATTTTATTCTTGAAGTTACTCGAATCTCAGATTGTAAAATGGACAGATAACCCAAATAATCAGTTTTTACATGCAAGAAAAGTATCACAGTTTGATGAATTAGAAGCCTTGTTTTTTGAAGTACTTGCAAAGCCTGTCAGCGAACGCAATACAGCAGAATTTAATCATATTCCTTATCTGAATAGTTCTCTATTCGAAATTCATAAAGACGAGCAACTAGGCATTACTATTTCAAACTTAATGGATGGATTGAAAGTTGAATACTACGCCAAAACAGCAATTAAAGATAACCATAGTCATCAAAAAACAGGCAAGGTTAGCACCCTATCTTATTTGCTTGAATTTTTAGATGCTTTCGACTTTTCAAATAATACAAATACTGAAATTGTGCATGATACAAAGTCACTGATTAACTCATCTGTATTAGGGCTTATTTTCGAAAAAATTAACGGCTATAAAGATGGTAGCTTTTATACACCAAGCTTTATTACCATGTATATGGCAAAAGAAACCATCGAAAAAACCATTATTAATAAGTTTAATGCACTTAAAAACTGGCACTGTAAAAATTTAACCGATTTATATAATAAAATAGAAGATAAGCAAGAAGCTAATGCTATTATCAATAGCATTACAATTTGTGACCCAGCTGTCGGCAGTGGGCACTTTTTGGTTTCCGCACTCAACGAATTTTTGCGCATTAAAAGTCTACTCGGTATCTTGCTAGACGAAACAGGAAAAAGCCTTAAAGACTATAGCATTAGCATTGAAAATGATGAGCTTATGATTCAAAATGATGATGGTGAATTATTCGAGTACAAAAAATCAAGCACGACAAAAACACGCATTCAAAAAACATTATTTCAAGAAAAGCAAAAAATTATCGAAAATTGTTTGTTTGGTGTAGACATCAACCCCAACTCAGTCAATATTTGTCGATTACGCCTATGGATAGAGTTACTTAAAAATGCCTATTATAAACCAGATGGCACATTAGATACCTTGCCCAATATCGATATTAATATTAAATGTGGCAATAGTTTGATTAGTAGATTTAACCTTATCGATGAGATAAAAATGGAAGGAATGAATAACGAAATCATCACCTATAAAAATCACGTCAAAGCCTACAAAGAAAACTTGGACAGTAAACATGCGTTAATGCAATCAATTGCCAATATTAAAAAAGTATTTACCGAAACATTAATGTCTTGTCATCGCACGACAAAAGAGCTACATAGCAAACTCTCAGAATATATTGCCAAGTACGGTTATACAGGATTAGACAAGAAGTTAGCGTTAACGAAAGAATTAAGACATCTTGCATTTGATTTAGAATTGATGGGACGACACGCCAGCTTTTTTGACGTTATTGAACCAGCGCAAAAAAAACAAATACAATTATTAGAAGCTGCTTTACTAGCCGTCAAAGAAGTTGAAAATGGCGTTATTTATCAAAATGCGTTTGAATGGCGTTTTGAGTTTCCTGAAGTATTAAATGATGAAGGTGATTTTATTGGCTTTGATATTGTGATTGGAAATCCGCCATATATTGACTCAGAAACAATGATGAATAAACTAGAATTAGAAAGATTATTTATTAACAATAATTACAAGCTTACTACTGGGAACTGGGATATTTATATTGCTTTTTTTGAAAGATCTTTATCCATTTCAAACAATAAAAGCATCATCTCTTTAATTACGCCCGATAAATGGTTAACAAAACCTTTCGGAGAGACATTTAGAAGTGAATATACTCCTTCAATGACAAAAATTATTAAAGCTGGTCGCGATGTATTTGATAGTGCGCATGTAGACTCGCTCATAACATTTATAGAAAAATATTTTGATGGTAATTTACAAGCGTTTGTGGTTGAAAATAATAATTTTGTACTTAAAAATAGTTTTAACCTTAAAAAAGAACCTAGCTTATCTTTCGATGTTATGTTTTCAGATTGCGCCGAGCTTATTAAAAAAATTAGTAGCTGTCAAATGCTTGTTAGCGATTTTGCTATATGTGAGAATGCTTGTGCAACATCTGATACATATAAATTAAAAGACTTTATAATTGATAGTGAAGATGATTCAAATAATAATAACTTTTTAAAGGTTGTCAACACAGGAACAATAGGAAAATACATAAGCCGTTATGGCAAAGCAAACATGACATATCTTAAAGATAAATATTTATTTCCTGTTGTTAATAGAAAAGATTTTCTAGCTGCATTTACAAACACATATGGGAAAAAATCAATAAAACCAAAAATAATAGGAAAAGGATTGACTTTATTAGATTGGTTTATAGATGAAAAAGCTGAATTTGTTCCTGGAAAATCAACGCTAGTTATCCTGCATAATGATATAGATATTCTTAAACTTTTGTTGGCTATACTAAACTCAAAAGTAGCAATTTTTTATATCAATCTGGTTTACGCTTCATCTAGTTATAATGGTGGTGTTTCCTTTACAAAAGATATGATTAATTGCTTACCAATACCTAAATTAGAAAAAGAAAATCAAAAACCACTTATCGATAAAGTAAATTGCATCATCATCGACAAACAGAAGAATAATGACACCACCCAACTTGAGCAAGAACTCGATGCAATGGTATACGCACTATATGGCTTAACTGAAGACGAAATCAAGATTATAAACAAGGAGAGACTATAAATGTACTTAACCAAAGAGTCAGAGCACGAATACCGTTTCGGCGACCATGGACCTAAATACCTTACCCAAGGACCGAATGTAGACTTAGGCGTGGTCGTTATCACCCCCGGTGAACATCATCCGTGTCACTTGCACGAAACACACGAAGAATCTTTTCTGGCATTAGAAGGTGAATGCCAAGTGTGGGTGAATGGCGAGCTTACAGTCATGAAAGCGGGTGATTATATGGTTTGCGCACCTTACGAAGCACATTATTTTGAAAACGTGAGTGACAGCAATTTCAAAGCGGTTTTTGTCAAAGCCCCTCACCCCGTTAACAAAGACAGTGTTTATGTCGATTGGAAACCGGGACAAGCATTTTTTGACTCAAGCACAACTGCAACAGTGTAATCCACTTACCCCCCCCTTCAAAAAAGTTCTCAACCCCCTTTCTTAAAGGGGGTCGCCAAAGGCGGGGAGATTTAATTCAACATGCGCAAATGAATTTGTAATCGACGATAACAGTCTGCTATCAGCCTGTTTTCATTTTTTATTGATAACCTATTTTGGTGTATTTTTTGCTTATTACGTTGTCAAGTATTGCTATTTATCACAATGACGCTAAGATGCGTATAGCATCGGTAACTGCTTATCGTTAAAATAGTCCATTCATAACCTCGTTAACTAAGTTGAGTAATTTGTATGTTTCGTCCGATAACCCACTTTCTACTGCTTGCAACCACACTGTTATTGACTGCTTGTGGCGGTGGTGGCGGTAGCAGCAGTGCCGTTATTAGTGGTACAACTTATACCATGACCGATCTTGTTCTCAGTCCAAACACGATTAGTGGTAGTACAGCGAGCAGCAATCTGAGCATACAAGTCAGACAACAAACAAATGGCATTATTAGCGCCTTTTCTGGTGCGACCGTCACCTTTACCAGTAACTGTATTACGCAAGGCAAAGCAAGCATTGGTACGGTATTGGCTGCTGCTAATGGCACATATAGCGCGACTTATACCAATAATGGTTGTAGCGGTGTTGATACCATTAGTGCTAATGCTGTTATCACGGGTGCTAACTTAAACCCTGTAAAACAAGACTTAACCATTACCGATGTGGTACAAACACTTGGCGATCTCACCATTACAACAGCCAATACCAATGTCCCAGCGGATGGCGTAACACAAACAGCCATTCGTGTACAAGTAACCAGCACAGCATCGTCAAATAGTACAACAACAGGGACAACGAGTAACGCTAACCCAATGTCTGGTGTTACAGTCACTTTTGCAACCAACAAGGGCGTGCTCAGTGCAACAACAGCAGTAACAGATAAAGATGGCTACGCCAGTGTTTACTTAACCTCATCAACACAGGCAGGTCAGGCGACTATTACCGCTTCTGCGAATGGCTTTATTCGTAGCACTTCGGTAAGCATGGGATCACTAACCCCGCCTGCACGGTTGATTGTAACGGCGGATAGTCCTATTCAGCCTAATGGCAGCGCAATCATTACCGCATTAGCTTTAGATAATTATGGTCAACCCGTTACCAATGCCAACTTAATTTTTGAAGCAGACACAACAAATCGAAGTGGTGGTAAATTATTAAGCTACTCGGCAACAACCAATGTTCAAGGGATTGCCAGCATTATCTATCAAGCTGGTGCGTCGATCACCGATACTTATAATAGTACGAATAATACTTGGGTCTATGGCTATGATGCCATCAAAGTCAACACCAGCAACAACATAACACAAACAGCAAATATTCGCGTTGCCAACTACACCGTAAGCGATAACAATCCGTCATCAATGGCATTATCACTTGGTGGCACAGATGCCCCTGCCGACAATGTGACACAACTGTTAACTTATGTAGCACTCACGAACACAGCGGAACAACCGCTATCCGATGTCGTTGTTACTTTTTCGAGCACACTTGGTAACTTTATTTCAACCACGGCAACAACCGATGTTAATGGTATTGCACGCGCCTATCTCACCTCTGCTACTGCAGGTACTGCAACAATTACAGCTTCTGCAGCTGGTTTTGTGCGCATGACAACAGTTAACTTCACCCCCAGCACCAATACAGGCGGCGGTGGCACATCAGGCACGGCTGCAGTGCAATTAGGCACATATAACGGCAGTAGCTATACAGCAGGCACAATCCAAGCAGCCAGTAGCATCGCAGCCAATAGCAGCACAACACTGACTTTTAACTTATTCAATACCAGCAGCAACACAGCCTATAGCACCGATGCTAGCAGCAGCATTAAGCTCAACTCTAACTGTGCCCTAATGGGTAAAGCGACAATTAGTACCGCAAGCCATCTTGGCAATGGTGTTTATAGTGCCATCTACACAGATAATGGCTGTAGTCTCGCTTCGGATACAGTCAGCGCAACCGCGACAATTAACTACCAAAGCTCAACGGCAACAGCCAGCTTTGCAATCACGCCACTAACCAGCGCGACAAACATCAAAATTGGTAGCTACAATGGTTCAAATTACATCGTAGGCACACTGCAAGCACCAACAAGCATTGTACCCAATGGCAGTGGCACACTTACCTTCAACCTTTTTAATACCGCAACAACACCTTATACAGCCTACACCACCGATGCCAGCAGCAATATTAGCTTTAGCTCGAACTGCATGCTTATGGGCAAAGCTGCAATCAGCACACCAACTTATCTCGGTAATGGCGTTTACACGGTCACCTATAGCGACAAAGGCTGTAGTGGTTCAGATAGCCTTAGCGCGACAGCAACCGTTAATGGTCAAACCTCCAATGCCACAGCCAGCTTCTTAATTACCCCTGCGAGCAATAGTAACAACATCAAAATTGGTAGTTATAATGGCTCAACCTATCTCGCTGGCATCATTCAAGCCCCAACAAGCATTGCACCCAGCGGTAGTGGCACACTTACCTTTAATCTTTTTGACAGCTCCACAACGCCTTACACTGCTTACACCACCGATGCCAGCAGTAATATCACCTTTAGTTCGAATTGTCTCCTTATGGGCAAAGCTGCAATCAGCACACCAACTTATCTCGGTAATGGCGTTTACACGGTCACCTATAGCGACAAAGGCTGTAGTGGCTCAGATACCATCACCGCCACAGCAGTGGTTAGTAATCAAACATCAAGCGCGACTGCCACCCTCAGCATCAGTGCAGCGACAAGCAATAGCACCATTCGATTGGGTTATTTTGATGGCACAACATTCATTCCAAACCTTATTTATGCGGGCGGCAACACAAATATTACGACCAACACCAGCACCACGCTACGCATGAACCTATGGGATACAACCGATCAACCCTACACAACAGATGTTAGTGCTGACTTTTCATTCAGTGCTCCCTGCCAACTGATTGGCAAGGCAAGTATTAGTGCCGCTGTCGCTCAAGGCAATGGTGTTTACACAGCAACCTATACCGATGCTGGATGCACCCTGACCAGTGCCGACAACAAAATCACAGCGATCACGAAGATTAATGGTCAAAATACCAACACTGCCAGTGTTAATTTAGGTGCGCAAAGCTCGGGCACACTCCCTACAGACATCAAAATGGGCAGTTGTACGGACAATACTGCTTGTAGCGCGAACACCTTTACTAAAGATGTGTTAAAAGTTATCGGATCACCTTTATCTGCAGGCGGACAAACAACCGTTTCTGGTGTTTTATGGGATGTTAACAACAACAGCTATCACACCGCACTCACCAGTATTACTTTAACATCCGTCTGTGCGAGCGCGACCCCAGCCAAAGCAAGCATTAGCAACACCACAGCGCATAATGGACAGTTTAGTGCCATTTATAAAGATTTAGGCTGTGCGAGCACCGATATTATCACTGCAACAGCAACCGTCGATAACCTACCATTAAGTGCGTTAGGCAGCTTAGTTGTTGGTAGCGACACTGCTGGCAGTATCCAATTTTTAAGCGCGACGCCAAGTATCATTGCCATCAAAGGCTCTGGCACACCAACAGTGCCAGAGCAGTCAACAATTAAATTTAAAGTCGTCGGTGCAAACACAGCAAGCCCTGTTAATGGTGCGGCTGTTACCTTTGCCCTAACCACAACCGCAGGCGGTATCACCATTAACCCAGTATCTGCCACAACCGATGCCAACGGTGAAGTAACAACCACTGTTTCTGCTGGTACGACACCAACACCTGTACGCGTCATTGCCACCAGCAATGGTGTATCAACGCAATCGAGCCAACTCTCGATTAGCACAACTCTGCCAGACCAACCCCATTTTAGTATGGGTGCGGCCAATCCCAACCCAATGGGAGCATGGGATATTCAGGGTACCAATACAACCATTACCGTATTGCTAGCAGACCAATTCTCTAACCCACCACCAGCAGGAACGGTTGTTAACTTCCGTGCCGAATCAGGACAAATTACCCCCACATGCAGCACCGATGCCAACGGCAGCTGTACCGTAACCTGGACAACACAAACGGCAAATAACAACCCACCTTTGCCCTATTACGATGCAACACTCGCACCAACAGCGACAGCGCAAGATTGCTATGATGCACCGACAAGCTTAAGTAATTTGAATAATAAAGATCAAGGCTGTAGCAATAAAGCAGGACGCGTCACCATTATGGCGTGGGTGCTTGGCTCGGAGGGCTTTATTGACAATAATAATAACGGCATTTTTGACGATGGTGACAATTTAGCAACAACACTAACCAATGTGGGTAGCTACCCTGCCTATTCGGCAACGGTAAACTATAGCAATCCACCTAATTCATTAAGTGATTATTTCTATTTTGACCGTCGTGATTTAGAACCACCTTATTTGGATGCCAACTTTAACTATGTTAAAGAAACAGGTGCAGCAAATAGCGGTATCCCCAATGAGTACGAAGTCCCTGATGCACAGCAAACGCCCAGCGACTATAAAGGTGTATACAATGGCGTACTTTGTTCACGCGTAGACAGTGCATGCTCTGGCGTAAAATCAGTTTACATATTCCGCAATATGGAAATTGTGATGCCAACAAATGCTGCTTCCATTTTATTTTGGAATAATACAGGCACAAGCAATATTTCAGGCACAACGATCACATCTGCTGGCACTTACACAGCACTTATACAAGATGCAAATGGTAATACACCTGCATCTGGCGCTAATATCGCCATTGCAGCAAGTGCAACAGCCGTAAATCTAACGGTAAGCGTGACACCATCGACCATTATCGAAAATGTAGGCTATGGCACAATCTTACCCTTCGAGGTCAACAAAACAGACACAACGCTACCAGCAACGGGGTCAGTCGAAGTGAGCTTAACCTCTGGGGGCGTGATTACAACCCGCTCTATTTCCGTATCGATACCATAGGGCACGTCTAAAAACCTCACTTCGTGGTGTTTTTAGCGTCCCTTTATTTTACCTCTGGTGAAAGGGCTTAAATCAAGTGGTTACATGCAATATTGGTGTATCCCTTCCCCCAGACCCCCAACCCGTTAGGTTATTAGAGGTTCCCAATAGTTTTTTAGTAACAAAAAAGCCCAATCAACAGATTGGGCTTTTTTTGCTACACAATTAAACGTTACGAAGCATAATCTGCCAGCATCGTTGTCAGAGCATTTATTTGTATCGGTTTTGCTAAGAATGCATTCATCCCTGAAGCATAACAGGCATCTTTATCTTCCTGCATCACATTAGCGGTGAGTGCAATAATTGGAATATTTGCATTACGCACACCACCACCGCCAGAACGAATCATTTTTGCCGAAGCAAAGCCATCCATCACAGGCATCTGGCAATCCATCAGCACCACATCATAATCGAGTAGGCTTAACTGATTCACTGCCTCTTCGCCATTACCAACCGCATCAATATGATGTCCCAGTTTACGCAACATCGCGCTAGCAACTTTCTGATTGACAATATTATCTTCTACCAGAAGCACACGCAAATGGCGCGCGGATGGCGCACTAACCACTTCATCCTGCTGATCCGATTCTCGCTGAGCTTTAGCTTCGGGCATAGAAACGGTAAACCAGAAACAACTACCCTGCCCTTCTGTACTTTCAACCCCAACATGACCACCCATTAAATGCGCTAGATGACGACTAATCGACAAGCCTAAACCCGTACCACCAAAGTTCCGTGTTGTCGAAGCATCGACCTGACTGAAGGGTAAAAATAATTTTTCGCGCTTGTTTAAAGGAATACCAATCCCTGTATCAATCACATCACAACGTAGCTGTACATTACTCGTTGCCGATGGCTCTGTAGAAATGCGCAGCGTAACCGAACCCTGACGGGTAAATTTAATGGCATTACCCAGTAAATTGGTAAGAACTTGTCGCCAGCGTCCAGGGTCACCAATAAGCAGATTAGGCACGACACGATCAATATCCAGTATTAAAGCAAGATTTTTTTGTTCTGCCTGCAAAGAAAGCATATCGATTGTCGATTGAGCAACGTCACGCACATTAAACGTCAAGGCTTCTAATTGCATTTGCCCTGATTCTGCTTTAGAAAAATCTAAAATATCATTAATGACCGTGAGCAGCGCCTCACCACTCGAACGAATGGTTTCTAAATAATCACGCTGTTCTTCTGCAAGCTCAGTCGTTAGTAACAAAGAGGTCATGCCAATCACGCCATTCATTGGCGTACGAATTTCATGACTCATATTGGCTAAAAATTCACTTTTAGCACGATTCGCTGCTTCTGCTTCTTGTTTGGCTCGAACTAAGTCGGCTTCAGCCTCTTTGCGTTCATGAATATTGACAAAACTACCAACCATCCGCGCAGGAACACCCTGTTCATCACACTCAACCACACGACCACGATCTTGCACCCACACCAACCGACCATCTTTACAACGCATACGATGCTCTGAATAGTAGCGCTCTGTTTTATTTTCTAAATGATGCGTGATAGCAGCAAAAACCCCTGCTCTATCCGACTCATAAACCAATTGACTAAAAGATTCAATATTCGACTCAATTTCATTTTCATCATAACCAAGCATGCGATACCAATGCGAGTTATGCTCGACCTTACCTGTGCGCACATCCCAATCCCAAACCCCCTCTTGCGTCGCTTCTAGGACGTAGCGTAAACGTAGTTCACTTTCTGCTACTTTTTTCTGTGCCTCTACTTCAGGGGTCATATCGTGCGCGATTACTAAAATTTGATGATTACCATGCTCATCTTTTAGTGGCTTTTTAGTGGATTTAAAGTGACGCTCCTCACCTGACACGGCATCACGAGAGTTTTCATAAACAATTTCTGTTTCACCTTTTGCCATAATTGCCAATACGTTCTGACGAAAGAAATCATTGAGATGCTCAGGCACACCAAAATCACCGTCATCTTTGCCAACCATGTCATCTGGTGTTGTATTATAAAAACTGGCAACAGCCTTATTTCCAAGTAAAAATTTACCGTTAGCATCTTTTAGCACCAGCACATCGGTCATTTCATCAATAACGGTACGTAACAACTTGGACTGACGCGCAAGCGCTAACTCGGCTTGCTTACGCGCGGTAATATCCATTTGGAATGCCATAAAACCGAAAAAATTTCCCGCTTCATCATAAAGTGGCGAAATATCCAGTTGTACCCAGTATGGGTGCCCTAATTTATGATAATTAAGAATTTCTGCTGAAAATTTTTCCTGTTTATTGAGCTTTTCGTGCATAAAAGCAACCGTATCCGCATCACTCAATGAGCCTTGCAACAAATTTCCCGGAGCACGCCCCAACATTTCTTCTGCTTCATAACCTGTGATTTTTGTAACCGCTGGATTGACAAACACAACAACACGATCAACATCGGTAATGATTAAACCCGTACTACTTTGATCAATCACTTTTGCACAAATAGGCGTTAATTTATTTTGCATCCACGTCCCCTCTCGCATTTTTTTCTTAACGGCATCATTGTTGACAGTTTATCTCAATCTAACGGAGCGTGTCTATTAATGGGTTAAGAACGCAAGCCATATCCGCAGCACATTACCCAACCATTGATCTGACATCAACACTTAAAACTCAGACCACTCATCCGATTTTGCCGTTTTACCCGAATTTCCTGCAGACTTAGGGGCAGATAATGCAAGGCGTTTCGGTGTTTCTTGCACCTTTGCGTTAGTGTTCTTTCCTTGCAATGCTGCTTGTAATTTATTGATATCAACAGGTTTGGTTAGGAAGCTATTCATCCCCGAATCAAAACACTTCTGTTGTAATACATTGCTGTTTCCTGTTAGCGCAATAATTTGCGTACGATCGCCTCTGCTACGTAAAGATTTGGTTGCATCAAATCCGTTCATAATCGGCATATCAAGATCCATTAGAATTGCTTGGTAGTGGTGTTGACTTGCTTTTTCGATGGCTTCGCGACCGTTAGCTTGCTGTATCTGTATCATAGCCGAGTTTACGTAGCATGCTAACAGCAACTTTTTGGTTAACAATCGCATCATCAACAACCAAAACAATATGATCAGAATTATAGGCTTGGTTCAGTGCTGATTGTTTATTTTCATCACACTTACCAAGTTGGAACTGTCCAACAAGCCCATCAAGCGTCTGTGATACCTCGCCTAAATACTCTGCTAAAGATACATTTTCTTCGACCAAAGCAGCCGATTCTTGTACGGCATGGTCAATGGCAACAATCGCATCATTCATTTGATTGAGACCCACGGCTTGTTCACGTGCATTGCTAGCAATGTCTGTAATGAGCACCGCCATTTCATCGACTTGACCAATGATACCATCTAATACATCGCCAGTACGTCTTACTTTTACCGTGCCATCTTGAATGCGGGCTGTTGTTTGCTCGATTAAGCCCTTAATATCTTTGGCAGCTTCGGCAGATTTACCTGCTAAAGCGCGAACTTCACTGGCAACAACGGCAAAACCACGACCATGCTCACCAGCACGCGCCGCCTCTACTGCAGCATTGAGTGCCAATAGATTGGTTTGAAAAGCAATACTATCGATAATCGTGACAATGCCTGTAATTTGTTCGCTGACTTTTTGAATGGCATACATGGCTTCAATCGATTCATGCATGGCAACAGAACCAGAACGAACACCATCTTTAGCAATATGAGCTAACTCACTCGACTTCACTGCCTGCGAAGCAGATTGTTGAATTTGACTATTGAGTTGTTCCATCCCCGCGGCTGTTTGCTCGATAGCGGCAGCCTGTTCTTGAATTGCCTGCGATAAGGTTGAATTCCCTTCAGAAACCTGACGTGAAGATTGAGAAACCTCATTTGATTGTG
>DYST01000041.1:0-2497 GCA_020726325.1 Thiomicrospira cyclica | reverse complement strand
GTTGAATTCCCTTCAGAAACCTGACGTGAAGATTGAGAAACCTCATTTGATTGTGTACTGACCTCACAAAAAGCATTGCATAACGCTTTGGTTGTTTGATTAATATTATCGTTTAATTGTCCTAAGTCACCTTTCGCATTACTGTTAATTTGTGCAGTCAAGTTACCACTTACTACGCTGTCCATTGCAACGCCAATATCTTTAAATGCGTGCTCAATATTTATCATCAGGCTATTCAGTTGCTGCGCTAGATCAGCATAAAAGCCAGTTAACTTACTCGATTCTAAGCGACCATCCATGTAGCCTTCACCAGCACGGGTAATGAGTGTTTTTAAGTCACCTTGAATTTTGATCTCTTGGAAAATATCTTGCCATTCAACAGCCGTACCAATTCGGTTTTTGTTGCGATCAAAAATAGGATTGACGACCAGTTGCAAGAAATGTCCAGCAATTTCAATTTTGGCAATATAGGTAGACTTCAGCTGTTCTAGCATCGTGATTTGATGTTGTGGATTTTTATGGAAGATATCAATCGATTTCCCAAGCAAGTCATTTGCTTGAAAGTGAGGTAGTTCTGTCTGAATATCTTTTTCAATACGACTTAAGAATGCGACCACCGCTGGGTTAACATAGATAATGGTACGATTTTTATCGGTCACCATAATATTAGCAGTGAGCGTACTCGTTGCAGCTTCGAGACGTTGCGACTTAAGCAGCATCTCATTAGTAGCATTAACCTGTGTTCCTAATCGTACCTGCATGGATGACAGACGTTGCAAGACTTTTCCTGCAACGTTATTACCAAAGGTATTGATTGAAAAGTTAAACTTACCATTTGATAATAAATCAATTGCTTCCATAGACTCATTAATGCGCGAGACAAAATACATCGCATGAGCAGCAGCAATCACCGCTAATAGGGCAACAAACAATTCTCCCCAGACACCGATAACAACACCAAATAAATGCAAGAACAACGCTGTTAACAAGGCAATGCCTGTGGGAATAATTGTCCATTGCGGATTGAGATGGGCGAAGGTATTAATCCGCTTAGCAAAACCATCAACCTGACCATTTTTGAGTTTAATTTTTCCAGCAGCAATGGCACGATAAGCCGTTTCTGCTTCTGCAATTTGCTCGCGCGTAGCAGGTTGACGCACGCTCATATAACCTGTAACACGTCCTGCATCATCACGAATCGGTGTCGTATTGGCAGAAACCCAATAATGATCACCATCTTTTCGACGATTTTTAACAATTTGCGCCCAAGGACGATCATCTTTTATGGTTGCCCAAAGGTCAGCAAAAACCTGTTCAGGCACGTCAGGATGACGCAAAATATTATGTGGTTGTCCCATCAATTCTGTCCATGCATAACCGCTTGCTTCAACAAAGGCTTCATTTGCTTTAATGATGTTGCCTTGTAAGTCGGTATAGCTTACCAAGAGCGTATCTGGTGCTAATTTGTATTCTTTTTGGGTCACAGGTTAGTTTAAGCGCATAATCCCCTCTCAGTATAAGTTTTTAAGCATAATAAATAACTTTAATCGAGACAACCAGCATAAAGCGTAAAAAATCGCGAAAAATTTAAGTAAGTTACTATTGAGAATATAAATACGGAAGTAATCGCTTAATCCCAATCCATCTGCACCAGATTACGCGCTGTTTGATTAAAAATCATGCCGACTTGATGCACGCTTTTACCGCTAGCGCGGTATTTTTGCGCTATTTGTCAAAAAATATTATGATCCGTTGAGACCCGATACTAAATTGGAATCTGTTCCTTATAAAAGAAAACCGCCCCGTAGGTCGGCAATTTGAAATCCCCCCGCCTTCGGCGACCCCCTTTAATAAAGTGGGTGGGGAATCGTTCCCTCCTTTTGTAAAGGAGGGTTAGGGTGGATTTTACTTAAAACTCACCCCATTCCTGATTGTTTGATTTTTTAGGCGCTGGTAATGCTGGGCGACCGCTTGGTTGTGACGCTGAACGACTTGGTGTTAAATAGGCACGCTGTCCTTGCTCCTGCCCCGTCTTGAAAAACGCCATATTATTACGCAAGTTATTCGCCTCTGTTGTTAAACTCTCGGCTGCAGCAGTGGTTTCTTCGACCAAAGCCGCGTTTTCTTGCGTTACCTTGTCAATGTCAGCAACAGCTCTGTGCACTTGATTAATGCCTGTACTTTGTTCATTACTAGCTGTGGCAATTTGTTCAATCATCGTTGCAACTTGTGCAATTGATGAACTAATGCCATTAAGCATCGCGCCCGATTTGTCGGCAAGCTGCGTACCATTTTCGATGCGACTAACACTGTCGGTAATCAGGTGTTTGATGTCTTTCGCAGCATCGGCTGATTTGCCTGCCAGTGCCCTAACCTCGCTTGCAACCACCGCAAAACCCCTGCCATGTTCACCCGCACGAGCGGCTTCTACCGCTGCATTTAACGCTAATAAATTGGTCTGAAAAGCAATGCTATCAATAATGGTGACAATATCACT
>DYST01000040.1 GCA_020726325.1 Thiomicrospira cyclica | reverse complement strand
GAAGCCGAGCGTTGGTTAGCCCCAAACTTAGGGTATGATCCTGAGGAGTTTAACTAATGAAAGCCCACGAATTCACACCTAATTATTTAAAGGGTATTTTATGAGTAAAGAACGAGCAAGACAACGTAAACGCCAACAACAAAAACAAGCACAAAAATTGCAAGCAAAAATAAAACCTGCTGTTCAGGACACGTTATATGAGTCATCGTATCGTATTACAACAAAGCCGTTACCAAGCGTTTTGCCACCTGAAATTGATGAGCAATCGGATGATTTGTATCATCTCGCACAAGAAAATCCCGAAGCGGCTATTGCAAGACTAAAGACTCTTATCACGAAATATCCAGATATACCTGAATTATATAACTGGTTGAGTGTTGCTTATAATGGCATAGGCGATAAGGAGGCTTATGAAAAAACAGTAGCGTTGAATTATGCAAAAAACCCTTCTTATTTGTTTGCTAAAATAGGCTATGCGGAGCGGTGTATTCGTAATAATGAACTTGATAAAGTACTTGATATTTTTGACTCAAAATTGAACTTAGCCTTAATTTACCCTGATCGTAAAGTATTTCACATATCTGAAGTAAGCGGTTTTTTCAGCGTTTTGGCATTGTACTTTTTAGCCAAAGGAGATGTTAATATCGCTACACAATACTATGACGTTTTAGTAAAAATTGCACCAGAAGAACAGATTACACACCATGTAGGGCATAAATTATTCCTCCATGGGTTAGATTCTCCGCAAAAAATCAGAAGCTTGCTTGATAGATTTGGATCGATTACATGACAACGATACCCATCGCCTTTCAAGAGGTCGACCATTACAGATATTATCCCCCTGCATTCTCCACCATCCATTCCAATAAAATCCTGATTTCAGCAGGAATGACGACCTGATTACCCGCTGGAAAACGATTTGAATCAGCTCGTTCAATCAGTTTAGGCAGTGAGGTTGTCATATTATTAGCACTTTTACCAAGCGTACCTTTGACTAATCCAAGCACTGTTGAAGCTCTGTCTTTACCTCTTTGCCACACTTCTGGCGAAGAATTGATATCTTGCGAGGCTTGACGATTTGTTTCCGTAATATTGGTATCCGTTTTTGCTAGAGTTTTGAACAAAAACGATTGCCTCTGCTCTCTAGCATATTGGTTAAGATCATTATTATGGTTAGCTGATTGAATCGCATGTTCAATATCCGACAGTTGAATTGATGTATCGTTAAGCCTCAACCAATGCAACAAAGTATCGGGCTCACAAAACAACGATTCAATGCTGTGACGACTCCAGACATTACGATAGGTTAGAATATCAACATCAGATACAGGCTCATAAGATGCTATTTGATCTGAATAGTCTTTATCTAGCTGAACCAATATCTTAAATTGCTGAATATCTAATTTGGCTGGCACTAAATTTGACGCTATGAGTCGTGCCAACATGCCAGACACCTTTTCATTGCCCGACCCATCTAACTTAACGAATGTCCACTTTTCAAAGCTTTTTTTCTTCTTTGGATTATTACGATAAAGAATATCGGCACACTTTTTTAAGATATCGCCATCCGATTGACCTTCATAAAAGAAAACACGCTTCGAGGCAAAAAAATTGATCATTGAAAAAGGTGTCATATCTGCCCATTGGGAAATATCATCCAATAGTGCAGATTGCCCGATGAGTTCCTGCCCACCGTTCACTTTATCTAGGCGATCGGTTCTAAATACAGCCGCATCCTCTCTTTCACCAACCTTATTAATAATATCAACCGAATGGGTTGCCATCATCAATTGAGCATTAAATTCTGATGTAATAACTGTCGCTAACCTATCCGCTGTGAAACTTTGTAAGTTAGGGTGTAAATGCGCCTCTGGCTCATCTAATAAAAAAATAATTTGTCGCTCTGCACTTTCGGCTTGCCAACGCGCTAAGGATGAATAAATCGCGACTAAATTAATCAAACCTGCACCAGCAGCAGATAACTCCAGCTCACCGTTAGTATCACGGAAAGTCACACGTAGGGTTTTGACCTGTTCCACCGCATCGCCTTGCGTTCTTTGCACCAACTCAGCACCAATCATATCTTTTAGAAAGGCATTGAGTTGCGTGAATTGCTGCGGCGTTAAGCGGGAAATCATATTCCTAACGACATGGCTTTGATCTGCCGAACCCACCATCGAATCTACAACAGCCTTAGCTCGATATTCTTCGTCTCGAATCACACCATAAAAAGGAGGAATCAAAATAGCTTTGGGCAAATGACGTCTAAAAAAATCAGCAATCTTATTTTTATATTCGTTAGTTTTGGCAGAAAGACCGTTAATCTCTACAGCTAACAATGGGGCTTCTACCGTTGCGGAAATTTTAAGACTTTCATTACGTGCGTACTTGCCTTCTATCTTGATCTGGCTAATAGGATCATGTTCTTCAAACGTCAGGGTAATTGTAAAATGAGTACTTTCGCCAACAATTTGATCGACAAAAAGGGCCTGCCAATCGGCTACAGGCATTAATTGAGCAATATCACGAATGACAAAATCCTTAAACTCAATTGCGTTATCACTGAGCGAATACTTGCTTTCATTTTCAAAAGCCAGCAAAACAGCTTGACAAGCAATACGAATCGCATGAAGTGCGGTGGTTTTACCCGAGCTGTTCGGTCCCATCAAAATCAGAACCTTGGGAACAGCGATAGTCAACGCATGAAAGCCTCTAAACTTTGAAACGCTCAATTCTTTTAACATGGCAATGTTCCTTGTCGTGATTGATGGGCTATGCACTGATTACTTGAATCTGCCGTTCCTATAAACTCACGTAAGTTGCTTATCTATTCATTTTGGAAGACAATAGAAAGTTACAATGACAGCTAAGCGCATTGTTCGTCAAGAGTTTAACATGAAAATAGCCCGCTTTGAAGGAAGCGATGACTAAGTGGAAGACTACGCCCAACGCAAAGGCATGACCATTGGTGAAGCCGAACGTTGGTTAGCACCCAACTTGGGGTATGACCCATGAGGAGTTTAACTAAAGATTCATTCTGCTATACTATTAACAATCATAAAACGAGGTGAATCATGGGCGCACTACTAAAAAGCGAATACTTACCGCGCTACACGTACGACGACTATGTGCAATGGGAAGGCGACTGGGAGTTAATCGAGGGTGTTCCTTATTCTATGTCGCCAGCACCAACGATTCGACATCAGTCATTGACGGGAACATTGCATTGGAAAATTGCACAACAACTTAAAAACTGTCCGCATTGCCAAACATTGCAAGCTGTCGATTGGAAAATAAGCGAAGACACAACCGTACAGCCCGATAACCTCATTATCTGCCCTAAAGCGATGGGGCAGTATTTAACGCGCGCGCCGCAGTTAATTATCGAAATATTATCACCCAGTACCGCACACAAAGACCGCACCATCAAGTTCGACCTTTACGAGCGAGAAGGCGTTCGCTGGTATATCTTGATTAATCCCAAGGACCAAGTTGCCCATATTTTTGAGCGCATCGATGGCAAATACCGCAAACAAACTGATGCCACCATCGAAACGCACACCTTCATCATTAATGATGACTGTCGTGTTGAAATTGACTTTAACGAGTTATGGGAAGAATAATGAATAAGAACACGCTCAGATTAGGATTATCTGTTCTAATCGCTCTTGCAGCACAGCCTGTTAAAGCTGGACTCGAAGAAGCCGCAATGGCTTACACACAAGGCAATTATGCGTTTTCGGCGGCAGAGTGGCAACGATTAGCAGTCGACAATAACGCGCAAGCGCAATACCAGCTGGGCAAGTCTTATGCCAACGGACAGGGGGTAACACAAGACTACAAACTAGCCTTTGCTTGGTTTTCACGCGCTGCCGAACTGGGCAACGCCGAGGCACAGAACGACCTTGGTTCTATGTATGCTACAGGGCAAGTTTTTAAAAAAGACTACAAACGTGCTGTGGCGTGGTATGCCAGAGCAGCACAGCAAAATCATGCGCAAGCACAAAATAATCTCGGCATTTTATACGGGTTAGGAAAAGGCGTAGATCAAAACGATCTAGAATCTTACAAATGGCTCAGTATCGCCAGTATCAATGGCTATGAAAAAGCAACTGTTGCCAAAGAAAAATTAGCAAAAGCACTCGCGCCCGAACAACTCGCACAAGCGGAGGCACTGACGCAAGTGTGGTTAGATGCCTATCACCCACAATACAAAAAATAGTCCCTGCCTCTAAGCTATGCTAGACTAAGCATCTATTTTGACTGAATGATATGGAAGTGTCATGCCCCTATTACCTGCTGTACCCCACCTAGAAACGGCGCTTAAAGGCCCATTACTCACCATTGAAAAAAAATTACTCGCAAAAAAGCCAGCGATTGAAGCATGGTTTCGTTGTCAATTTCGCAGCACGCCCGCCCCTTTTTATGCCTCTGTCGATTTGCGCAATGCAGGCTTTAAGCTCGCCCCTGTTGATACCAATCTTTTTCCTGCTGGTTTTAACAACCTACACCCAGACCTACGCCCACTAGCGATTACTGCCGTGCAGCATGGTATTGAACGTGCCTGCCCCATCACCGATGGTGTGTTATTGATTCCTGAAAATCATACGCGCAATTTGTACTACCTTGAAAACCTCTGCACCCTCGCCAACCTCATTAGCGATGCAGGCTATGCGGTACGTATTGGTAGCCTGAATCCAGAGATCAGTGCACCGACAGCGATCGAGTTACCTTCTGGTCGTCCACTTCAATTAGAACCCATTATGCGCGAAGGCAATCGTGTAGGGGTTAGTGGCTTTTTTCCTTGTGCCGTATTGCTCAACAACGATTTATCATCTGGCATTCCCGATATTTTAATCGATATTGAACAAGTGCTACTCCCCCCACCAAGCCTAGGGTGGCATAGTCGCACCAAAAGCGCGCACTTCACACACTATCGCAATGTGGCACAAGAATTTGCTGAAATCATTGATTGCGATCCTTGGTTTTTCGACCCACTGTTTAGCACTTGCGATGGCATCGACTTCAAGAATGGTGAGGGCATCGATAAACTGATCGAAACTAGCCAAGCACTCATGACGGACATTCAGACAGCCTACGATGGACATAATATTCATGACCAAAAACCTTATTTAATCGTTAAGGCAGATGCAGGCACATATGGCATGGGCGTAATGTCGATTCAAGACCCTCAAGAACTTGCCGCCCTAAATAAAAATGCGCGCAAAAAAATGACCAGTGGTAAAGATGGGTTGAGTAGCGAACAGGTTATTATCCAAGAAGGTGTTTATACTTTTGAGACGGTACAAGATGCTGTTGCAGAACCTGTTATTTACATGATCGATCATGCTGTGGTGGGTGGTTTTTATCGTGTCCATACAGGCAAAACCATCACCGATAACCTCAACTCTCCAGGGATGTTTTTTGAACCCCTTGCCTTTAGCGACGCCTGTATTCAACCAGACACACGCCTTAACCCTGATGCCGCCCCCAACCGCTTTTATGCTTATGGCGTTGTCGCTCGCTTGGCATTAGTAGCAGCGGCACGAGAACTCAAGGTAGCACAAGTATGATTCGTACACTTCTCATCATGGATCCCATTGCATCCATTAAACCCTACAAAGACACCAGCTTTGCCATGATGTTAGAGGCTCAAGCACGCGGACATGCACTTTTCTATTGCACAGCAAGCGACTTAGCTTTTCGTAATGGACAAGCCATTGCTCACGTCAGAAGAATCAGCGTAACCGATAATAGCAGTCACTTTTATACCCTAGATGAAATCGACACCTTTTTACTTGCCGACTTTAATATCATTTTAATGCGCAAAGACCCACCTTTTGATACGGATTATCTTTACGCCACCCAGCTACTCGATCATGCCAAAGCCGCTGGTGTCACAGTCGTCAACGACCCGCAAGCCTTACGTGATGTCAATGAAAAGCTGTTTATTCTGCAATTTCCGCACTGCATCGCCCCGACATTGGTCAGCAGCAACGAAAGTGACATTCGGGCATTCTGGCGCGATCAAGGTGATATTATCCTCAAACCCCTGCATGGCATGGGCGGCGCTGGTATTTTCCGCTTACAACCCAACGACCCTAATGCAGGCGCGATCATCGAAACCCTCACAGGTCATGGCAAGCATATCATGATGGCGCAACGTTACTTGCCCGAAATTGCGCAAGGCGATAAACGCATTTTACTGATTGATGGCAAACCAGCACCCTACTGCCTTGCACGGTTTCCCAAAGCAGGCGAAACACGTGCCAACTTAGCAGCAGGTGGCAAGGGTGTCGCACAGCCGTTATCGGAGCGTGACGTATGGATTTGCGAGCAAGTTGGCGAGCGACTAAAAAAAATAGGATTGCGGTTTGTCGGACTCGATGTGATTGGCGACTACCTCACCGAAATAAACGTCACCAGCCCGACTTGCATTCGCGAAATTGACGCACAATGCAGGGTTAATATCGCTGGCTTACTGTTTGATGCCTTAGATCAACACTAATCCAAGCCCCATACCTAAGCCAATCATGATTAACCCAAATAGCGCGTGACGTGCTAACAAACTGCCGCCAATACTCACCACCAAGCCAATCTTAAACATCAGATTGGCAAGTAGGGCAAGGGTCACCGCAACGACCGCATCATGAAAAGTCACGCGATCTAAATTAAACATACGCAAACTCGATAAGACACTCGCATCCGCATCGGTCAATCCCGAAACCAAAGCCACGATATACAAACCACTATTACCAGCAATATTTTGTAACCAAGCAGCCGTTACTAAAACAAGTGCGTAAATCAACCCAAAAGATAGTGCTGTTTTCAATTCTGTCGGATTTTTAACCTCTGGCATCGGCAAATCCCCTGCATCACTCAACTGCTTCCAACGATAAACAGCAACCGATACACCGGGAATCACACCACAAGCAAAAATAATCGTAATCGGCTCAATCAAACTTGGCGCAACCAAACTCGCCACAATACCAATACGAATCATCACCATCACATTCGCAATTAAAATCACAATGGCTGACATTTGCACCAAATGATGATGTTGTGCCGCATGACGCGAAAACATCATTGTCGTTGCCGTCGATGAAGCCAAGCCACCAAAAATACCTAACAAAGCCGCACCATGACGCGCACCAATAATACGTAACGCCAAATAGCCTGATAATGCCAATCCCGAAATTAATACCACCATCCACCATACTTGACGTGGATTTATGGCATCAAAAGGACCAAAATCGGTATTGGGTAAAATGGGCAAAATGACCAAAGATAAAACCGCAAACTGTAAAATCGAATTAATATCTTTAGCCGTCATACGCTCACTAAACTGTTTTAACTCTGCCTTAAAATAAAGTAAAACCGTGGTAGAAATTGCCAACATCACCGCTAATGTCGTATAACCAAACCAGACAGCAGCACCCAACCCGTAGGTCACAATAATGGCCGCTTCTGAAGTAAAACCACGATACTTTTCTTCATTTTGACTGGAAAAGTTGGAGGCAACCATCGCCATCGCCAATACCAATAAGCCAACAGCAAGCAACCAAGCTCCACCACCCTGCTCACCTAACATCGCAAACAGACACCCCATCAGTGCAACCAATGAAAAGGTTCTCAAACCTGCTGCTGAGTCTGGTAAACGCTCACGTTCCAAACCAATCAACAAACCAATTCCTAACGCGCTTGCAAATGCCTCAACAGGGGCAGCTAATTCTGGTGCTAAAAAACTCATAAATCCTCTCTTTTTCTTTTTTGCTCTTTATTATTCATCAATTGCTTGTATTTCATCATGTTCAGCATTCATAACAAAAGTGCTTCATGCTAACATGCTAGACATCAATCAATACAAGTCCGAAGCGTTATGAATATCTCTCGTCGCAATCTGTTTCATTTTTTTCTTGCCTCTGGTTTAGCCGTGCTTCCCGCCTGCAATCGCAGCTCGCGGACTTTTAATGAAACCATCGCTGTTTTTGGCACTCTGGTACGCATTAGCCTTTATGCCAACACAGCAGAACAAGCCACTCGTGCTTTTTCTGCCATCAATATACGATTTCAACAAATCCATAGCGACTGGCATGCTTGGGAAAAAGGCGGACTAGTCAGTAAAATCAACGGGGCTATTAACGAAGGCAGACCCATTGCGGTTAATAACGAAGTTGCCAACTTTATTAAGCGCAATCAGCTTTTATGTCAACAAAGCAACGGACTATTTGACCCTGGTATTGGCAAACTCATCAAACTATGGGGCTTTCACCAAAATAGTTATGAGGACAACAAAAAACCCGATCAACACATTGTGCAGGCTTTGGTGGAACAACATGCCAGCATTTTGAATATTTTTTGGGATGACAATATTATATTCTGTAACAACTCGGCGGTTAGCTTGGACTTCGGTGCAAGCGGTAAAGCATATGCGTTGAATGCCGCAACCGAAACATTAAAACAAAATGGCATCATCAATGCAACCATTGCGATCGGTGGTGATATTCAGGTGCTCGGGCAAAAACCCGAAGGGTTATGGCGCATCGGTATTAATGACCCCTTGCAGGCAAGCAGTGCTAAAGCAAGTCTAACACTTAAGGATGGTGAAGCCGCTTGCTCATCGGGGACTTACGAACGCTTTTATACCGATCTTGGAAAAAAAATTAGCCATATTATTCATCCTTTTACAGGTCAACCTGTTACCCATATTTTACACAGTACAGCCATTCATCATGATGCCCTGATTGCCGAGGTCGGTGCTTTATCGCAACTCATTGCAGGAGAAGAACAATGGCACACTATTACCCAACAACTGGGCGTAGAATATAGCTACCTGATCACAACAGAAGGCAAAAGCATCACCAGTCTTGCACTTGCAAAACGACTGAATCATTAAGCCAAAAACAAATAACACGAACAAAACAGTAACAAAAATAACACCATAAGACATTTTATTGCATATATCGTAATTATTGTTGCATTTTACCGCAAAAAGGTTACAATGAGAGTTGTTATCTTTTGCATGAGAGATAATAAACAATCCCCTTTTTGCCTCGACTTGTCGAGGCTTTTTTATTGCTGCTATGCGATAATGGCAAGATGTCTCTAAAAAGCGAAGTTATGAATACAACATCCCCCCAATATACAGGCTTCTATCTGCTCTCACGCGCTGGATTTGAAAGCGAAGTCGCCAATGAAGCTAAGGATCTTTGTGCGCAAGCCCAAATTGGTGGCTATGTGCAAACCACACCCAATAGCGGATACGCTGTATTTCGTACTTTCGAGTCGCTTGCCAGATTGCCGAATGAACTGAGCTTATCCAATTGGATTTTTGCTCGACAATACGTACCCATGCTTGGCGAATGTACGAACTTGCCAACAGACGATCGTTTAGCCAGCATCTTTGAATTACTCGGCACACAAACTGTCAGTGACATCATTGCCGAAACTCCCGATACCAACGACGGTAAAGAATTTAGTGGACTCGCACGTAGCCTGACCAATGCCGCCCGCCAAGCGCTCAAAAAACTGGGGCAGTATAAAGAAAGCGACAAACGCCTACCTCGCTTGCACCTCCTCATTTTATCAGGCACACACATTTTAGTTGGGCTGGCTTATCGCACCCAATCTAGCCCACACGCTGGCGGCATTATGCACCTTAAGCTACCTAAAGATGCACCCAGCCGTGCTATTTTAAAGCTCGAAGAAGCAGCGATTAGTTTACTAACGGTAGCAGAACGCGAACACTGGCTACGCTCTGGCATGAGTGCGGTCGATTTAGGTGCCGCTCCCGGTGGTTGGACTTGGTGGTTAGCACAACAAGGTCTACTCATTACCGCCATCGACAATGCCAATATGTCAGAGTCAGTAATGAAAACAGGACAAGTTGAACACATCCGTGCTGATGGTTTTAGCTGGCATCCGCGTCATCCTGTGCACTGGCTATGCTGCGATATGGTCGAACAACCCGATCGCGTAGCCACCCTTGTCGCCAAATGGCTTAAAGAGGGCTGGGCAGAAGCAGCACTGTTTAACCTCAAACTACCGATGAAAAAACGCTATGGCATGATTCAAGAATGTATGGCAACTCTGAATAATCTGCGAGACACCCATGTATTGCGTGCGCACCAACTCTATCATGATCGCGAAGAAATTACGGTATTGGCATTACCTATTGCAAAATAATTTGTCATTTTATTTTTTTACTTAGCCCACCTAGTTAAAAACCATCAACAACATGCTACAATTTAAGAGCGTGGAGTAAAGTAGTGCAACGCATATTGATTAATGACTTATTTAAAAGGTGACATAGCATGGACTTTAGTATTTTAATGGCGGTTGTCTTAGGGTTAGCGGCTCTAACTTTTGGCATACTAATGATGCGTACGCAAGCCAAATCAGCGCATCTAGAAGCCAGCTTAACAGGTACTCGTTTGCAACTTGCTGAAGCAGAGCAAAACGTACAAAAAACTCAGGATAATTATGCACGTCTTGCAAATGCACTCACTATTCTTCCCAAGCCTGTTCTCATTGGCGATGCAAATGCCAAACTTACGTTTGCCAATCAAATGGCAATCGACCTGATTAACAAACGTCAAGCCATGCTCACAAAACTGCTCGGACAACCCATTTCGACACAAATGGGTTGTGATTTAAGTCCGCTGTTTGCCATTAAAGAAGAGCAAATTTGTCTAGATGGGGATTATTATTTTAAACTGGAACATAAGCGCAACAGCCAAATCAGTATCGCCGTATTGCAAGACGTGAGCAAAGAAGCACGCATGGGTAAGCGTATTGTTGCTGCCATTGATGCCATGAAAGATGGCTTACTTGGCGGAGCCAGAATTGACACGCAAAATCTATCTGGACACCATCTTGACCTTGCGAAGCATTTTAATGACACTGTTGCTACCCTGCACCATCTGATTGAAGAAACGGGACGTTACTTAAACTTACAGGCAAATGCCAAACTCGATAGCGCGCCGCAGCCAACGCTAAAAGGCGCAATGGGCTACCTCCAATTTGCGCAAAATCTTGCCTTAAGCAACACAGCCTCCTTTGTGACAGAAGTCAATTCAAATGCGCTGCGTATTTCACACAATATGCACGAAGTGAATTCTGGTGTGCAGAATGTATCTGATCGTGTGCAGGAACAAGCAGCCGCAGTAGCAGAAATTGCGGCTGCAACGCACAATATCAGCACCCGCAGCCATGAGCTCGACGAACAAATGTTGCGCATGACCAAAGATGCTGATGCAGCAGGACATCAACTCACCGATGCAGGCGAAGCCGTTGCGAAATCAGGCAATGCCATGAGTGCGATTCAAGAAAAAAGCCGTAAAATTGAAGAAATTGTTGGACTGATTGATGGCATTGCTTTCCAGACCAATCTATTGGCACTCAATGCCGCTGTCGAAGCGGCTCGTGCAGGCGAGCATGGGCGTGGTTTTGCAGTGGTTGCAGGCGAAGTACGTGCTTTAGCTGGAAAATCAGCCGATGCTGCTAAAAACATTAAAGACTTAATTAACGAAACCATTACCGATATTCGTCAGGGTGGACAGGTGTTTGCTTCAGCAAGCAGTGCTATTGAAAAAATGACGCATTCGGTTGCAGGCTTAACCAGTGCGATTGGTGGTATGCGTGTTGGTGTTGGCGAAACAACCAAAGGCGTGAGCGAAATTAATAAAGGCATCTCGCTGATGGATGATAGCCTGCAACAAATTGCAGCCTTGGTTGAAGAAACTGCTTCCTCTTCTGAACAAGCAAACGCAGCCGCCAACCAACTCGAAGTTGCTGCATCGCTATTTAGCACAAGACTCATGACAGAAGCATTAAGCAAGGCAAGCATTGCCAACGACTTCCGTTTTGCCAAAGCACGTCGTGCAATTCGTGTTTGGTCGATGAATATGGAAGGCTGGTTACTGAATCTAGAAACACACAACCCCATCGACCAAGATCCTTTGGCGCAATGGCGTTCAACTGTGCCAGAAGCTAATCTCAGCGAGATCAATCAGAGCCAACAACAACTGATTGCCATCACCAGACAATTAATTAGCATGAAAGGCACTGGCGCAGCGTTTTTTGATGCCATAAGCAAACTGCATGATGCCACAAAAGTCGTTACAACTGCCATTTCAGCCGAAGAAAGCCGTGTCCTCAGTGGCACATCTGACAGGAAAGCAGCCGCTTTATTAGGCAAACCAGCAAATAAAACAGCACCAAAAGCAAGAGCCCAGTTAGCAGCACCTGTTGCCAGAAACACCAGTCCTGCTCAAGGCAAGGACGAATGGGCTGATTTTTAATCAGCTCGTTTTAGGGGTTATACTGATGGTGTCTAAAAACACGATACTGGAGTCTTTAACATGAGCAGTGTAACCTTTGATACCCTAAAATTCATGGAAACCCTCACTGATGCTGGCGTGCCAGAAGCTCAGGCGAAAGCAGAAGCCAAGGCCTTTAATGAAGCAATGAGTCAGATTAAAGATACGAAAGATCTGGCAACTAAGTCTGATATTTTTGTACTAGAAAAAAACATTACCGTGTTAGAGGCCAGCCTACGTAAAGACATGGCAGAAATGAAGTCTGACATATTCAGAGCGATGTTGATTCAAACTTTTGCCATTGCTGGCATGGTAGGTGTACTCATTAAGTTTATTAATTGATCATAAGGGAGTACAACGAGCATGGCAATCATGATTTCGAAAGTGTATGAGGCATTTCGTACTGTAGGCGTATCGGAAGAAAACGCACGCAAAGCAGCAGAAGCGCTTTCTTCTGAAACTCTCCCAACCAAAGCTGACATCCAAGATATCCAGAAAGAACTATTAGTTCTCAAGTGGATGCTTGCTGTTGTTGTTGCTGCTACAGTCATCCCTTTGTTAAAAGGCGTTATTTGAAGAGAAAAAATTATGCATACATCTGCATTAATTTAACATAGTGCTGTGCCGAATACTTAAAAAAAGCAATGTCTTTTTCTGTTAGTTGGCGCACAGGCTTGGCAGGAATACCCATATACAACCAGCCCGATTCTAGTTTTTTGCCAGGTGCTACCAATGAATTCGCACCAATAATACAATGCATTGGAATATGCGCCCCATCCAGTACCGTGGCATTCATGCCAATCAACACTTCATCTTCGATGGTGCAAGCGTGCAAGGTTGCATTATGCCCGACCGTCACGTCGTTACCAATGATTAAGCCATAGCCCTTGCCGAAATCACTATCATGAGACACATGCAATACACTGCCATCCTGAATATTCGTACGATCACCAATACGAATAAAATTGACATCACCACGTGCCACAGCACAAGGCCAAATGCTGCTCTCCTCACCCATGGTGACATTACCAATCACCACGGCTTGTGGATCGGTATAAGCACTGCTCGCAATAGCAGGTGAAATTTCGTTAAAAGATCGAATGGTCATAATTGCGTCCTTGTATTTTAAGAGTGGGCGATATGTTATTATAACGCCATTATTGAGGAGATGTTCATATGTCGTCTATTGCATTTGATACCCTAAAATTCACACAAAAACTAAGAGATTCTGGCTTTGAACAATCTCAAGCTGAAGCTGTTGCAACAGCTTTTAAAGAAGCAACAAGTGAAGAGTTAGTTACCAAAGACTACTTAGAAGCTCGACTAGAAAAACTAACCGCTGATATTTATCGTGCCATTTTATTACAAACCTTTGCCATTGGTGGGCTTGTTTTTGCCGCCATTAAACTAGCGAACTAACATCCTTGAGAATAGATAAACCCCACCACCGCCTGCTTGCATGGTTGCATATGCACTTGCAAGATCATGGCATCATTCGCCTGTTGTACAACAATTTTTATCGGGTACTGCCCGATGTGTATCGTTGTAGTCAGCCCTCCCCCAGTCAAATTGCACGCTATCA
Source organism: Thiomicrospira cyclica (assembly GCA_020726325.1). Classification (GTDB taxonomy): domain Bacteria; phylum Pseudomonadota; class Gammaproteobacteria; order Thiomicrospirales; family Thiomicrospiraceae. The sequence continues at coordinate 5,386 of DYST01000040.1, read as the reverse complement.
ACGCGACTATGGCATTAAAACCATTATCAACCTGCGCGGTGAAAATGATGGCAGTAGCTTTTGGATGTTCGAAAAAGAAACGTGCGACAAGCTCGGCATCACCATGATTGACCATCGCTTATTTTCACGCGATCTACCCAGTAAAGAAGCCATTCATGCCACCAAAGACTTATTGGCGAGCGTGCAATATCCCATTTTATTTCATTGCAAATCGGGTGCTGACCGTGCAGGCTTAATGGCAACACTCTGCCGTATTTTGATTGCAGAACACTCAGTTGACGAAGCCATTCACGAGTTAGATTGGTACTACGGACATTTTAAGTTTGCCAAAACAGGGATGATTGATTTTTTCTTTGCTGACTTTTTACGCTATCAAGCCAACACCGAGAACCCCCTACCCTTTTTGCACTGGGTTGATGATGTTTACGATCAAAAAGCACTCGAAGCTGAATTTGATAGCAGCTGGTTAGGTGGTGTGTTAACCGATAAGATTTTGCGCCGCGAATGAACCCAGAATTTTTATTAGAACACACAATGATAACGAGTGGAAATTTGAGGCAGTTTTTTCGCTTGTGCGAAGAAAATAGCAAGCCTATTGTCGACAAACAAGCGGACAAAATAACCAAATTAACGCCGTTAGCATGGGGGTAGGCATAGAATGCGGTCTAATGAAAAATATGGGTTAAATAGTCGCCAACTTTATTTACGCTTAATTGCCTATCTCAAACCCTACTGGCGCACCGTTGCTTTTGCTTTGTTGGCAATGGGCGTGATTGCTGGACTAGAGCCGATGCTCCCAGCCCTCATGCAGCCATTAATTGACGATAGCCTGATTGCGAAAGACAAACAAGCCATGCTGTTGGTTCCGCTTGCGATTTTAGCGGTTTTTATTGCCAAAGGATTGGCAGAGTATGCCGCAACCGTACTCAGTCAAGGCGTGGCACAGCAAACAATGGCAGATTTACGTAGTGCCATGTTCGCTAAAATGATGACCCTCCCCATTGATCGTCAACAAGCGATTGGTAGTAGTAACTTACTCTCGCGTGTGACCTTTGATGTCACCCAAGTGGCTAATGCCCTATCTGAAGTGTGGATTGTGGTCATTCGTGACAGCTTCATTATTTTAGGGTTATTGGGCTTTTTACTTTATACCAGTTGGCATCTAACGTTGTTTATTATCGCCATTGCCCCAATTGCTTCTTTTATTATTCGTAAAGCCAGTGGTCTGATGCGTACCAGCAGCAGCGAAGTACAAGCGAGCATGGGGCAAGTCACCGCCATTTTGGATGAAGCCCTAACAGGACGACGCGAAATTAGCATCTATGCAGGGCAAGCACACGAGCAAGGTCGTTTTGATGCTGCCGTCGAACGCTTGCGCAGTCAAACCATGAGCATAGTCAAAGTTGCCAGTGCCAATGTCCCCTTAGTACAAGTGATTGCTGCGGTTGCCGTTTCCTGTGTCATTTATGTGGCAACACAACTGTCTGCACAGCAGCTACTGAGTCCTGGGCAACTGATTGCCTTTATTACAGGCATGAGTATGCTGTTCGAGCCGATTCGTCGCCTAACGGGCATCAATGAACCCTTACAAAAAGGGCTAGCAGCAGCAACCACGATTTTTGCCCTACTCGATGAGGTCAATGAACCAGATACAGGCACACAAACACTGACAAAAGTCAGTGGACAGATTGATATTCAACAATTAACGTTTAACTACCACGAACAAGAAACCCCTGCTTTATCTGACATTAATCTGAATATTCCTGCAGGACGGACTTGGGCTTTGGTTGGGGCATCGGGCAGTGGAAAAAGCACCTTAGTGAATCTACTCTGTCGCTTTTCCCAACCAACACAAGGGCAGATTTTGTGCGATGGTCAAGATATTGCACAGGCAACCCTCAGCGATTGGCGCAATCAACTTGCGCTGGTCAGTCAGCATATCGTACTCTTTGATGACAGTATTGCCGCCAATATTGCTTACGGCGCTTGCCGTAATCATTGCGACCTCGCACGTGTAGAAGCTGCTGCCCGAGCTGCTCATGCATGGGAGTTTATCGAGCAACTACCCGATGGCTTACAAACCCAAGTGGGTGAAGGTGGCGCACGCTTATCTGGTGGACAACGCCAACGATTGGCATTGGCACGTGCTTTTTATAAAAACGCGCCCATCCTAATTTTGGATGAAGCGACTTCTGCGCTTGATGCTGAATCAGATCGCTTAATCACACAAGCCCTACGTGAATTACACGGTCATAAAACCCTACTGATTATTGCCCATCGCTTAAGCAGTGTTCAACACAGCGACAACATCGTTGTACTATCGCAGGGCAAAGTGGTCGAGCAAGGCAATCACGAACAGCTATTACAACAATGCGGGCAATACGCCGACTTGGTTGCCCATAGCGAGTTTAGATGACCTTTGTACCCTTAGCCCTTTACCACCCACGTTATTGGCTCATTTGGTTTTTTCTGGGCATTGCGTGGCTCATTGCACAGCTTCCTTTGCCAATTCTATGGCGCATTGGTCGTGGCTTGGGGCGTGTGCTGCGTCGTTTTGCACACAGACGACGCGACTACGCACAGCGTAATCTGGCGTTATGCTTTCCCAAAAAATCAGATACGGAACGCGAATCCTTATTACATGAACATTTTGCCCAGCTCGGCATGAGCCTTCTCGAAATGCTAGCGGTATGGTTTGGACGTGCGACAGATTTTACCAATCGTTTGGATGTGACAGGATTAGAACATCTGCAAGCAGCACAAGCAACAGGAAAAGGCGTGATTGTCTGCGTTTTTCATAGTGTGCATATGGAAGCGATGGGACTATTGGCTGGCAGTCTTGCCCCCATTCATCCTGTCTACCGTCCGCACGAAAATCCACTGCTCGAATGGTTTATGTCGCGTCACCGTAGCCGTCATACTGCTGGCGCAATTTCTAACCGCAAAATCAAAGAAATCCTGCGTAGTCTGCATCAAGGCAAACTCGTCTGGTTATCACCCGATCAGCGCAATAGAGGTGATGGCATTGTCGTGCCTTTTTTTGGTCATGATACCCTAACCCATCCTTCGATTGCTCGCATTGCCCGCCTCACCAATGCGCTGCTGATTCCGCTATTCTGTCGCTTAACGGATCAGGGGCGTTATCAGATAGACATACTGCCTGTACAAGAAAACTTCCCAAACGATGATGATGCACTTGCTTTAGAACAACTTATGCAGCTACTCGAAGCAGATATTGCATATGCACCTGCACAATACTTGTGGGTTCATAATCGTTTTAATCTATAATAGGTGGTTATGTTTGCTTGAGATAGGAAATTACTATGCATGTTTTGGTCGTCGATGACAATATTACCATTCGTCAACTCATTAGTTTGACCTTAAAAAATGCGTCTGATATTAAAGCAACGGTTGTTGGGACTGGTGCTGAGTCTTTGTTATTGGCAAAACATACCGCATTTGATTTAATTTTGATCGATTGGTCTATGCCAAAAATGCATGGTGAAATGCTGCTGACAGAGATGCGCAAACTGGCGTTACATCACCACACACCGATCATTATCTTGTCGGCAGATAGTCACGATGACTCTAAAGAACGCGCACGCCAACTGGGTGCTGACGCTTGGATTGTCAAACCTTTTCATCCTGTGCAATTGGTTGATTTGATTCGACAAGTTGTTAGCGAGCCGCGCTGCGCCTGATCAAATCGATGTCATGAATTTTTCTGATGCTGCCAACGACTAATCCACGTTTGAGCTGGCTCTGGCTTACCAAATAAATAGCCTTTAATTTCATCTAATTAAGACGCGTTAAACTTTCACGCAGAAAAAGGCACATGAATGATACCAACTACCTTTGCACACTTTTATTATTGGCAGGGCACACAACAATGCGGCTTATTGTAACAAAATGATAGACCTGTTTGGTCATGTCTGAACGCGTTTCGGCAGAAATGACCAACAGTGCTAAGTAACCTATCTTAAAGTCACCAACTCCTCGGCAATACTTGGATGCACGGCAATGGTATTATCGAAATCGGCTTTAGTTGCACCCATGCCCATAGCAATGGCAAAGCCTTGAATGCCTTCATCAGCACCTTCGCCCAACCAATGCACACCGACGACTTCCTCGCGCTCACCCACGCACACCAACTTAATATGCACAGGCTGTGGATGTGCCGACATCAAATGACGCATCGGTGTAAACTTGCTGCTATACACCGTCACCGCTGCGCCGTGTTCAGCACGTGCCGCTGTTTCGGTTAAGCCAATCATTGCCATCGGTGGATGGGTAAAAACAACCGTCGCTACATATTTGTTATCGAGCTTACGTCTGGCTTTTCCGCCCCAAATACGATCTGCCAAGCGACGACCCGCTGCAATCGCTACTGGCGTGAGCGCCATTTGACCTGTCGCATCACCAACCGCAAAGATGCTCGGCACATTGGTTTGTTGCCATTCATCGACTTTAATCAAACCACGTTCGCTAACCACGCCCGCAGCATCTAAGCCAAGGTTCGCTGTTGCAGGCTTGCGCCCCACTGCCCAAATGACTTTTTCCGCTGTCCAAGACTGACCGTCTGCGCCAATCACCGACACACCACCATCGACAGCAACCAAGCTGCTGACTTTTATGCCGCCTTTGAACACAATGCCTTCTTTGTCCAACACCTCAACAAAGGTATTGCGAATGTCGGCATCGAATGCAGGCAAAGGCTGATCGACCATATCGACCAAGGTCACTTGCACACCAAAGGCTTTCATCGCGCTAGCAAGCTCGACCCCAATGTAGCCACTACCAATCAAAATAACCGACTTGGGCAAGTCTTCCCACTTAAAGACATCATCCGACGTACCAGCCAAACTCGCCCCTTCGACAGGTGGTACAATCGGCGTACTCCCCGGCGATAGCACAATACGTTCGCCTGTATAAACCACATCATTCACCTGAACCTGATGTGTGCCAACCAGCGCCGCATCACCGACAACACGGGTAATGCCTTTGCCTTCCAGATAGCCACCGTACCAGTCACCAATACCCGACGTGTAGTTCAAACGACGCTTGGCAAAGTCGGTGTAATCGAAGTTAAAGGCAAAGTCTTTACCTTCTTGTGGCGTGAAGCCCCAACCCATGGCATCGTTCAGTGCAGCGGCATGACTGGCGGCATACCACCAGACTTTTTTCGGCACACAGCCACGATTGACACATGCACCGCCAATACGGTCGCGCTCGATCAACAATACCTTAGCACCATACTCTGCCGCACGTTCAGCAACCGACAAACCACCCGAACCACCACCGACAACAATCACATCGAAATTTTTCATTCATTTATTCCTTATGTTTTTAGATAAAATTAAGGCACGTTACCGTGCCCTAATAATAA
>DYST01000039.1 GCA_020726325.1 Thiomicrospira cyclica | reverse complement strand
CAAGCCCTATTTGAACAAGCACAAACCCATATCCCAGGTGGTGTCAACTCACCTGTTCGTGCCTTTCGTCATGTTGGTGGTACGCCCATCTTTTTTAAGAAAGCAAAAGGTGCTTACGCTTGGGATGAAGACAACAATAAATTCATCGACTATGTGGGTTCTTGGGGGCCGATGATTTTAGGTCATGCTCACGATGATATTCTTAAATCGGTCTGTGATACTGCTGTTCATGGACTGAGTTTTGGCGCACCGACGGCGGCTGAAGTCGATATGGCTAACCTGATTTGTAAACTTGTGCCGAGCATGGACATGGTTCGCATGACCTCGAGCGGCACAGAAGCAACCATGAGTGCGATTCGTTTGGCACGTGGCTATACAGGGCGCGATAAAATCGTCAAATTTGAAGGCTGCTACCACGGTCATGGCGACTCATTGCTGGTAAAAGCAGGCTCTGGCATGTTAACCATGGGAGTCCCTAGCTCACCCGGTGTGCCTGCAGGTCTTGCCAATGAAACCATTACCCTATCGTTCAACGATAGTGAACAAGTTAAGGCTTGCTTTAGCGAAATCGGCGAACAAATCGCTTGTATTATTGTCGAACCTGTTGCGGGCAATATGAACTGCATCACGCCAGAGGCTGGATTTCTAGAAACCTTACGCGCGGTTTGCGATCAATATGGCGCAGTGCTGATTTTTGACGAAGTGATGACGGGCTTTCGTGTCGCTTTGGGTGGCGCACAAGCGCATTATGGCATTACGCCCGACTTAACCACCTTTGGTAAAGTCATCGGTGGCGGTATGCCTGTAGGCGCTTTTGGCGGCAAACGTGCGATTATGGAACGCATCGCACCCTTAGGCCCTGTGTATCAAGCAGGCACTTTATCGGGTAACCCTGTGGCGATGGCGGCAGGTCTGACGACCTTGGCACTATTACAAGAAGCTGATTTCTATGCTCGTTTAAGTGCCAAAACGCAAGCGGTGACAACGGGCATGCAAGCGGTTGCTGACAAACTTGGCATCCCCTTCACCACCAACAGCGTCGGCGGCATGTTTGGTTTCTTCTTCACCACAGATAAGCAAGTAACGCGTTATGAGCAAGTGGTTGCGGGGGATATCGAACGCTTTAAGGCCTTTTTCCACGGCATGTTGCGCCAAGGTATTTATTTAGCGCCATCAGCCTTTGAAGCCAGCTTTTTATCGATTGCACATAGCGATGAAGATATTGTTCGCACATTAGAAGCCACTGAAACCGTAATGAAAACCCTGTAAGGAGAAGGACAATGAGCGCACAAATTCTCAATGGCAATGTTATTCGTGATGAAATTATTGCAGGACTGGCAACAACGGTCAGTGAAGCTACGGCAACAGGCAAACGTGCCCCTGGTTTAGCGGTAGTGTTGGTGGGAAGCGATCCAGCGTCTCAGGTGTATGTGCGCAACAAAGAAAATGGTTGTGCCAAAGCAGGCATTACCTCGTTTAGCCATAAATTACCAGCTGAAACAACAGAAACAGAATTGCTGGCACTCATTGACCAATTGAATGCTGACCCGCTGGTCGATGGTATTTTGGTGCAGCTGCCATTACCAAAGCATCTTGATAGCGACATGCTATTAGAGCGTATTGACCCTGCTAAGGATGTCGATGGTTTCCACCCATTCAACTTTGGACGCTTAGCACAGCGTCGTCCTTTATTGCGCCCTTGCACCCCCGCTGGCGTGATGACCATGCTCGCTAAAACAGGCATTCCTTTGCGCGGATTACACGCTTGTGTGGTCGGTGCGAGTAATATCGTCGGTGTGCCAATGATGCTAGAGTTACTGAATGAACGCGCTACCGTCACCATTTGTCATAGTGCCACCCAAAACTTGCAAGAAGAAGTGGGGCGTGCCGATTTGGTGGTTGTGGGTGTGGGGATTCCCAACTTCATCGCTGGTAACTGGATTAAAGAAGGTGCTATCGTGATTGATGTCGGCATTAACCGCTTAGAAAATGGTAGTCTGTGTGGCGACATCGAAACAGCCGTTGCAGCCGAACATGCGAGTTGGATTACCCCTGTACCAGGTGGTGTTGGTCCGATGACCATTGCGACTTTATTAGAAAATACGGTTCAGTCGTGGCAAATGCGTTTCGCAAATTAAGGGAAGAACTATCGTGCCGATTGACGCTATCAAGCCGCATGTAACTGATAATAATCAGGGATTGTTATACGGTTTTTGGTTCATGGAAAATCATGCGGCTAAACCGATTGATTTAATCGCAGCATCACGCTGGTTTAAACGCTTAGGAGATTCAGACACAACTGAAACAGATTTTATCTGGTTGCATTTCAATTTATCCAATAATCTGACCAAACGCTGGTTGGAAGAAAATTTGGATTTACCAAATCAGTTTTACGAGTCTTTTACCGAACATGCCAGCTCAACGCGAATTGAGCTCGCTGATCGACATTTATTGGCGTTGGTTAACGATGTTCGTTACGGTTTTGATTTTGAGCCTTCTGAAATTGCGACACTATGGGTTAGTGCTGATAATCGCACCCTAATCACCGTGCGTCAAAAACCGCTCAGATCCATCGACCAACTGCGTATTATTGTGCAACAGGGCACGCCTTTTCGATCGCCCACAGATTTACTTGCCCAACTATTTCGCGATCAGGCAGAGGTCATGATACAGATTATGCGTGAAGTGACGACTAAAATTGATGTCATAGAAGATAATTTTTTAACAGGCAAACTCAATTATAAGCGCAATCAACTGGGTGGACTACGTCGCGTTTTAATTCGCCTACAACGTCTGCTTGCTCCCGAACCTTCAGCTCTGTTTCGTCTGATTAATCGCCCACCCAAATGGATCTCAGAAGCAGACATTTACGAATTACGCCAAGCAACAGAAGAATTCTCGACAGCACTACATGATATGTCTGGCTTACAAGAGCGCATCAAATTATTGCAAGAAGAAATCGCTGTTATTATTAGCGAACAAACCAATCATAGCTTATACATTATCACAGGAATCAGTGTGTTAGCACTTCCTGTTAACATGATTGCTGGATTATTTGGTATGAACGTTGGTGGTATTCCTTTTGCAGAAAATGAACACGGATTTTGGTATGTTGCTTTATTCTCAGTGTCACTTATTCTGACTATTACCTGGTTTGGTATAAAACGCGATGATCGCTAAACTGCTAGCGTCAACAAAAATATAGCAACTATGGTAAATGAGTGACAACACAAAAAAAGATCATCACGCTTAAATGACCCTAATAACCATGAACGAACATCCTAGTAACACGCTACCTGCCGACCTTGCAAAGGCATTGCCCTTACTGCAAGAACTTCCCGCACCAGAAAGTTTGCTGCGCCTACTCGAAGATTGGCAACAAGAAAAAGACTGCGAAGCAACCGATTGTCGGCTGCGACAAAAGCTTCTGCGTTGGGAAAAACAACGTCAGCACCTCGCGCAAACCCTACCCGAAAACCCTGAACAATGGGAAGATTTTCGTCGTATGCTTTTGTCCTTGCTCGCCTCCCCGCTCGTATTACTGAGCGCGCTTGCTAGCCATTTAACACAATTGCGTCAATTCAAAACATTAACGGCAAACGAACAACAGCAATTAGCCCTACTGACGCAATCGCTTTATGCACCCATCGCGAACCGTTTAGGTTTATCGACTTGGAAATGGGAGATGGAAGATATTGCCTTTCGTCTTGCCAAACCCGACACCTACACCAATATCGCTAAAGCACTGGCAAGTAAGCGTTCAGAACGAGAAACCTTTATCAGCCAAACCATCACCCATATTCAGCAGTATTTACAACAAGAAGGTCTCGTGTGCGAGGTTTATGGTCGTCCGAAGCATATTTATAGTATTTACAAAAAGATGCAGCATAAATCTTTGAGCTTCGAGCAGCTCTACGACTTACACGCATTACGGATTTTAACGCACAGTATCGAATATTGTTATCGCGTATTAGGCATTTTGCACCAGCAGTATCTACCGATATTACGCGAGTTTGATGACTATATTGCCCGTCCTAAGGCAAATGGTTATCAGAGCATTCATACCATTTTATTGGGTGCAAGAGGTTGGCCGATCGAAGTACAGATTCGTACCCATAGCATGCACCAACGCGCAGAAGAAGGGGTTGCTGCACATTGGCGCTATAAAGAAGGCAACGAACAAGATAACGCACTGGCAAATTTGGTCAGCAATTTGCGCAATAGTCTCTCTGGTGAATTGGATGCCCTCAGTTTTGAAGCATGGGAAAAAGAGCTCGAAGGTCTGCATATTGTTGCCCTAACCCCTAAAGGCGATTTGCTACGTCTCACACAAGGGGCAACCGTGCTCGATTTCGCTTATAACATTCATACAGACTTAGGTCATGCTTGCCGTGGTGCGATTGTCAATGGCAAGATCAAACCACTCGACGAACCCCTGAGCAACGGTGACCGCGTTGAAATTCTTAGTCAAAAAAATGGACTGCCGAGCTTAAAATGGTTATCGGGACATTTTTTGGCAACCAATCGCGCCCGAAATAAAGTACGTAACTTTTTCAATCGACAACATGCCGATGCCCATTTCATTGAAGGTAAAAATCAACTGGATCGCTTGCGTAGTCGCTTTCGTCTCAGCTCCGAATTTACGCCGTTTCTACTCGAACGCTTAAAGTTTGATAACGAAAAATCACTTGCCATTCGTATTGGTCAGGGCAAGATAAACAGCGAACAGCTTTCTCGTGCGGTGCAAGAATATTTGCATCCACGCATCGAAACGCCAAAAACAAGCGATGCGAGTACAAGTAGCAATACTAAAGCACCCGAAATCTTTATTCCGAGTATTGGCAAGGTTAGTGCGCAGTTAGCGCAATGTTGCTCACCACAACCGCCAAATGCCATTATTGGCTTACTCACACGTAACCACGGTTTGCGTATCCATCGTCAAGATTGCCCCGATGTACTCGCACTATCGCCCAATAGTCAACAACGACTCATTCGCGTGCGCTGGGGCAATGATACCAGCCCAGAAACGCAACTCTGCTTAGATATTACTGCAATTGAACGCGATAACCTACTCGCTGATTTGGTTACTTGTCTCACTAAAACAGGGATTCGTATTGGTCATTTTCACACCATTGCCACAGCATATGCCAAGCAAACACGCATTCATTTAGAGTTATCACTTGCAATCGATCAAGATTGGTTGGCGTTAATGGATAAAATCGAAGCTTTGGATGCTGTGTTAGATGTTAAGTATTGTGTCGAAGCCTAACAATGTTAAAAAAACCGCTCAGAAATGAGCGGTTTTTTAGTTAAGGCACAGAAAAGCTATTTAGAAATCATTCCAAGTATCAGACTTAGGCTTCTTGGCAGAAGGTAATGCTAATTGTTTCCGTGCTGGTGCTGGCACGTGATGCGTCATTTTTGTCGAGACGTTATTGGACGTACCTGTATGGAAAAAAGACATCGCTTGACGTAACTGTTGTGCTTCTTGACCCAAACTATGGGCAGCGGTATTGGTTTCTTCTACCAAAGCTGCATTTTCTTGCGTCACACGATCAATATCGTTAATGGCATTGTGTACCTGCTGAATACCATTGCTTTGCGCATTAGAAGCATTTGCAATCGCATCAATCATGGTGGCAACTTCTTTGACAGAGTCGCTGATCTCATTCAACACAACCCCCGACTTATCGGCAAGCTGTGTCCCATTTTCGATACGATTGACACTATCGGCAATTAAGTTTTTAATGTCTTTTGCCGCATCAGCAGACTTACCTGCTAAAGCACGCACTTCACTTGCGACAACGGCAAAACCACGACCATGCTCGCCAGCTCGTGCCGCTTCAACGGCTGCATTTAATGCTAATAAATTGGTTTGGAAAGCAATACCATCAATTAAAGTCACAATATCTGAAATACGGTAACTCGAATCGCGAATTGATTGCATCGCAGTAATTGTTTCTTGCATTACACTAACACCATCATTCGACTTATGCTGCACTTGTTTTGCCAAATCTGCAACCTTACGTGCATTAGTGGTATTTTCTTGTACGGCTTGCGACATTTCATTCATAGTCGCACTGGCTTCTTTCAGTACCGATGCTTGCTCTTGCACACGACTCGACAAATCTGATGCACCTTGATACACCTGATCACTGGCAGTCCTCACCACATCTGATGCGCCAATGGATATTTGAATAACTTCCTTCATTTTAGCAGTCGAAGCACTACGTGCATCTTGTAAGACCTTCAAACGCCCCTGAAAGTTACCAGATAGCGTCATGGTCATATCGCCGTGCTCTTGCGCATTCGCCATTGCGACTAATGCTGCTGTTAGTTTATCCAAATCATCAATTGTTTTATTGATAGAGATAGTCATTGTCTGCAAATCACCTTGCGATTGCAACTGAATACGCTGATCGAATACGCCCTTGCTTACCTGTTGCATGACTGTATTAATTTCAGCAATAACATAATCTAATCCTTGCATCGTTTGTGCAAGACTATCGAGCATTTTGCCATATGCACCAGAGTAATTTACTTGAATTTTATGCGCAAATACCCCTGTTTTCAAAGCCGTCACTGCCTGCGACAGTTGATGCATGACCGTTTCAATATTGCTAATTGAGGCATTCACAGCTTCTTTTAAAATTGCCAAGTCGCCTGTATAGTTTTCGGTAATGCGTTGACTAAAGTCACCAGCTGCCAAAGCCTGAGTGACACGCTGAATGTCAGATACCGACTTTTCAACACCACCCAACATCTGATTCAACCCGACAGAAATTGCGCCGAGTTCATCTTGACTTACAGGTAGGCGAGTCTTAAATGACATATTTTGTGCAACTTCCGTAACACGAGTTACAATGTCTTTAATGGAATTAGCAACCTCTTTAATCACAAAAAAGGCAATCGCAACCAACAACAACATGGCAAACAAAGCGATTCCTATCATCAAATAATTAGAAGAACTTGCATCCTGCGCTGCTTGCGCCGCTGCTTTTTTGGTCTGTGCTACTTGATAATCAACAAAGTTTTGTAAACTTTGACGAAAAGCGGTACTTTGCACTGTTGCCGTATTGCTGGTAATGAGTGCAATCGCTTCATCTTCCTGACCCGCTTTAGCCAATCTCATTGCTTCATCGTTATTTTTAGCCACAGAAACACGCGCTTGAATGACTGCATCATAGTAAGAGCGACCTTCAGCAGAATATATGCGTGTCTCAACAAACTGATAGGCAGCTTTGTTGAGAACACGATAAGACTGCACACGTTTTTCAATTTCAAGACGCTGTTCATGGTCTTTGACCAAAATATAGTCACGCACATCGGATTGCGTCCGTGCTGTACGCAAATTGAGTGCTTGTAATTCAATTAACTTCGGCACGCGTTCATCAACAACTTGATCAAAATTGAGCAAAGAAGAATCAATACCCATTTTTCCAGAACCAAAAACCCCAACAAGGGCAGCAACAGATACAAAGGTCATAAGCCATAATTTAGACTGAATTGTCATGTTAAACTCCTTTTGAGCTTTAGGTAAAAAACGTGCTTACTCTAACCGCTTGCGCCCATGAGTTTGAGCAACAAAAACGATGCAATTATGAGTTCAACGAACGTAACTGCTCAGTCCCTTAAATCAATAAGTTAAGTGATTTTATGCATGTTTTGAGAGAAATTTTAGCATTTCTTGCTTAAAAATAGCCGTATTAAAAAAGCATAAAAACAACATATAGTGTTCTGGTAAGACATAAAACACTATATGTATAGACTGAGTAGTTACCAACGAACATTAAAAAACAAAGAACAGTTAAAAATTTTAGTTTCTTGGATGATAGCATAAATTTATTGCATAAAAATGAAATTCACTACACATCACTCTACTCAAAATGTCATTCATTCTTAATTTTTAGCGCAGCATCGGCATGTTATCGTGCTTTTTTACTTCAACGCTTAAGGATTAGCTCATGAATGCATTAACACGCCGCGATTTTCTAAAATTACTGGCTGCAAGCAGCGCGACAGTCGTCGTCTCTTCTGGTTTACAAGGTTGTCAACTTAACCCTGACGATGATACGCTCAATGTTGCCTTTCATCATGGGGTTGCCAGTGGTGACCCGATGCAAGATCGTGTGATTATCTGGACACGTGTCAGCGTTGAAAACGATGCAGAAATCACCTTAAATTGGGATGTTGCGAGCGATGCTAATTTTTCTCGCTTAGTCAATCAGGCAAGCACTAAGGTAGGCAAAGCAACCGACCATACCATCAAAATCGATGTAACAGGACTGCAAGCAGGAACGACTTACTACTACCGTTTTCATGCCAATAATCACTATTCTGCAACAGGCATCACCAAAACCCTACCAAGCAATACCAGCAATGTTAAACTGGCGGTATTCTCTTGCGCTAACTATCCAGCAGGTTTTTTCCATGCATATGGTTATGCTGCGACATTGGCTAATCAATTCGATGCAGTGCTACATCTTGGTGATTATATTTATGAATATGATAAAAACGGTTACCCAGACGCAGGAACTGGAGAAAGCATCAATCGTGTTCACAGCCCAATAACAGAGTGTATCAGTCTTGCTGACTACCGTTTGCGCTATGCCCAATATCATAGCGATGAAAACTTGCAAAAATTGCATGCTGCCTCGCCATTTATTTGTGTTTGGGACGATCACGAAATTGCCAACGATACTTACAAAGATGGGGCTCAAAACCATCAAACAAACGAAGGCGACTTTACAACACGCAAACTGGCTGCGATTCAGGCATGGTATGAATGGCTTCCTGTGCGTGCCCCTGTGATTGAGCAAGAGCGTATTAAAATTTACCGCCGTTTCGATTTTGGCAATCTTGTTTCGCTATTAATGCTCGATACACGCATTATTGGTCGTGACAAGCAACTAGACTATGTTGACTATATGACCAGCACTGGCTTTAACGCAACTCAATTTACTGCTGACTTATCGAATCCAGCACGCACCCTGTTGGGAACAGATCAACGCAGCTGGTTACAAGCTCAATTGCAAGATTCTGTTGGACGTGGGGTGACATGGCAAGTGCTCGGACAGCAAATTTTAATGGGTAAAATGTGGCTTCCTGCTTCTATTATTCAGCCTGACCCTGCCACTGGTAATCCAAACCCACAAAACCTCGTTAACTACCAAATGGCTGGAAGTGCCTATCAAGCCTTGGCAACAGGCGTGGTAACCACCTTAACAACCAATGGTACGATTAATAATTATGCCGCTGCCATTCCTAATTTTGCTACATTATCAGCCAGCAATCAGGCAATCGCCCTCACCGAAACTCTAAAACAGGCAGATGCTGCTTTGTATGGTCAAGTGTTCAGTAGTCTGCCAGTGAATACACAAACCACCTTAGCAACCTACGGCAGTTTACTCGATCCAAGCCTCAACCCTGCTATTCCTTACAATTTAGATGCATGGGATGGTTATGCAGTCGAGCGCGAAATCGTTCTTGGTACGGCAAAAGCACTCGATGCACGCTTGGTTGTCTTATCAGGTGATACCCATAATGCGTGGGCAAATAACCTTGTCGATCAGAGTGGACAGGCTATTGGTGTTGAATTTGCAACACCAGCAGTATCATCACCAGGATTAGAAAAATACCTATCCATTCCTAAAGAAGCAGAAGCCAATACCGAAGCTGGTATTATGCAACTTGTGACGGGCATTAAATACTTTAACGTCAGTCAACGCGGCTTTATGGTCGTTAATTTTACTGCCGATAGCGCGACATCTCAATGGTATTTAATGCCACGTGAAGGCGAAAAAAGCAGCACCACACCAGCAATGACCGTTGCTAAAAGCATGACTGTCAATAAAGGACAAAAAATATTGTCTCACTAAAAAATGAGCATTAGAATCAGAAAAACCCTCTTTTCAGAGGGTTTTTCTTTGTTGCCAAATAAATTAAAATGGCATCATCTCGTTATTTACTGACGCACACCACTGGCGTTAATAAATACCTGTGTTGAATAATCTTCTACTGGTAGCTTGTTCAGCGTACCTACTTTTTTGACATAATCAACAAAACTTTGAGCATAATCTAAATAAGTGTTCAGCGCATCACCACGATTACTCACTGTTTTGAACGTAAGATAACCATCTTGACCTTGTGCTGTAAAGCTATTAGACACAACTTTATAAGTGCGCGCATCTTGCAAAGCAACCCAATTCGTTGTCCCTTTTGCCTTGTACTCTAAATGAGAAAGACGCATACCAAAAGGCTGTGTTAAATCAACAGACCAACGCAAACCAGCTGCATATGGATAAGAGCCTGTAGAACCGCCTGTTTTAATCGAGCTTTCCACAGCTTCTTCAAGCACTTGCTTAATTTCTGTCCCAGTCATACTCAATTCAGTTAAGGTATTGGCAAAAGGTAATAAGGTGTAAGCAGTACCAATCGTGATCGAGCCTGCTGGCACATCAATACGCACACCACCACCATTTTGAATGGCAATTTCAGAGGTTAAACTTTGTACCAAAAATGCCTGTGAGACCACGTTAGCAATGTCAGAACCACGAGCACGTGTCGCATCGGTACAACCTGCTGTTTTTGATAAACCACCACCAGGAATACGTTCATGGCAGAGTAACTCAGACGCAACACCGATCTGTTCGTTTTTGAGCACATCGACCTGCGACTTATAACCATCTAAAATTGCCTTAGCAGTGGCATTTGGCTGTGCAACCATCAATTTACCATTACTGGCTGTGACGCTGTTTAGATAAGTTGTTAGTTCCGCATCTTTAATGCTATAGCTTTTTCCAGCAGCATCTTTACGTGTAATTTTATCTGAAAGGATGATGTGTGGCGTACCAGAACAGGCTTTGATTGCGCCATCTTCAGTAAAGCTAACAGCGAGTTCGCCAATCGCTTTGTTATATTCCCAGGCTTGCGCAACACAGACAGACTGACCATTTTTATTGGTGTGCATACTCGGGTAACTATTGTTATTGCTCACAATTTTATAAGCAGAAAAATCCCCCATTAGGGTATGCGAATCACCACCAACAATAACGTCAACATCGGTCAATTGTTTTGCCAACTCAACATCATAAGGATAGCCAACGTGAGACAAAACAATAATGCGTGAAATATTTTGTGCCTTTAAGTCATCGATGGTGCGCTGCGCTGCAACCAACTCATCTTCGAATACCGTTGTTGCTAATGGACTAGATGAGTTTTGGGTTTTGCCTTTAATGGTCAAACCAACAATAGCAACCTTTACGCCGTCAATCGTTTTAATGGTATAAGGTTTGATGTAGTCATCTACTTTGGTTGGTGCTAGCGGCGTGCCCACTTTAGGCTTAATATTTGCTGACAATACAGGCGTTTTACAACTTGTATCGCTGTGCAAGACATCAATGAACGACTTTAAGCGTGTATCCGTTTCATCGAACTCATGATTTCCCACTGCCATTGCATCAAAACAAATTGTGTTCATCATTTTCGCATCGGCTTCACCCTTAAATAAGGTGTAGTAAAGCGTACCAACAGTTGCATCACCCGCATGAAGTTTCAGCACATTGGGCTTACCAGCCGCCAAGCTATCCATCGCTGTTTTAACACGTGCCATATTGCCCACATCGGTTGCTGTGCTTGCTTTGCCGTCGATGGTTAAGACAATTGTATCGTCACCTGCAATATGAGAGTGATGATCGTTGATATGCAAAATCGTGACATTAATTTCTGGTTCTGCTTGTGTACTTGAATCACTATTGAACTCACAGCCTTGCAATAGCAACAAACTTGATAGGGTCAAAACAGACCCAAAATACTTTAGATGCATCATAACTTATTTCCTCATAAACAGTGACAAAGTCTGCGATTTTACGCATGAAGCATTAAATTTTGATGACTTAACAGTGACGTTATCGTGACAAGCGAAAGATACTTGCCCATATGGATTTTCTTTTAGAAAGCAAAAAGGCTTATATTTTAGTCTCTTTGTTTCCTCTTGACAGTGTTCTATAAACGGCGACCCATTTTTCAAGTCCCCTTGGGGGGACGCGAAAGGGGGGGGTAAAATCTTCCTTATTTGTAATGGTCAAGTATTTCTGGAAAAAAACGAAATTATTTTTTCACCAACAATCTTTGGCTAATCTGATATGCAGGCATCACAACAACAGAAACCTGTTCCTTAAAGCTTGGATGCTCTGTATTGATTAGCACGTTATAATCAAGTGGACAAAGCGACGAGGGAACCATTAAAGCAATCGTATCCTTTTCCTGTGCCCACAAATCACCAATTTCTCGTGTGTATTCGGGATGAATCTGACTGTCCCATGCCTTATCACTACCTTTTGCTTCTTGCACTTCTACAAGAGACGCGACATCAATTTTCCAAAAGTTATCTGGCAATTCGATACAAACTAACCTAAACAGTGACAATGCATCAGGATCAGCAACAGAAGCAAGTATTTCCAATTGAGCAGTAGACGCACTTAAACTGGCATAAATAATGGAAGTCCCTGGCGAGTTCCATCTGCCGCCTACTCTTTTAGCACCTTCCCCGCTCAAAGGATCGTTAAGATACTTTTCTTTCAAGTAACGGTAAACAATCATGAGTAAACGGAATGCTCTATTCTAAACAAAAGGTTTCTGACTTCTTCAGCACCCGCCTCGGTTCTTGTTAGGCTTAAAGGACTTTCTCCGCCCAAGAAGTATGCAGGGCTTTTTAGCCAGCGTACACCCTTATCGTGATCTCCAAGAACTTCTTCTGTTAAAGCTAGAATTGAGGCAATGCGGAATACTCTACCTGCTTCATCAGGTTTTAATGTTTTACGCCTTGCTATCGTGGCACGAGACATACTAACCAATGAAAGTGCTACATCCTCACTGACATCAAGTTCATTCCTCAGTTTTTTTAAAGTAAGAACCGATATTGTTTCTGCACGAATACAATGGTCAGTTTCAATGTTGCTAGATGCGGCGAAACCGATGCGCTCAAGCGCACTAGGCTTACGGTTCTTTGCATCTTTAATTTTGGTCAGAAGTGATTTTACTGTACCAGACTTTCCGTTATTGCTAAGTGTTGTCATTTTATTTCGCTCCAATGCTGAAACGTATCTTTCAAGGAGGATATTAACACAAAATCTCAAATGCGATAAAAAACAAATCAAATGATGTTTTAGAATATTAGAATGAGAACTTTACCAACCTCAACATTGTTCCGCGAAAGATGAGGCAGTTAGGTTTATTATTTTTTTTGTTCATCGTTCATTTTTCTAAATAAAAGTATCAATTCGACTTCATCTCTCGTGAAGGTGGTGGGGTTCTCATCGGACGAAACCAATCGTTTTCCGTATTTTTCAAAATGTTTTAGGACAATTTCACCTGCGTTTTGGGTTTCGCTTTCGGAAATAAAAACAAAGTCAGGCGTGTTATCTGGAGATATTTTTAGACCTAATCTTTTTTTGGGATAGATCTCAAGAAAAACTCTTAGATTAAATTCTTTGTGAGAAACAAGAAAGGAAGGGAAACTAAAACGAGACCAGTTTAGCACGACCGACTTGGGGCTTTCGACAACAGAAAAACCAGCTGGTTCCAAACTTTTCTTAGCAATTTCTTTTGGATTATGCAATTGTTTTTCAGTATTGTCGCCTTCTTCATGATTAGTACGTAGCCCCGTTACGATATACTGAACATCCGCACCAACTTTTGCAATGGCTGACAGGTATGAAGCATCTGCGCATCGTTCACCCGACTCATAATTGAATTGGCTTTTTCTACCCACCCCGCCAATGCTAGCCATATCATCTTGGTTGAGTTTAATTCGCTCACGCTCTTCTTTTAATCTTTGCCCAATGTGTAAATAATTACCCATAAAAAATAAAAATCCATTGACAATGAGTACATTTGTACTGATAATAACACAAAACCCGAATAGAAAACTAGCGAAAGGTAGAAGCTTCACTGGTCTCGAAATACAACCACACAACATTATAGGTACGCCTATGGTAACACAAATATTTAAAATAAACTCGACAAAACTTGGCGAAATCCTAGGGTATTCGCCAAGCTACGTCCGAAAACTAAAAAACACTAAACCTGAATTACTTCCGCCAGCGATCACTCACATCCACGGTCATCGAGTTCGCACCCACTGGATTTCGACCACCGTCGAAAACTGGATTGAAAAAAACCTAAAAAACCCTTAAAAAAAATAAGGGTTAAAAAATGGGGGTGTTTCTGACCATGCACGGCACGAATCTGGGCATAAATCAGAAAAAGTAAAAGCTATTTACATGCGAAAAGTTAAGGAAGTCGAAGCGACTAAGTGCGTTTAGTGTGGGAAAGTCTGTGGGAAAATGACTATTTTCGGCTGTTTTTAGAAAGAAAGCAGACATAAAAAAACCCCGTAACCACTTGAGTATACGGGGTTTTTAGTTGGTGCGCTCGAAGGGAGTCGAACCCCTGACCTTTCGGTTCGTAGCCGAATGCTCTATCCAGCTGAGCTACGAGCGCGTTAACCTATCAGACCATTATAACTGATTTGCTGTACCAGTCAAGTCTTATTTCAATTCATTTTTACTAGCGTAGAAATAAACTATTACTCCTTGGCGGTAAGTGAGGGATTCGAACCCTCGATAGGGTATAAGCCTATGCACCCTTAGCAGGGGTGTGCCTTCAGCCACTCGGCCAACTCACCTCAAGTAGTCCAGCCATTATAATGGGCTTACGACTAAAATACAAGCCCAAAACAGACTTTATTCTAAATCAAAAGCAGCATGTAACGAGCGAACCGCTTTTTCAAGCTCACCCTCGCGAATGACCACAGAAATTTTAATCTCTGTTGTGCTAATCATTTCAATATTGACACCTTCATGATAAAGCACTTCAAACATACGCGCAGCAACGCCAGCGTGTGAGCGCATACCGATACCAACCAAAGAAACTTTAACAATGCCAGTATCTGACAATACTTCTTTCGCACCCATTTCGGTAGCATGTTCTTTGAGAATTGCGAGTGCTTTTGTACAATCATTACGCGAAACGGTAAAGGTAAAGTCTGTTGTGCCTGCAATCGATTGATTTTGAATAATCATATCGACTTCAATATTAGCTTCCGAAATCAGCTTAAGAATCGCGTAAGCAATACCAGGGCGATCTGGCACACCCAATACCGTTAATTTCGCTTCATCGCGGCTAAAAGCAATACCAGAGATAACAGGATTTTCCATCAATTCTTCCTCAGAACAAATCAGTGTACCTTGAGGGTTTTCCTCGAAGGTAGATAACACACGCAAACGCACTTTATATTTACTCGCAAACTCAACCGAACGAATTTGCAACACTTTAGAGCCTAGACTCGCCATTTCGAGCATTTCATCAAATGAAATACGATCCAAACGACGTGCTTTAGGTACAACACGCGGGTCGGTGGTATAAACACCATCCACGTCGGTATAAATTTGGCATTCGTCAGCTTTTAGCGCAGCAGCTAAAGCAACACCTGTCGTATCCGAACCACCACGACCCAAGGTTGTTAAATTGCCCGCTTCATCAACACCTTGGAAACCAGCAATAACCACAACCTTACCCGCATCTAACTCGGTGCGTATTTTTTTGTCATCAATCGACTGAATACGCGCCTTATTAAAGGCTTGGTCGGTCACAATACCCACTTGCTGACCTGTAAATGAAATGGCTGGCACGCCCTCAGCTTCTAATGCCATTGCCAGCAAGCCAATGGTTACTTGCTCACCTGTCGTTAGAATCATGTCCAACTCACGCGGGTTTGGTTTATCGCTAATTTGATGCGCTAGCCCCATTAAGCGATTCGTTTCGCCTGACATGGCAGAAACAACAATCACCAGATCATTGCCTTGCGCTTGCCATTTTTTAATTTTTTTGGCAACGTTTTGAATACGGTCAACCGTACCAATCGATGTGCCACCATATTTTTGAACTATCAGTGCCATTTTCGTTTATCTTTTCCCAGTCAAATTTAAATCATTTTTGCTGTTAGGCTTTCTTTAACGGCAGCCAAAGCAGCAGGCAAGGCAGCAACATCAGAACCGCCTGCTTGCGCACAATCAGGGCGACCACCGCCCTTACCGCCGACAGCAGCAGCCAAAGCAGAAACCACCTCACCTGCTTTAACCGTGCCATGTAAGGCTTTGCTGACGGCAGAAATTAGGGTAATTTTATCGCCTGTGACACTTGCCAAAACCACCACCGCTGGTTGTAACTTATCACGTAATTGTTCTGCCAATTCACGTAATGCTTTACCGTCAATATCCGCTAATTGTGCAACAACCAGCTTACCAATGGCAAAAACACTGGCATTGGCAGAAAGTGCAGCTGACTGAGCAAGGGCAACGGCTAAATTGGCTTGCTCCACTTGCTTTTCTAATGCTTTAATCTGTGTCGCCATCGCATCAATGCGCTCGCTGATTTTATCGCGCGATACTTTCAAACTGCCCGATAAGGCTGCAAGTTGTGCGTCCTGCTGTTGCACAGTTTGCATTGCTTGCAAGCCTGAGACTGCTTCGATACGACGTACACCAGAAGCAATTGCGCCTTCGCTAACAACTTTAACTAAGCCAATCTCGCCTGTATTGCGAACATGGATACCACCACATAACTCAATAGAGGCATCACCCATATCGACCACACGGACGACATCACCATATTTTTCACCAAAGAGCGCCATTGCTCCCTTAGCCTTAGCCGCATCAATCGACATTTGTTGAATATCGACAGGCAAATTGCGTACCACATTGGCATTAGCAATCGCTTCAATGGCATAAATTTGTGCTGGTGTAACAGGTTCGCTGTGTGAAAAGTCAAAGCGCAATCCTTGATCATTCACTAATGAACCTTTTTGCTCGACATGTGTACCCAATACACTACGCAAAGCTGCATGTAATAAATGGGTTGCCGAGTGGTGACGCGATACCGCAGCACGCGTGGTGGCATCGACCTGGGCCGTTAGCGTCATGCCTTCACTGAGTGTGCCAGCAGTGACATTGATACGATGCACCCACATATCACCTTGTTTTTGTGTGTCGATAACCGCAGCTGAGTTCATCCCGCTCGTTAAGCTACCCACATCACCGATCTGACCGCCCGACTCGGCATAAAATGGCGTTTGATTCAAGACAACTAAGGCCTGCTCTCCTGCTTGTACATCGAAACGACGCTCACCTGCGACAAATAAGGCAGCAATGCTAACCTCTGTACAATCGGTATCATAGCCAACAAAAGCTGTGGCCTGATGGAAGTCGGTAACGCCCGCTTCACCCGTGGCAAAGCTGCTGGCTTTACGCGCACGCTCACGCTGTGCTTGCATTTCACGTTCAAAGCCCGCTTCATCGACGGTTAGATTGTGTTCACGTGCCACATCGGCAGTTAAATCGACAGGGAAGCCGTAGGTATCATAAAGTTTGAAAACTAATTCACCCGACAACTCATTGCCCTTTAAGTCAGCTAGGGCTTCAGTCAATAACTTCATGCCATGCGCAAGGGTAATGGCAAAGCGTTCTTCTTCTTGCAACAAAGCTTTTTCGACGCGAGCTTGTACATCTTTTAGTTCTGGGTAAGCATCCCCCATCGTTGCCACTAATGGTGCAACTAACTGATGGAAAAAGTGTCCTGTAATCCCTAGCTTGTTACCATGACGCAAAGCACGACGAATAATACGACGCAAGACATAGCCTCGCCCTTCATTCGAGGGCAGCACACCATCAACAATCATAAAGCTGGTGCTACGAATATGGTCGGCAATAACGCGCAAAGAGGGATGTTTAATGTCTGTCTCTGGCGCAAAGGCACGCACAGCATCAATTAAAGTCACAAAGGTATCGATTTCGTAATTACTGTGTACACCTTGTAATACCGCAGCTAACCGCTCTAAACCCATACCTGTATCGACAGAAGGTTTAGGCAAAGGCGTTAACGTACCGTCGGCAGAACGGTCGAACTGCATAAATACCAAGTTCCAGATTTCGATATAACGATCACCATCAGCATCGGGAGAACCTGGAGGACCACCAGCAACATCAGCACCGTGGTCATAGAAAATTTCGGAACAAGGACCACAAGGACCTGTATCGCCCATTGACCAGAAGTTATCTTTCGCGCCACAACGTGATAAACGATCAGCAGGGACACCGACTTCTTTTAACCAGATGTCCGCTGCTTCATCATCATCTTCAAACACAGTAACCCATAACTTTTCGGCAGGAATACCGAGGCGTTTGGTTAATAATTCCCATGCAAAGAAAATAGCATCACGCTTGAAATAATCACCAAAACTAAAGTTGCCGAGCATTTCAAAAAAGGTGTGATGACGCGCCGTGTAACCGACATTATCTAAATCGTTATGCTTACCGCCCGCACGAATACAACGCTGCACACTGACAGCGCGATGATAGGCACGCTTATCCTGTCCTAAAAATACATCCTTGAACTGTACCATGCCTGCATTGGTAAACAACAACGTCGGATCATTACCTGGTACAACAGGAGCAGAATGAACTGAGGCATGTTCTTTTTCGGCAAAGAAGCCCGAAAAAGCATCACGAATTTGTGCAGAGGTTAGGTTTTTCATCAATCATCACTCGAAAAGTTTAATCATTATTTTTTACAACATACCTTATCGTGTCGCTGTCGAAACCACGATAACTTAAAAATCGTATTTGTGCTGCTTGCTCAGTTTTATCTGTTGCTAAGGTCGCACCAAATTTTTTTATCCGCACTTGCTGTGCTAATGCACGCCAATCTGTGTCATCCATAGCTAGGACATCACTAACAACATCGGCATCCGCCTCCTTATCACGCAAAGCAGCTTTAATGCGTAACAGACCATGACCCAAAGCTTGCTCTTTACGCACAAAGGCTTCCACATAACGCTGCTCACTTAAATATCCCCTCGCCTCTAATGCTGCTAAAACATCATCGAGACACTGGCTACATTCTGGAAGCTTTTGCGTTAATTTACGCGCCAACTCTAACTTGCCGTGCTCGCGAATACTGAGCAAATGCACGGCTTTATTGTTGAGTTGGGCAAAGCAATCATCATTTGGCTGGCGCATCACCACCTGCAACAGGTGTTACTGGTAATTTAATGGCGCGGATTTGTGCGTCTAATTCTGCCATCAGCTCAGGGTTAGCCTTGAGGTGTTGGCGCACATTATCTTTACCTTGACCAATTTTTTCACCTTTATAGCTATACCAAGAGCCAGACTTATCCATAATTTTGAGATCGGATGCGAGATCAATAATTTCACCTTCACGCGAAATGCCTTCGCCATAAAGAATCTCGAATTCCACTTCTTTAAATGGGGGGGCAATTTTATTCTTAACCACCTTAACTTTAGTTTGGTTGCCGAGGATATCTTCGCCTTTTTTAACCGCGCCAATACGACGCACATCTAAACGAACAGAAG
>DYST01000038.1:17257-19547 GCA_020726325.1 Thiomicrospira cyclica | reverse complement strand
ATGAATCGTCGTTACTTTTTAGCATTAACTGCCAGCTTGTCCCCAGTGCTTAGCTTATCCACAGCACAGGCAATGCCGTTTTCTTTTGAAGAGGGTGAACACTATAAAAAACTACCCGATACAGCACGTGCTTTGGTTGCCAAAGGGACTGTGCAGGAGTTTTTATTTTATGGCTGCCCACATTGTCAAGATATTGAGCCGCCGCTTCATAATTGGCTTAATAGCCAACCAAAAGGCATTACTGTCGAGCAGATTCCTGCTGTTTTCCAAAGTCCTGTTTGGGGAATGCTCGCTCGTGTCTATTACGCCCTTAAAGCAAGTAATCAGTTAACAAAAATGCATCATCATGCTTTTAATATTTTTATCAAAGATCGTGCAACACCTAAAAACCATCAGGATATTGCTGATTTACTATTGGCTAAAAATGCCACCTTCAATAAAGAAAGCTTTATCAAAGCTTACGAAAGCGATGCCCTAAATGCTGATATGACTCGTGCTGCCAAACTATCGGGGCAATATCAGCTCGAAGCAGTACCAACCTTTGTCATTAATGGTCAGTATGTAACCGATTTGCCGATGGCTGGCAACCCTGCTAAGTTATTCGCCCTCATCGAACAGTTGGCAAACAAATGAGTCAAAATGCAGCCCAGCTGATGGTGAAATGCTTAGAAGCCGAAAAGGTCGAGTACATCTTTGGACTTCCTGGTGAAGAAAACCTGAATGTCATGGATGCCTTACTCGACTCGCCCATTCAATTTGTGCTGACACGTCACGAACAAGGCGCGGCTTTTATGGCTGATGTTTACGGACGGCTGACAGGCAAAGCGGGCGTGTGCATGTCTACCCTAGGGCCTGGGGCAACCAATCTGATTACGGGGGTTAGCGACGCCAATATGGACAAAGCACCCATCGTCGCCATTGCAGGACAAGCAGCAACCAATCGGATGCACAAAGAATCGCATCAAGTGGTTGATTTGGTAACTATGTTTCGTCCGATTAGCAAATACGCCACCCAAATTTTAGAGCCAGAAACCACGCCAGAAGTGATACGCAAAGCCTTCAAATTAGCACAAAGTGAAAAACCGGGAGCTTGTTTCATCGACTTTCCCGAAAACATTGCCAAAATGAAAACGGATGCGACACCCTTGCCCGTTTCTGAGCCACTACGTTCAGGTGCACACCCAGAGGTACGCGAGCAAGCCTTGGCGTTGCTACAAAAAGCAGAGCGTCCGCTGATTTTGGCAGGTAATGGCATTATTCGCGCCCACGCCGAAGGACAATTGCTCGATTTTGCCCAAACCTTCCATATCCCTGTTGTGAATACCTTTATGGCGAAGGGCGTGATTTCGTTTAAGCATGCCTTAGCGATTGGTAGTGCTGGCTTACAAGTGGGCGATTATCATAACTGCGGTTTTGAGGTTGCCGACGTCATTCTTTGCATCGGCTTTGATATGGCAGAGTATCATCCCCATGCGTGGCATCCGACACGTGATCGCACCATCATTCATATCGACAGTCAGCCTGCCGAGGTGGATGATGCTTATTTGCCAACACTTGAGCTGTTAGGCGACATTAAGCGTAACTTAGAATTACTGGTGCAGACGGCGCACCAACACAGTGCATGGCAACAAACCCCTAAGCGCGATTTATCGCCCTACCGCCATTTACGTCAATCGCTGATTGAAGAAATAAAAGAGCATGCCAATTCGAGTGCTTTTCCGTTAAAACCGCAAAAGATTATCTGGGATTTACGCACCGCAATGGCAATAGACGACATTGCGATCTGTGATGTCGGGGCGCATAAAATGTGGATGGCGCGTATGTTCCGCTGCGAGGTTGCCAATACATGTATCATCTCGAATGGCTTTGCTAGCATGGGGATTGCCCTACCCGGTGTGATTGCCGCTAAACTCGCACATCCTAACAAGGCAGCCGTTGCTGTCACAGGCGATGCGGGCTTTTTAATGAATGTGCAAGAATTAGAAACAGCGGTTCGTTTAGGCTTATCGTTAGTGGTACTCATTTGGAACGATTCTGGTTATGGTTTAATTCGCTGGAAACAAGAGCGCGAATTTGGACGAACGTCACACGTCGAGTTTAATAACCCCGACTTTGTGAAACTCGCTGAATCTTTTGGTGCGCTGGGTGTTCGGGTTGCATCAGCCGACGCGCTCTTACCGATTTTAAATACCGCACTCAACCACCAAGGCGTTACTGTAATCGACTGTCCTGTCGATTACAGTGAAAACAGTCAACTGGTGGCGCGTTTGGGGAATGTGTTGGGGTAAAA
>DYST01000038.1:0-17157 GCA_020726325.1 Thiomicrospira cyclica | reverse complement strand
ATTACAGTGAAAACAGTCAACTGGTGGCGCGTTTGGGGAATGTGTTGGGGTAAAAGAACTAGGGTCAACCCCGCTTCTCCAACCACTTAACCAATACCAACCCCAACAAGCTGGCAACGACAATCAATAAGGCGGCGTTAGCCGCTTCTGGAATGCGCTCGTCTTGCGCATACTGATAAGCAATAATCGCTAAGGTATCGAAGTTAAACGGACGCAGCATTAGGGTCGCTGGCAATTCTTTGAGCACTTCGATAGCAACCATCAGCGCACCCGCCAACAGATGCGGCGACAATAATGGCAAAGTAATACGACGATGTTGTTGCATGGGGCGATAACCATGCAACTGTGCCGCCTCTAACAAGCGTGGCGACAATTGCGCCAAGCCCGCCTGTGTACTTTGTACTGACAAACTCATAAACCTGACCAAGTAAGCAAACACCAGTGCCATGACCCCCGCTTGCAACGCAAGCCCTTGCCAAGTCAATAAAATCGCCACGGCTAAGGCGGTTCCCGGAATACCATAGCCTAACGATAGCAAGCGCAAAGGCAACCAACTGCTTAATTGATGCGGATAACGATACTGCTGCCACCCCAGCCATAATGCCAACAGACTCGCCAACACAGCACTGGCTAATGCTAAGCTCAGGCTGTGGGTAAACCAATCGAAAAGTTGCTGACCCTGCCAATGCCCTGTATCGGCCAACAGGCTTTGCCAAAGTAGCAAACTCAGAGGCAAGGCAAAAGATAAGACAAACACAAACCACGCAAAGCCGCTCATTAACCAACGACTCAGGGCAAGCTGAGCAGGTTTTGCCTGCGCACTCTGCCGAGTCTGTGCTGCCGCAGCAGTTGATTGTTGAGGTTGAACTAACACCAGCACCAGCGCAACCGCACCAATTAACGCAATCGCAAGTTGTGCTGCTAACGCCCAGTCGCCGAGGTTAAACCAACTGCGATAAATTGCCTGTGTTAAGGTCGGCACACCAAACAAACTGCTCGCACCATAATCTGCCAATGTTTCCATCATCACTAAGGCGGTTCCTGCCACAATCGAGGGTTTTGCAATCGGCAACACCACCCGAAAGAAGGCTTTTAAGGGCGATAAACCCAGCAATCGTGCGGCTTCGAATGCCTGTAAGCCCTGACGCGAAAAGCTCGCTCGTGCCAACAAAAAAATGTATGGAAAAAATAACAACGCAAACAAGGCTGCCAATACAGGTAAGGTGCGCATATCAGCCCAATGATTCACCCAGCCTAACTCGCGCAACCACAGATGCAAGGTGCCGCTACTATCGCCCCACCAAGTCAGCAACATCGCAACCACATATGGCGGTAACGCTAAGGGCAAAATGAGCAGCCATGCCAATAAACGCCCACCCGCAAAACGATAAGATACCGTTAACCATGCCAAACTCGTCCCAAGCAAGGCTGCCCCAAAACCACTGAGCAAGGTCAGCAATAGCGTATTCAGTAATGCCTCACCTAACCAAGTATCGAGCAAATGACGCCAATGCTCGCCACTGTGCGACAGATCCGCCGCCTGATAACCCAGCATCCCTAAAGGCAACACCAATAATAGGCTAATCGCCAGTGCGGCAAGCTGGCTTATGCTTCGCATTTGAACGCCACCACATGCCCACCCGTATCAAAACGGACACCAACCTCGTCACCAATCGCCAATTGAATGTGGCTCGGAAAGAGGGCGCTCACTTGTTGCTCGCCAAAACACAAACGATACAGGGTATCGGGTCCACGAAAAGCACGATAACTCACACGAGCGGTCAAAGGGCTATCTGGCGCATAAAGGATATCATCAGGTCGAATCAGCATTTCGATGGGCGTCCCACACAGCGCGTCCTCTGCCTGCCCTGTAAAGCGTCCAAACAAGCTTTCGATTTGTTCATCACAGCCTTGATGCGCAGGCAAAAAGCTACCCAATCCAACAAAATTCGCTACAAAACGACTTTTGGGCTGATGGTAAACATGATAAGGACTATCCCACTGTACGATCTGCCCCTGCTGCATGACGCCAATTTTATCGGCAAGGGTAAAGGCTTCCATCGGATCATGGGTTACCAATAACGCACTCGCCCCCAAAGACTTGAGCAAATCTCGCACTTCTAAGCTGAGGCTTTCTCGTAGGGTCGCGTCTAAATTAGCAAAAGGCTCGTCGAGTAATAATAGCTTTGGCTGCGGTGCAAGGGCACGCGCCAAAGCCACACGTTGTTGTTGTCCGCCCGACAATTGATGCGGTAAACGCTGTGCTAAGTCGTTCAGGTGTAGCCGATTAAGCCATTCCTGAGTGCGACCCTGCGCCTGCAAACGAGATAATTGATGCAGCCCAAAGGCAATATTTTCGCTAACGCTTAAATGCGGAAATAAGGCATAATCCTGAAACACCATACCAATGCCCCGTTGCTCGGGGGCTTTTTGCTGCTGGGCATCGGCAACTCGACTCGATGCGATCTCAATATCGCCTGCAGCAATGGATTCAAACCCTGCAATGGCGCGTAACAAGGTCGTTTTTCCACAACCAGAAGGCCCGAGTAGGCAGCCAATTTCACCAATTTGTAGTGCGAGAGAGAAATCGGATAACACCAGTTGGTTACCGCGATTCAGCGATACACGATTCAGCATCAGGGCATTATTGGACGTGTTCATGAAAAAAAGCACTCGATTGAAATAAACATAAAAAACGAAGGATACGCTGAAAAATACTAAAGGGTTGGGGACTCCCTGATGTTCAAAGTTTCAGCATTAATACCAGCTCATCAACAGGCGAAGCTTTAAATCCGTAATGCTCATAAAACTGCCTTGCACGGTCATTGATGGCATGAACAAGGATGGCACGCGTGCCAATATGCTGAGCAACGATCATGCTTCTCGTTACCGCGTCTTTCAGCAGAGACGCTCCTAGCTTAATCCCTTGCGCACGAAAGTCAACGGCAAGCCTTCCAAGTACCATAACAGGAATGGGATCAGGCATATTGCGCTTAATCGCAGCACTGGCAATGTTGTGCGAGACAGCACCTGCAGCCAAGGCATAATAGCCGTAAACTTCCCCTAAACGATCAGTCACAACAAAAGTGCGACTTGCGCCATTATGTTGGTTTGCCAAGGATCGACGCTTTAACCAGTCGTTCAGAGAAGGCTCACCACAATTAAAGTCAGATAAGCGATGTTCTGAATTAAGCGATACGGGTGCTAATAATTCCAAAGCCATTAGGTTGCAGACCAAGGCTCAACGACCTTCATGAGCCGTGTCAAACCAAGATTCTCAGACACAGGTGCATCAAGCAACTCTCTAAATTGTTTGTACTTTTCGGAATCCAAGCCGAAAAAGGTTTGATCTATAACAATAGCGCGAGCTTGTTCACAAGCTACGTCGAGCATAAAGTCAGATCTGTTCTTACCCAGCAGTGCAGCGGCATGATCAATTAAATCGCGCTGTTCTGGCATCGCTCTAAGATTAATGGCAGCGGTACGCATAAATCCCTCCAGTTAAACCGTAATACAATAGATATACAAAAATGATATTAGTATCATGGCATGATTTTGTCAAATTTAGAGGATGATTGACAACACATCCCAAAAAACATAAAAACTTAATGCAAATAATAACGATTATCGGTAATATGTGCAAATAGGGTTATTAAACGATAACAGTTCACGTTTGTAAATAGGAACAAAGATGATGACTAAAACACTCCTCTCTATCGCATTACTTGGCTTATTGACCACGGCACAAGCCAGTGAAGTCAATGTTTACTCATCACGTCATTACCAGTCCGACGATCAGCTTTATGCCGCGTTTACACAAGCAACAGGTATTAAAGTCAATCGTATCGAAGCCAAAGATGAAGAACTGGTCGAACGCTTAAAAGCAGAAGGGGAACGTTCACCAGCCGATGTGCTTATTTTAGCCGATGCCGCACGCTTACAAGCCGCGCAAGATGCAGGCTTATTAGCCTCCCTCGACTCAGCCACACTCAAACAACGCATTCCTGAACAGTTCCGCGAAGCAGGCAATCATTGGTTCGGCTTTTCCGCTCGTGCCCGTGTGATCGCATATGACCCAGGACTGGTCAGCGAAGCGCAAGCGAAGAACTATGCCCTACTTGCCGACCCAGCCATGAAAGGGAAAGTCTGTGTCCGCTCTGGGGCGCATCCTTATAACCTCTCATTATTGGGCGCAATGATGGTGAATGAGGGCGAAGCCAAGGCAACGGCTTGGGCAAAAGGCGTGGTGGATAATTTAGCACGCAAGCCTAAAGGTGGCGATACCGATCAAATTCGCGCCATTGCCGCTGGCGATTGTGCTGTCGCGCTCACCAATAGCTACTACTATCTGCGACTCGCACGCTCAAGCAAGCCAGAAGATGAAAAAGTGATCGAGCGCGTCAAAATGGCATTCCCCGATATGGCAGGCAAAGGCTCGCATGTGAATGTTTCAGGTGGCGGCATGGCAACAAACGCTCCGCATCCAGCAGAAGCAGTTAAATTATTGGAGTTTTTAGCAACCGATGAAGCACAAGCCTATTTTGCCAATGGCAATAATGAATTTACTGTGGTGGCTGGTGTTAAACTCGATAACCCAGAACTCAATGCCGTGGCAAACTTTAAAGCCGATGTACTTAATGCTGCCGCCATTGGCGCAAAACGTAACGAGGCGGCTAAAATCATGGATATGGTTGGCTGGAAATAATGCGGAACATTTTTCGAACAGGAAGTGTTGTTGCTGTGGTAGTGCTGGTGCATATCGCTCTAGCGGCATGGTTATGGCAATTGCCTAAAATTGCCAAGCCAGAACCAGTGCAGCTGATTTCTATGGATTGGCTGGACACACCAGAGCCAGTACCACCTGTGCAAACGCAAACACCTACGCCACCGATTGAGCCGCTCGAACCAGTTATCGAGCCAGAACCTGTGGTGGTGCAAAATGAGGTCGCCCCACCCCCGCCTCCGCCAGAGCCACCAAAACCAATCCCTAAAGCACAAAAGGTAAAACCTGTCGAGAAGAAAACGCCCGTTGCGCAGCCAACGACTGTTCAAAACGAACCGATGAGCGAGCAAGTCGCAGCAGCGACGCCAGCCGTGAGCAAAGCACGCGCACAAAAAGCAGAAGCAGATTATCTGAACAATCCTAAACCCAGCTACCCTCGAGTATCGAAACGCATGGGCGAGCAAGGCGAGGTTCGCTTAAAGGTTCAGGTAGGGGCAACAGGTGATGTCTTAATGGTAGAATTGGTTAAAAGCTCGGGGTTCGAGCGTCTGGATGAAGCGGCCTTAGCAGCTGTTAAAAATTGGAAGTTTAAGCCAGCAAAACAGGGCGATGAGCCTGTCAGCAGCTGGGTTGAAGTTCCCGTAAAATTTATTTTAGAGGAAGCATAATGGAATCGCAATTTGCACAATTTTGGACATCGGGTGATGCGGTTACGCATGGTGTTTTTTGGGTGTTAGCCCTCATGTCGATTATTAGCTGGACAGTAATTTTGCTAAAAACGTGGCAATTCAGTCGCTTGCGTATGGGCGCACCAGCTGCTTTAGATGCCTTCTGGCGAGCAGCTGATTGGCAACAGGCATTGGGTGCGTTATCGCTATTACCTGCTTATCATCTGTTAGCACAAGCGGGCGAAAAAGGCAGCGACTGGGTCAAACAACAGGACAGCACACAAGCCCATCACCTTGCTGATGCACTGCCAGCCAGTGAATTACTGGTGCAAGCACTACGTGGCGCCCTGAGCACTGCCAATAGCCGCTTAGAAAATGGTCAGGCAATGTTAGCCTCTGTTGGCTCAACCGCCCCCTTTGTCGGCTTATTTGGTACGGTATGGGGCATTTATCACGCCTTAATGACCATTAGTAGCAGCCAACAAGTCGCACTCGATCAAATTGCTGGCCCTGTTGGCGAGGCATTGATTATGACCGCCTTGGGGTTGTTTGTCGCCATTCCAGCCGTGTTGGCTTATAACGCCTTCAATCGTCAGTTGCGTTTAGTCGGCAGCGATTTAGATGGCTTTGCGCACGACTTACATTTGTATTTTGTTAGTCAGCTACGTAAGGGGTAAACATCATGGCATTCGGAGGCTTAGAAAGCGGCAATAACCGCCCGATGGTAGACATCAACACCACCCCGTTGGTCGATGTAATGTTGGTCTTGCTGATTATCTTCATCATCACCGCACCGATGATGACCAAAGCGATTAAGGTCGACTTGCCTAAAGCCAGCGCCGATGCTTTGCAACCCAAGCCAGAAGCGATTGCGCTATCGATCAACGACAAAGGCGAATTGTTTTGGGATAAAGAACCCATCAGCGATGACGAAGCCGTGGTGCGTATGAAAGCAGCCGCCTTAAAAGACGAGCAACAGCCTGTTCACTTATCGGCAGATAAAACCCTAGCCTATCAACGCTTAACCGAAGTATTGGCATTACTAAAACAAGCGGGACTGAGCAAAGTTGGCTTTGTTACCTCACCCACAGCTGGCACAACACCATGAACGGAATGAGGGTTGACACTAGGGTAAGACACTCATATCATGGATCTACAAATGTAGATACTTTGCTTAAGGTGTGTCATGATTCAGACAGTAAAAAAATGGGGTAATAGCCCTGCCATTAGATTGCCCTTATCGGTTATGGCGGCTGCACATTTTACCTTAGATCAGCAGGTCGAAATTAAAGTTGAGCAAGGTCGAATTATCATTGAGCCTCTTGTGCAGTACGATGACCTAGATATGTTGCTCTGTGGTATTACCGATGAGAATTTGCATGCCGAAGTGAATATGGGCTTTGCTCAGGGTAAAGAATTGCTATGAGTGGTCATCATGATTATGTCCCCAATGAAGGGGATATTGTTTGGTTGAACTTCACCCCTCAAAGTGGATTCGAGCAAGCAGGTCGTCGTCCTGCCATTGTCTTGAGTCCTAAGTCTTATAATGGGCGCACAGGCTTGATGCTATGTGTGCCCACAACTACCCAAGTTAAGGGGTATCCATTCGAAGTTGTATTAGATGATGCAAGCCTAGCGGGTGTTGCATTGTCCGATCAAATTAAAAGCCTTGATTGGGAAAGTCGAGATGCCGAGTTCAAAGGGAAAGTTTCTGCGAGAGTCTTGGCACAGATAAAAACAAAACTTAAAGCACTATTACGCATTTAGGGTGCTTTCTAATCATGAACACTGACGAACCATATAAAATCAACAGCTCAATTAACCATAAATCATCTTCGGTAACCAAGTTGCCAATTGGGGAAAGAAAGACAACACAATCAACATACTGAGTTGAATTGCAACAAAAGGAACAACCCCACGGTAAATATCGGCCGAAGAAATACCTGCTGGCACAACACCACGCAAGTAAAACAGGGCAAAACCAAAAGGCGGTGTTAAAAAAGATGTCTGTAGGTTAATGGCAATCATGACACCCAACCAAACGGGATCAAC
Source organism: Thiomicrospira cyclica (assembly GCA_020726325.1). GTDB lineage: Bacteria > Pseudomonadota > Gammaproteobacteria > Thiomicrospirales > Thiomicrospiraceae. The sequence continues at coordinate 9,714 of DYST01000038.1, read as the reverse complement.
CCCCATTGTCAGTAAAATCGGTGCGACGATTGGGACAACAACAAAGGTAATTTCGATAAAGTCTAAAAAGAAACCTAAAATAAACAGCAGTAACATCACAATCAGCATGACGGTAAAGACGCCACCAGGTAAATCAGTCAGCAATTCACGCACAGCATCGTCACCGCCTAAACCACGGAAAACAAGCGAAAAGAAAATTGCACCAATTAAAATAGCAAAAATCATACTGTTGACTTTAACCGCTTCTAATCCTGACGCTTGCAATAGCGACACATTCAAACGTCCACGCAACACGCCCAAAATGAGCGCACCCATTGCACCAACAGCAGCTGATTCGGTCGCGGTGGCATAACCGCCAATAATCGAACCCAGCACCAAAAACACTAATAGTAGCGGCGGCACTAACGAGGTCATAATTTCGCGTAACGCGGGCTTTGTTGGTAATAATTCTTTAGCAATCGGTGGTTGTTTACGCGCATGCCACACCATAAACAAGGCGTACATAGCAGCCAGTAATAATCCAGGAATCATTGCCCCTGCAAACAAATCACCAACCGACAGCGTTTCGGGGTTAAAAATCCCCTGCTTGAGTTGTGCTTGCTGATACGCCGATGACAGAATATCGCCAAGTAAAATAAGGATGATAGACGGTGGAATAATCTGCCCTAATGTGCCCGACGCACAAATGAGACCACTCGATAATTTCGGACAATAACCTTCTTTAAGCATTGCGGGCAAAGCAATTAGCCCCATTGCCACCACAGTTGCACCGACAATACCTGTACTTGCAGCCAAAAGCACCCCGACACCAACCACTGCCAATGCTAAACCACCTCGAATCCCTGCCATCATTTTAGAGGCAGTGAGTAACAAGTCTTCAGCTAAGCGTGATTTTTCGAGCAAGATACCCATTAATACAAATAACGGAATGGCTAATAACTGACTGTTCGTGACCAACGACCAAATACGATTAGGCAAGGCTGTTAAAAAAGACGCATCAAAATAGCCAAATGCACCAGCAATCACTGAAAAGAGTAAAGATGCACCCGCCAATGTAAAAGCGACAGGAAAACCCATAATCAACAAGCTAAAAGTAAAAACAAAAAAGAGAAGGGCTAAGAGTTCCATTTATATAAAGTTCCATGTGGACAATTTGTTCATAAAAAAGCTTACCAAATAAGCTTAATATCATATTGAGCAAAAACATGATCAGCAGAAAGAAGAGACATACTTTCACAACTTGCTTGAGCAATCAACATACGATCGAATGGATCTTTATGGTGTTGCGGCAATAATTCTAAGGTGGCGATATTTTCTAGCGTTATTGGCAACAGCTTAATCTGATTGTGAATACTGTTGTGCATAACAAGCGACTTAATCGGTGTTTTCAATTCAAGTTTACCAATTTGGCTTTTAATTTGCATTTCCCACACAGAGGCGATACTTAAATAAAGCTCGTGTTCACCTGATAATAAATACTGCTTGACGATGGGTGTTAACTTATTAGCATCCATGTTAAGCCATAAAAAAACATGTGTATCGATCAGCAGCTTCATCATTGCCCTTCTAGCCAAAAGCTATCTGAAAGTGGCGCGTCAAAATCATCTGCAATGATTATTTTTCCTTTAAATTGCTCGAAAGAAAAGTTACTGTTTGCTTCGGAGCGTTTCTCCATAACCTCTGTTGCGCGCTTTCCCAACTCCACAAAATAACGTGACAAACTCAAGCCTGCCAATGCCGCTTGTTGCGTAAGTTGTTCTGCTAAATCTTCTGGTAAATCAATCATTAGTTGTGTCATAACAAAATCCTTACAGTTCATGCTGTTCAACGGGCGGCTCTATCACCAAGCCACGCCATGCCAACCAAGCACGATAAGCAAAAGCACCCGCTGCTAACAATAACAAAGCATCACCAACAAGTATGAGTGACTTAACCCAATAAACACCAGCCAGTCCGCCCACATCCCCCGACCCCTCTGCCATCGCCCAAGATCGAGAAACATAATCCCAACCAAACCACGCAATGGCAGCAATCATTGGCAATAACAACAGAAAAACACCCATAAAATCGACAAGAGCACGCGTTTTATCTTGCCAACGCGACGACCAGACATCAACGCGTACATGGGCATTTGCCGTGAGTGTGATCGAAATCCCTAACAAAACCAATAACGCATTTAAATAAGTCACCGACTCTTGCAATCTTGTTGAGCCGATACCAAAACCATAACGCAGCACCAACACGCTACTTGCCAATACCGCCAATCCCAACATCAACCACGCCAAAAGCACGCCTAACCGCGTTAGTCCCGATTCTATCAGTCTGAGCACAATCCTAATCCTTTTAATTCATGTCGATAACATGACCAACATTTTACCTTAAACGACAGTCATTACCTTAACATTTCCGTGCTTTTGTATTTGCAATCGACGCATAGAAGCATTTAAAATAGGAGTATTCATTAAATTATGGGGGCTTGGATGATGAAGACTTCCTATCTTAGCTTTGTGCGAGGGGTAAATTATGCAGACGCTTAATCATAACTATGTGGTTCCAAACGAAGGTAATGTATGAAAAAGGATATACAATGCCCCAGCAATGCCCCAGCAATGCCCCCAAATGCCCAACTACTCGAGCAATATCGCCTTGCACTAGATAGCGCCTCTATTGTTTCTAAAACAGATGCAAAAGGCAATATCACCTACGTCAACGCTCGCTTTGAAGATATATCTGGCTATACTCAGGCAGAGCTGCTTGGTAAAAATCATAATATCTTGCGTCATCCCGATATGCCAACACAGGTATTTAAAGAGCTATGGCAGACGATTACCCATAAAAAAGTCTGGCAGGGAAGGATTACCAATCGCAAAAAAGAGGGTAGCAGTTATACCGTTAATAGTTTTGTTGTCCCTATTTTAGACGACACTGGCAAAATTACTGAATATATCAGTATCCGTAATGATATTACCGAGCTGCTTAATCAACAAAAAATGATTGAGCAACAAAAACTTGATCGGCTGACCAATCTGCCCAGCCGCAACGCACTGTTAATGGATATTGAAAAAGAATCATTGTCCATGTTAGCGATACTTGATATTCGTAATTTTCGGCTGTTTAATGATTTTTATGGCATTGACTTTGCAGATAAAATCCTGATTGAGGTCGCTAATTGGCTTAATGACTTTTCTCGCACCTATCACCTTAAAGTTTATCGTATCTGTGGTGCTCGTTTTGCCATTACAGCAGATAGCATGTCCACACAAACGGTTGCACAATTCAAACAAGCATTGCAACACCTATGGATAAGTATCGAAGAAGAACATTTTGAGCTTAACCATGATAGCATCGACTTAGATGTGCTTATCGGTATTGGCCTCGGTGAGCGTCATCTACTACCCTTAGCAGAAGCTGCGCTTACTCACGCTAAACACAACTTAAAAGGCAAGCAAATCGCCTTATTTGATGAACAGTCAGCACAACAACAAGATCATCTTAAATGGATTCATCATATTCGTAATGCCTTAAATGACGGACGTATTGTTAACTACTATCAGCCCATTGTTAACCCAAATAATCCAGCCGAAATTAAATACGAAGCTTTAGTTCGCCTTGTTCAAAAAGATGGAACGGTTGTGTCTCCCTTTTATTTTTTAGATATCGCCAAAAAAACGCGTTATTACAACCAAATTACCCGTACTGTATTTAAACAAGCACTTGCTTTTTCGTGTCAAAAAAAAGTGCAGGTTTCCGTTAATCTATCCATTGAGGATATTGAAAATAAGACGCTACGTGACGATATTTTAAGTCAATTAGCAACGCATCAAACAGCACGCATTACCCTAGAAATTACCGAAAGTGAATCGATTCAAGACTATGCCATTATGAAACAGTTTGTGCAAGATGTGCATGGCTGTGGGGCACAAGTTGCCATCGATGATTTTGGTAGTGGCTATTCTAATTTTTCTTATTTGGTTGAAATGCAAGCAGATTACCTTAAAATTGATGGCTCAATCATCAAAAAAATTCTAACGGATAGTAATAGCTTATTGGTTATAGAAAGCATTATTGATATCGCACGCAAGCTCGGTATTAAAGTTGTTGCTGAATTTGTCAGTGAAAAAGCCATTGCTGACAAACTCAATTGGATGGGCGTTGATTATTTGCAAGGCTACTATTATGGTGCACCGCAAGCGATGGAATAGAAAAGAACACGGATAACGGCCTTATCATGTCACGCATTCTTTTTGTTTTATAGATAGCACATATTATGTCCACGCGTTATCGTATCGCTGTTACTGGCACCCCCCTCCCCCCACTGACCTATCAAGGCGAAGATAATCTTGCAACTGGGATTCGCGTCATTGTTCCTGTTGGTCATCGGCAGCAGGTGGGCTTAATTTTAGGCATTGATGAACACCCCTTAGGTAAGTTTACCTTACGCGATATCCTTGCTGTGCTCGATACAACACCCATATGGACAACAGCAGAATTGGCCTTACTCGACTGGTGTAGCCGTTACTATCATGCCAATTGGGGGCGAGTGCTCGAAACGGCGCTACCAACAGCATTACGTCAAGCAAAAATTGCCAAGACAATAAAACGCCCCTTAATTGCACACCCTGCACAACCGAACTTAGTCACCCTTAATACAGAACAACAGCAGGTTTTGCACAGCCTACAGCAACAACTTGATCGCTTTCATGTTAGTTTATTGGAGGGTGTAACAGGTAGCGGCAAAACCGAAGTTTATGCCAGCATCATTAGTGATGTATTAACTAAAGGACAACAAGCTTTATTGCTCGTGCCCGAAATCGGACTCACACCGCAAATGCTGGCTCGACTAGAGCAACGCCTTGGTACTGCCCCCATTGCGCTGCATTCTGGGCTAACCGATGCCGCCCGTGGCAAGGTTTGGCAACTGACAAGAACTGGCGTACCCTTATTGCTCATCGGGACTCGCTCTGCTATTTTCGCGCCACTACCCAATTTAGGCGTTATTATTGTCGATGAAGAGCATGATGCTTCCTATAAACAACAAGACAGCATCCGCTATCATGCCCGCGACCTTGCCATTATGCGTGCCAAACTGCAAAACTGCTCTGTCATATTAGGTTCAGCAACACCTTCACTAGAAAGTCTGGCAAATGTGACACAGGGTAAATATCAACAACTCAAGCTGACACAACGCGCCAACCGTCAGCCCATTCCGCAATTGTTCGCCATTGATATGCGTGCCCAGACATTAGAAGGGAGTTTGTCACCACAACTCCTCACAGCCATTCAAAACGCACTCGATCATGACGAGCAGGTGCTGTTATTTCTTAATCGTCGCGGTTATGCCCCTGTTTTATTGTGTCACGACTGTGGACACACGCTCGACTGTCCAGCTTGTGATGTACCTTATACCTTTCATCGTACAAAACCAAACTTACGCTGTCATCATTGTGGACGCGTTGCCCATAGCCCACGAGAATGTCCGCAATGTGGCTCACAAAATTGGCATTTAGTCGGACAAGGTACGCAACGCCTCGAAGAAGTTTTGATGGGACACTTTCCCAATACCCCTGTTTTGCGCATTGACCGTGATAGCGCACAAGGAAAAAACAAACTCCCCGAACTACTCGCACAAATACGTAATGGCAGCGCAAAGCTCATTTTGGGCACACAAATGCTGGCAAAGGGACATGATTTCGCAGGGATTCAGTTGGTCGGTATTATTGATGTTGATAGTGCCTTATTTGCCCGTGATTTTCGTACCTTAGAGCGATTGGCACAGTTGGTAACGCAAGTATCAGGACGGGCGGGACGAGGCAATAAAGCAGGCAAGGTTCTGTTACAAACGCACCAGCCCCACCATCCGTTTGTACAAGCATTATTAACGCAAAGCTATGACCAAATCGCACAAGATTTATTAGCAGAGCGAGCGCAAACCCACCTGCCGCCCTTTGGACATAGTGCATGGCTAATGGCAGAAGGACGCAAACTGGAAGCAGTACAGCAACAGCTCAATCGTCTCTTGGTACAAGTGAGCAATCCGCTGGTACAGCTATCGGGTCCGATGCCAGCCCTAATGCACCGTCGGCAAAACTATTATCGTGAATTGCTATGGTTACAATCCGATAACCGCACTGCGTTGCATGCCACCATTAGTCAGCTACTCGATGCACTTAATCAACCCAGTGTGGCAATCAGTGGTATACGTATATTTTTAGACATTGATCCGCAGGATATGCCGTAAAAAAGTTAAGAAACGGATGCCAATCGCTCTGCCTTTTATGCAATCTGTTCATATCCAAGTCATGCAAGCGTTCACTTGGACGCGTTTTTGCGTTATAGTCTGCCACTGCTCAAAAAAACGAATAAAGAAGCGAGATATGATCCCCTTTACCGAACAAGATGTTATTAATTCCTTTCCTGCTAGCGCAATTCGCAAGGCAAAACCCTACGCAGCACGCAATGTTAGATCTGCACAGTGGTTCGACAATAGGTTGACGGGCAAGGTGCAAGGTAGTGCACGCTCGCCTTACACGCAAACGATTATTGTGCGTGAATCAGGGCAAGGTGCATCACGTGAGGTTACGTTTAATACAACTTGCTCATGCCCTGTTGGCTACAGTTGTAAGCATTCAGTTGCGTTATTGTTATTCGAAGCAGCGCGACAAAAGATTGCTCAGCCTGCTGCGGCTAGGTCAGCGGTACAGACAGCACCACAAGCTGTTGTATCGCAAACCGCACAAAAGATTCAAACGACGCTTTATTTCGAATCACTCTATCAAGAATCTTCGCGTTATTTACAAGAAATGCCTGAACAGCAAGAAACTGCACAAGAAAGCGTTCTTTGGTTTTTAAGTGCGAATGATAAGGGGCATTTTTGTGTCAATCCTTATAAAAGCCGCAAGCTTAAAAGCGGTAAGTGGAGCAATACATTAACGCAAGTAAACAGTCTAATTAACTATGTTAATGGCTATTCTCACTATCGTCCCAAGCTTCTGAGCAACATTGATCTTGAAGTCATACGTTTGCTGTACTTATCGGGTGCTAAATATGCTCATAGCGACTTTTTGTTGCGTGGAACGATGGGTGATCTGATTCTCAGAACATTGCTACAAAATAATAACTTGTATATGCGACATAATAAAAAATTCATTCCCGTTGAATTGCAGGCACCGAAGCAGCTTGAACTGTCTTGGCAAGAGCATAATGGTCTGTGGTCATTGCAACATAATTTGCAAGTCGAGGCGGGAACGCTCAATTTCATCGACACCAGTCCGCCTTATGCGTTGTCGCAAGATATGTCCTCAGAAAAATTTGGTCTCACCCCTCTGTTAACCCCTATCCACAGTGCAATTTTAAAGAAATTATTACGTAGTGAGCAGGGTGCTTTGCCAGCGGAGCAGCTCTACGATTATTGGTCGCCGCTTTATGAGGTGATTCAAGGCTTGCCGCCTTTGCCCCAAGCCGCAATTCCTGATTTACAGCGGCATCAGCCGATTGCTGTGTTACGACTCGCAACCATGCCCCTGTCACGGACTGTCACCCAGTTAGCCCAGCCATTGATTGCAGGCTTAACCATTCGTTATGGTGAGGTTGAGCTGAAGCCCGCACCCCAAACCGAGTCAGATGTCATAGAAATTACGACTCACTCTAGTAGCAGGATATTTATTCAGCGCGATTTAGCTTTTGAAGCAGAATCTACCTTTGTTCTCACTGGTATGGGGCTGCATTTTTCCCCATTTCCTGTAGAGGATGGTTCATTGCATTTTATGCCACCAGATGCCAATATGATGAGCATATCGGCACGTGATTGGTTGCCGTTTATGGGTTATTTAGCTGCGTTGCAAGAAAAAGGCTGGATTGTCGAAATTGAATCGTCTAGTTTGACCGATATTGACATCAGTGATGGCATCCACCTCAATCTGTTCGATGACGACGACGATTATGTGCTCGATGCAACAGTTACGACCAGCGCGGGCGAGCTACCGATTTTACCCTTGTTGCTCGATTATCTCGCGCAAGATAAAGCACTGCCAAGCGAAGGTAATATTTACCTCGACAAACCAGACGGTGGATTTATTCGTGTGCCTGTGGCGCAGCTCAATCCGATTTTGCAAGCCATTACCGAGCTTTATGACAGACCCTTTAACCACGATGGACAGTTGCGCCTCAGTCAGTTCGATGTGATGGGCTTAAATAGCGATGCGGTCAAAGTCAGTGGTCAAAAAGCGCAAGCCTTGCGTAACGTGGTTAGTCAATTGGTAACCGTAACAGGCATCGACCCCATCGAGCCACCGACAGGTTTACAAGCGACCTTGCGTGACTATCAGCAGCAAGGCTTTAGCTGGCTACAGTTTTTGAGCAGTCACAACCTCGGTGGTGTTTTAGCCGACGATATGGGCTTAGGTAAAACCTTGCAAGTCATTGCTCACTTACTTAAACAGCACGAGTTAGGATTGCTGACTAAGCCAGCATTGGTCATTGCCCCCACCAGCGTGGTCGGTAACTGGATGGCAGAGTTGGCAAAGTTTGCCCCGACTCTAACCGCTTTGCGTTTTGATGGTGCGAATCGTAGCGATTTCAAAGATCAGATCGAGACATCAAACGTCATTTTAACCAGCTACGCGCTCATTCAGCGTGATGGCGATTTTTGGCAACAGATTCCACTACATAGCGTGATTGTCGATGAAGCCCAGTATGTTAAAAATCCGAAAGCCAAAACCGCGCAAGTGATTCGCACCCTTAAAACAGAGCATTGCTTGTGCCTAACGGGTACACCGCTCGAAAACCACTTAGGCGAGCTGTGGTCGCTGTTTGATTTTGTCATGCCGGGGTTTTTAGCGAACGAAACACAGTTCAAAAAACGCTATCGCACCCCGATTGAGCAACATGGCGATCAAGCGTGCCAAAATCGACTAGCGCAGCGCGTATCACCGTTTATGTTACGCAGAACCAAAGCGGATGTGGTCACCGAGTTGCCCGCTAAAACCGAAATCATTCAGCGTGTGACCTTAGATAAAGCGCAGTGGCAGCTTTATAGCAGTGTGCGCTTGTCGATGGAAAAGCGCGTGCGCGACTTGATGGCAGAAAAGGGGCTAAAACGCAGCCATATTGAAATTTTGGATGCGCTGCTTAAATTGCGTCAAGTCTGTTGCGACCCGAGCTTGGTTAAAATCCCTGCCGCCGAAAAGGTCAAACACTCTGCTAAGTTAGAAGTCTTGGTTGAGATGGTGCAAGAATTAACGGAGGAAGGGCGCAAGATATTGGTTTTCTCGCAATTCGCGACCATGTTAGGGATTATCGAAAAACGCCTGAACAGCGAAGGCATTATCACCAGCAAGCTAACGGGTGCGACGCGCAACCGACAGGCAGCAGTCGATGCCTTTGTCGAAGGCGATGCACAAGTGTTTTTAATCAGCTTAAAAGCTGGGGGCGTGGGGCTAAACCTCACTGCTGCCGATACCGTCATTCATTACGACCCTTGGTGGAACCCAGCAGCCGAAGCGCAGGCTACCGATCGCGCTTATCGTATCGGGCAAGATAAGCCTGTGTTTGTGTACAAGCTAATTGTCGAAAACACCGTCGAAGAGAAAATTTTGGTAATGCAAGATAAAAAACGCGCCCTTGCCGATAGTGTCTTTGGCGATGAAGATGCCTTAAGTGTCTGGACAGATTCGAGCACCATTCTGAACTTATTTTCGCAGGATTAGGGAAGGGTTG
>DYST01000003.1 GCA_020726325.1 Thiomicrospira cyclica | reverse complement strand
GCGAAGGTGGTCGTACGGTAGGTGCGGGTGTTGTTGCTAAAATCTTAGCGTAATACACCGTTTTCTTAGGGCACGAGCCTTAAGAACCCTAAAAAAAAGCCTGTCAGAAATGACAGGCTTTTTTTATGCTTTAATAATCTGTTTGTTAAAGTGTTTGCTTTTATTTAGGCACTGCTCTATAATGCCGAATTCCACGATGCCTTATGGTGTCGTTTTATTTGTTCTTTGGAGAATTTTAATGGCAACTCAAAGCATTCGCATTCGCCTGAAAGCCTTCGATCACCGGTTGATCGATCAAGCTGCACGCGAAATCAGTGATACTGCCAAGCGTTCTGGTGCTCAGGTTCGTGGTCCAATCCCGATGCCAAGCAAAAAAGAGCGTTTTACTGTGCTCGTTTCCCCACACGTTAACAAAGATGCACGCGATCAATACGAATTGCGCACGCATAAACGTATGTTGGAAATCGTAGAGCCAACAGAAAAGACTGTAGATTCATTAATGAAGCTCGATCTTGCTGCTGGTGTGGACGTGCAGATCGAACTGCGCTAATCCATTTTAATGGGCTGTCATCAATTGTAATGACAACTGTAATAATACGAGGTTAAAACAATGTGCCTTGGTCTAGTAGGTAAAAAACTTGGCATGACGCGCGTTTTTGATGCGACTGGCAACTCAACACCAGTAACGGTGATTGAAGTTGAAGCGAACCGTATCGTGCGTTTTATGTCAGAAGAAACAGATGGTTATGTCTCTGTGCAAGTAACAACAGGTTCTGTTAAGGCGAACCGTGTTAACAAGCCAGAAGCAGGTCATTTTGTTAAGCATAATGTTGAAGCTGGTCGTGGTTTGTGGGAATTCCGTCTAACGGCAGAAGAAGCAGCTGCGCATCAAGAAGCTCAAGCATTCGATGTGACTCTCTTTAGCGAAGGTCAGATGGTTGATGTCACGGGAACTACCAAAGGTAAAGGTTTCCAAGGTGGTGTTAAACGTCACAACTTCCGTACTCAAGATATGACTCACGGTAACTCGCGTTCACACCGTGCTATTGGTTCGACTGGTCAAAACCAGACACCAGGCCGTGTATTCAAGGGTAAAAAAATGCCAGGTCATATGGGTAGCGAGCAACAAACTACGCTCAATCTGAAAGTCGTGCGTGTTGATAGTGATGCAAGTCTGATTTTAGTAAGTGGCGCTGTGCCAGGTGCTAACGGTACTGACATCATTGTATCGCCAGCGGTTAAAGGCTAAGGAAGGTAGTACATGGATATCAAACTCTTTGATGGCAAGACAGGCGCCGATGTAGGCACTGTAACTGCCGACGACACCTTATTTGGTGCCGATTTCAATGAAGCGTTGGTGCATCAAGTGGTCGTTGCCTTCATGGCACGCGCTCGTTCAGGCACTAAGGCTCAAAAAACACGTGCCCAAGTGGTCGGTGGTAAAACAAAGCCATTTAACCAAAAGGGTACAGGTCGTGCTCGTACGGGTTCATCAGTCGGTCCTTTATGGGTTGGCGGTGGTCGCGCATTTGCAGCTTCTCCACGTAACTTTGATCAAAAAGTTAACAAAAAGATGTACCGCGCAGCAATGTGCAGCATTTTGGCAGAATTAAATCGTCAAGATCGTTTAATGGTTGTGGATAACTTCACACTAGAAACGCCTAAGACAAAAGAATTTGTTGCTAAGATGAAGTCTTTAGGTGTTAGCGATGCGTTAATCGTTACCGAAATGTTAGATGAGAATCTATACTTAGCTTCTCGTAACGTTTACGCTGGTGGTGTGTGTGATGTTGATAGTATCGATCCAGTCAGTTTGATTGGTTACGGCAAAATCATCGTAACACGTGATGCACTCAAAGCAATTGAGGAGCGCCTAGCATGAACCAAGAAAAAATTTATACCATTCTGCGTGCGCCACGCATCTCTGAAAAGAGTGCGCGTATGGCAGAGAACAGCAAGTATGTCTTTGATGTAGACACAACTGCAACCAAGACTGAGATTAAGACAGCGGTTGAAGCCCTGTTCAACGTCACAGTCAATGCTGTTAACGTGATTAATATTGCTGGTAAGCGTAAAGTATTTAAAGGCCGTCCAGGTCGTCGTAATGCGTTGCGTAAAGCCATTGTTAGTCTACAACCCGGTCAGCAGATCGAGTTGATGTCGGCAGAATAAGGGCGGAAACAATCATGGCAAAAATCGTCAAGAAAAAACCGACCTCACCTGGTCAACGCTTTGTGGTTCAAATTGTTGAACCTAACTTGTACAAGGGTGATCCTGTTGCGTCTTTAGTCGAAAGCCTAAAGCGTAAAGGTGGTCGTAATAACAATGGTCATATCACGACACGTCACCAAGGTGGTGGTCACAAACGTAATTACCGTATCGTTGACTTCAAGCGCGATAAGCTTGACATTCCAGCGACAGTTGAGCGTTTAGAATATGATCCAAACCGTAGTGCGCATTTGGCGTTGTTAAAGTATGCTGACGGAGAACGTCGTTATATTTTAGCACCACGCAATATCGAGATGGGTGCAACTGTTGTATCGGCTAATATTGCTGATATCAAAGTGGGTAACACATTGCCACTACGCAGCATTCCAGTTGGTACAATTGTGCATGCGATGGAAATGAAAGCTGGCAAGGGTGCGCAAATTGCTCGTTCTGCTGGTACTTCTATTCAAATTGCGGGTCGTGATGGCGCGTTTGTGTTAGTGCGTTTGCGCTCAGGTGAGTTGCGTCGTGTTAACCCAGAATGCAAAGCAACAATCGGCGAAGTTGGCAATACAGAACATAACTTGCGTAAGCTAGGTAAAGCTGGTGCTGCTCGTTGGCGCGGTATTCGTCCGACCGTTCGTGGTACTGCTATGAACCCAGTTGATCACCCACATGGTGGTGGTGAAGGTCGTACATTTGGTAAGCATCCTGTGACTCCATGGGGCGTTCAAACTAAAGGTAAGAAGACACGTAAGAGCAAGCTTAACGATGCGTTCATTGTACGCAGTCGTCACCAAGCTAAGAAATAAGGATTGAGACATGCCACGTTCGATTAAAAAAGGTCCGTTTGTTGACCATCACCTTTGGAAAAAGGTGCTCGAAGTTAAGGAGTCTGGTTCGAAAAAGCCGATCAAAACTTGGTCGCGCCGTTCCATGATTCTGCCAGAAATGGTGGGGATGACGATTGCTGTGCATAACGGTAAAGAGCACATTCCTGTATATGTATCTGAAAACATGGTCGGTCACAAGTTTGGTGAATTTTCACTAACGCGTACGTTCCGCGGACACGCGGCCGACAAGAAAGCGAAGAAGTAAGGAGCAAACCATGCAAGTAAGTGCAACGCATCGTTATGCCCGCATCTCTCCGCAAAAGGCGCGTTTGGTTGCGGATTTGATTCGCGGCAAAACAGCTGAAACTGCTGTAAATATGCTGGCGTTTTCTGACAAGAAAGCAGCAGACCTCATGAAAAAGGTTCTGGATTCTGCCATGGCTAACGCTGAAAACAACGAAGGCGCAGACATCGATACATTAAAAGTCGTTGCTGTCTATGTTGACGAAGGTCCCCGTATGAAGCGCATGAGTGCTCGTGCTAAGGGTCGTGGTAATCGCATTGTTAAGCGTTTAAGCCACATCACTGTCGTCGTCGGCGACAAGCGTTAAGGGAGTTTAGCAATGGGTCAGAAAGTCCATCCTAATGGCATTCGACTGGGGATCACCAAAGAGTGGAACTCACGTTGGTATGCTAGTAGCAAAAATTTTGCCGATTTTGTTGTCGGTGACTTTGAAGTTCGCACCTTCCTTAAAAAGAAGTTAATGGCGAATGGTGTTAGTAAAATTCATATCGACCGCGTCGCTAATGGTATGCGTATTACGCTACATGCAGCGCGTCCAGGTAATATCATTGGTCGTAAGGGCGAAGATATTGAAGCGTTACGCAAAGAAGTAACCGCTTTGGCTGGCGTTCCTGTATCGATCACGTTGGAAGAAGTGCGTAAGCCTGAACTCGATGCTCAATTAGTGGGTGAGTCAATCACACAACAATTAGAGAAGCGTGTTCAATTCCGTCGTGCGATGAAGCGTGCGGTTACCAATGCGATGCGTGCTGGCGCGAAAGGCATCAAGATTATGGTCTCTGGCCGTTTGAATGGTGCTGAAATTGCGCGTACAGAATGGTATCGTGAAGGTCGTGTACCCTTACATACATTCCGTGCGGATGTGGATTATGGTTTCGCAGAAGCCCTAACCACTTACGGTATTATCGGTGTTAAGGTTTGGATCTTCAAAGGCGAAATTTTAGGTAAATTGCCTTTAGTTGAACGTCAAGCAGAAGCACCTAAGCAACGTCGCCCACGTGCGAACGCGGCAAAGTAAGGAGTAGCTGTTATGTTATTACCTAAGCGTACAAAGTTTCGTAAGGTACAAAAAGGTCGCAACCGCGGCCTAGCGCAGACAGGCAGCTCAGTCAGCTTTGGCGAGTTTGGTCTTAAGTCTGTAGATCGTGGCAATCTCACCTCACGTCAAATTGAAGCGGCACGTCGTGCATTAACGCGTTCAGTGAAGCGTGGTGGTAAAATTTGGATTCGCGTGTTCCCTGACAAGCCGATTACTCAAAAACCACTAGAAGTGCGTATGGGTAAAGGTAAGGGTAGCGTTGAGTATTGGGTCGCTCAGATTCAGCCAGGTAAAATCCTTTACGAAATTCAAGGTGTTAGCGAAGAAGCTGCCCGTGAAGCTTTCGCATTGGCTTCTGCCAAGCTGCCTGTTAAGACCGTGTTTGTTAAACGTTCGGTGATGTAACATGGACGCAATGCAAGATAAAACTATGGAACAGCTAAAAGAAGAGTTGTTGGCGCTGCGTAAGGAACAATTTAACCTACGCATGCAATCTAAAATGGGTCAGGTACGCGACACCTCATTACAACGCAAAGTGCGTCGTAATATCGCTCGCGTTAAGACTGTTATGACTCAAAAAGGGGTAGCAGTATGAGCGTAGGCACTAAGCGTACCCTGCAGGGCGTTGTCGTCAGTGCACAAAAAACGCCACAAACCATTGTGGTAACCGTTGTGCGTTCTGTTCGTCACCCCTTGTACAACAAGGTTATGAAAAAAACCGACAAATATATGGCTCATGATGCGGAAAATACTTGTCGTATCGGAGACACAGTAACGATTTCAGAAACAAAACCAATTTCTAAGCGTAAGGCTTGGCAACTTGTTAGTGTTGACGAGCGCGCTGAAGACTGATATACTTGTCAAAATTTGGTTGAATTACACCGTCTTTTAGGCTAAGTCGCTTTGCGAAACTGGCTAGAAAGACGGTTGTTGTGTTATTATTGATTTTTTTCTATTGGGGTGCTGCAATGATTCAGATGCAGACGATTCTCGAAGTGGCGGACAATTCTGGCGCCAAACGAGTCATGTGTATCAAAGTCCTTGGTGGTTCTAAGCGTCGCTATGCTGGCGTGGGTGATCTCATTAAGGTCAGCGTTAAAGACGCTGCGCCACGTGGTAAGGTAAAGAAAGGTGACGTGTATACTGCGGTTGTTGTTCGTACAGCACAAGCATTACGCCGTCCAGATGGTAGCGCGATTCGTTTCGACGACAACGCCGCTGTTATCCTGAATAACAAACAGGAGCCAATCGGCACCCGTATCTTTGGACCAGTGACACGCGAACTTCGTGGCGATAAGTTTATGAAGATCGTGTCTTTGGCGCCAGAAGTGCTGTAAGGAGCATTTAAGTTATGAACCGTATTCGCAAAGGCGATGAAGTTATCGTAATCACAGGCGGTGATAAGGGCAAGCGCGGCAATGTCGTAGCTATTCTTAAAAACGATCGCTTGGTGGTTGAAGGTGTCAATGTCCGCAAGAAACACGTAAAAGCAAATCCAGCTGCAGGTGTTGAAGGTGGCATTATTGCAAAAGAAGCGACCATTCATGCTTCTAACGTTGCGCTCTATAATACAGAAACACAAAAAGCTGACCGTATTGGTTACAAATTTGTGGATGATAAAAAAGTGCGTTTTTTCAAGTCGACCGGCAAGGTCGTTGACTGATTGCGGGTGGATAGATGTCACGTTTAAAAGAGTTTTACCGCAAAGACGTTGTAGCAGCATTGCAAACGCAGTTCGGCTATAAGTCAGTCATGCAGGTACCGCGCCTCACTAAAATTTCCCTGAATATGGGTGTTGGTGAAGCATTGGCGGATAAGAAAGTCTTGGTTAGCGCCATGGCTGATATGGAAAAGATTGCAGGTCAAAAGCCTGTGCAGACTTTAGCGCGTAAGTCAGTTGCTGGCTTTAAAGTGCGTGAAGGTTGGCCAATTGGTTGTAAAGTAACGTTACGCGGTGCTCATATGTATGAGTTTTTAGATCGCTTAGTTAACGTTGCATTGCCACGTGTTCGTGACTTCCGTGGCTTAGATGCCAAGGGTTTCGATGGCATGGGTAATTACAACTTTGGTGTTCGTGAGCAAATCATTTTCCCAGAAATTGAATTTGAGAAAGTGGATGCAATGCGTGGTATGAACATTACTATCGCTACGACTGCAAAAACTGATGAAGAAGGTCGTGCTTTATTGACGGCTTTTAATTTCCCGTTCAAGAAGTAAGGTGAGTTATGGCTAAAACCTCCATGATTGAGCGCGATAAAAAGCGCACTGAGCTTGTAAATCGTTACAAGGCTAAGCGTGACGATTTGCGTGCGAAAAGTCGTAACGAGTCATTAAGCTTTGATGAGCGTATGGCTGCTGTTGATGCATTAAATAAAATGCCTCGTGACTCAGCACCGATTCGTCAACAGCGTCGTTGTCGTTTGACGGGTCGTCCTCACGGTGTTTATCGTAAGTTCGGTTTGAGTCGTATCAAATTGCGTGAGCTAACCATGCGCGGGGAAATTCCTGGTTTGCGCAAGGCAAGCTGGTAAGTATTTCTAGAAGGATCATTGACCATGAGTATGTCTGACCCTATTGGTGATATGTTAGTTCGCATCTCGAATGCGCAACGTGCTACACACCGTATGGTACAAATGCCATCTTCCAAAATGAAGAAGGCAATTGCTACAGTGCTCAAAAATGAAGGTTATATTGCTGACTTTGCTGAAACCAGCGAAGGTGCTTTATC
Organism: Thiomicrospira cyclica; assembly: GCA_020726325.1. Lineage (GTDB taxonomy): Bacteria > Pseudomonadota > Gammaproteobacteria > Thiomicrospirales > Thiomicrospiraceae. Next base: position 43,192 of record DYST01000003.1, on the reverse strand, counting down.
TACCCTCAAGATTGAGTTGAAGTATTTTCAAGGCAAGCCTGTAATCGAAGCTGTCAAACGTGTAAGCCGTCCAGGTTTGCGTGTGTACAAGGGCAAGGATGAATTGCCTAAGGTGATGGGCGGTTTAGGTATTGCTGTTGTATCCACATCTCGCGGTATCATGACCGACAGCCAAGCACGCAATGCGGGCATGGGTGGCGAAGTCATCTGTACTGTTGCCTAAGGAGTTGTGCGATGTCTCGTATTGCTAAAAAGCCTGTTGCCCTTCCTAAGGGTGTAGAGGTAAGTGTTGCGGATGGTATGGTGAGCGTTAAAGGTACTAAAGGTACTTTGTCGCGCAGCATTCACCCGTTAGTTGCTGTATCAGTAACCGCTTCTGAAGTAGTTGTTAATGTGGCGAGTGAATCGGCTGTTGCTTGGACTCAAGCTGGTACGATGCGTGCTAACATTGCCAACATGGTTCAGGGTGTGAACGCTGGATTTGAGCGTAAGTTATTGTTGGTTGGTGTTGGTTACCGTGCTGCTGTGCAGGGTAATGCTGTTAACCTAACATTGGGCTTCTCTCATCCAGTTGTGCATCAGTTGCCTGCTGGTATTACAGCAGAAACACCAACACAGACTGAAATTCTGTTAAAAGGAATTAACAAGGAAGTGTTGGGTCAAGTTGCGGCTGAAATTCGCGGTTACCGTCCACCAGAGCCTTATAAAGGTAAGGGTGTTAAGTATTCTGACGAAGTCATCGTTCGCAAAGAAGTGAAGAAGAAGTAAGGATTAAGACATGGATAAGAAAACCAGTCGTCTGCGTCGTGCTCTACGCACACGCATGAAAATCCGCGAACTGCGTATGCCACGTTTGTGCATCATGCGTACGCCACGTCATATGTACGCTCAGCTGATTGCAGCTGATGGTGCAACAGTGATTGCTGCTTGCTCGACTGTCGAGAAAGCTATGGCGTCTGAATTGAAGTACACGGGTAATGTGGATGCGGCTGTCGCTGTTGGTAAAACAATTGCTGAGCGTGCTAAAGCTGCTGGTATCGAAGCAGTCGCATTTGATCGCTCCGGTTTCCTGTATCACGGTCGTGTCAAGGCGTTAGCTGATGCTGCTCGTGAAGCCGGTCTCAAGTTCTAAGGATAGACAAGATGAGCGTCGAAATTGAAGACAAAAATGATCAGCAGCGTGATGCGCTGATCGAAAAGCTGGTATCTATTCGCCGCGTAACCAAAGTTGTTAAGGGTGGTCGTGTTATGACTTTCTCTGCACTAACAGTTGTTGGTGACGGCAATGGTCGCGTTGGTTTTGGTACAGGTAAAGCACGTGAAGTGCCAGTCGCAATCAAGAAAGCAATGGATCGTGCTAAGCAAACAATGCGCGAAATTCCATTGAGCAATGGTACGATTGTTCACCCAACCATCGCTGAATTTGGTGCTACTAAGATTACATTAATTCCTGCATCTGAAGGTACTGGTGTTATCGCTGGTGGTGCGATGCGTGCGGTAATGGAAGCTGCTGGTGTGCATAACCTGATGTCTAAAATCACAGGTTCGCGCAACGACGGTAACGTAGTGCGTGCGGCTGTGAAAGGCTTAACCGAAATGCATACTGTTGATAGCATTGCTGCAAAGCGTGGTAAAACAGTCGCTGAGATTTTGGGGAACTAATCATGGCACAAGTAAAAGTAACATTGGTAAAAAGCCCAATTGGTCGCAAGCCTAACCACCGTGAAACGGTTAAAGGTTTGGGTTTGCGTAAAATGAATTCATCTCGCGTATTGGTGGATACACCAGAAGTGCGTGGCATGATTCGTAGCATTGGCTATATGCTCAAAGTGGAAGAGGTGGCTTGATGATGCGTCTTAATGATCTTGCACCTGAAATTGGTGCAAAAAAGGCTCCTAAGCGTCTCGGTCGTGGTATGGGCTCTAAGCTCGGCAAAACCTCTGGTAAGGGTCATAAAGGTCAGAAATCACGCTCTGGCGGTTACCATAAGGTTGGTTTCGAAGGTGGTCAGATGCCTTTGCAACGTCGTATGCCTAAGGTTGGTTTCACTTCATTGAAAGGCTTAAAAGCAACAGATATTCGTCTTGATGCCCTAAACAGTATCGAAGGTGAAACAATTGATGTTGCGACTTTGAAAGCGGCAGGTGTTGTTGCTGGTAAGTTTGATTTCGTTAAAGTTGTTGCAAGTGGTTCGATCACAAAAGCGGTTACTTTAGTCGGTATCAAGGCGACTGCCGCTGCTACTGCTGCGATTGAAGCTGCTGGTGGCAAACTTCTTGACGCAAAAAGCACGAAGATTAAAGAATCTGTTAAGCGTGCGGCAAGAAAGGCAAAAGTAGCTTAATATGTCAGCAGTGACACCAGCTCAAAGTACTTGGTCACAAGAACTTGTTCAACGCATCCTCTTTGTTGTGGGTGCGTTGATTGTTTATCGACTGGGTACACATATTCCTGTACCTTCAATTGATCCTGTTGCTCTGGCAGCGATGTTTGCACAGCAAAAAGGTACCATTTTGGACATGTTTAACATGTTCTCAGGTGGTGCGTTAGAGCGTCTTTCTGTACTCGCTTTAGGGATTATGCCTTATATTTCTGCTTCAATTATTGTTCAGTTGTTGACGATTGTATCGCCAACATTAGAGCAATTGAAAAAAGAAGGTGAGGCTGGTCGTCGCAAGATAACACAGTATACGCGCTATGGTACGGTGGCTTTGGCTACCTTTCAGGCGTTAGGTGTTGCAATTGCCTTGGAAGCGCAGCAGATTAATGGCTTGTCTGTGGTGATTAATCCTGGTATTGGCTTTAAGATTATTGCAGTTTCGACCTTAGTGTCAGGAACGATGTTCTTAATGTGGCTTGGTGAGCAAATCACTGAGCGTGGTATGGGTAATGGTATTTCAATCATTATCTTTGCAGGGATTGTCGCTGGCTTGCCTGCTGCTTTCGCTGGCACACTAGAATTAGTGAGCACAGGTGAATTGGGTGTATTCGTTGTTTTCATGTTATTAGCAGTCATTTTGCTGGTAACTGGCTTTGTCGTTTTCGTTGAAAGCGGTCAGCGACGGATCACGGTGCATTTTTCTCAAAGAACGAATGCGCGTTCGATGTTTCAACAACAAGTGACGCATATTCCGTTCAAACTAAACATGGCGGGTGTTATTCCTCCTATTTTCGCCTCAAGTATTATTCTCTTTCCAGCATCGCTGGGAGGCTGGTTTGGTGCTGGCGAAGGCATGGGATGGCTGAAAGATTTAGCGACAACCTTGTCGCCAGGTCAACCGCTATATGTTGGACTGTATGCAATTGCGATTTTGTTTTTTACATTCTTTTATACCGCAGTTGTATTCAACCCAAAAGATACGGCCGACAACTTACGTCGTTCGGGAGCCTTTGTCCCAGGTATTCGTCCTGGTGATCAAACGGCACGCTATCTGGATACCATTATGAGTCGGTTGACTTTAGCAGGCGCTTTGTATATTACGGCGGTCTGTTTGTTGCCTGAGTTTTTGATCCTTTATTGGAATGTCCCTTTCTATTTTGGTGGCACTTCATTATTGATCATCGTGGTAGTTGTGATGGATTTCATGACTCAAATGCAGTCTTTCATTATGTCGGGACAATACCCAGGCATGATGAAAAAAATGCAAATGCGTTAATAAGCTTGAATGGAGCGGAGTAACTCGCTATAATAGTGGGTTACCGCTTCTTGGCGTACAAAATTAGGAGTAGATGGGTATGGCCCGTATTGCTGGTGTAAACATCCCAGTCAATAAGCATATCGTGATCGGTCTTCGTGCCATTTATGGCGTTGGACCCACGCGTGCTAAAAGTATTTGCGCAGCTGTAGGAATTGCTCCTACAACAAAAGTGCGTGAATTGACAGAAGATCAACTGGAAGCCATTCGTGCCCAAATCGGCACCTTTGCGGTGGAAGGTGATTTGCGTCGTGAAGTTTCCATGAGCATCAAGCGATTGATGGACATGGGTTGTTATCGTGGTATTCGTCACCGTCGCGGCTTGCCTGCACGTGGTCAACGTACCAAGACAAATGCTCGTACTCGCAAGGGTCCGCGCAAGGCAATTAAGAAATAATAGGAAGAGAGAATTAGTATGGCTAGACCTTCCAAAGATTCGCGCGTTCGTAAGAAAGTAAAAATTACAGTGAACGACGCGATTGCCCATGTCCACGCGAGCTTTAACAACACGATTGTGAGTATTTCTGATCGTCAAGGTAATGTCTTGAGTTGGGCTACTGCTGGTGGCAGCGGTTTCCGTGGTTCGCGTAAGAGTACACCGTTTGCAGCGCAGGTTGCCGCAGAACGTGCTGGTACCGTTGCGTTGGAGTACGGTGTTAAGAACATGGATGTCCGTATCAAAGGGCCAGGTCCTGGTCGTGAGTCGGCAGTTCGTGCGCTTAATGCGCTCGGCTTTAAAATTTTGAACATTTCGGATGTAACGCCAATTCCACATAATGGTTGCCGTCCTCCGAAAAAGCGTCGCGTGTAACCGAGGTTCGTTTTCATGGCAAGATATATTGGTCCAAAATGTAAACTTTCACGTCGCGAAGGTACTGATCTAGAATTGAAAAGTTCTTTGCGTCCGTTGGAAAGTAAATGCAATTTGCAACAGCCACCAGGTCAACATGGTGCAGCTATGTCAAAACCAACTGAATATCGTATTCAGTTGCGTGAAAAACAGAAAGTGCGTCGTATTTATGGTGTGCTAGAAAAGCAATTTGCAGGTTATTTTAAAGAAGCAGCTCGTCAAAAAGGCTCTACGGGTGAAAACTTGTTGAAGTTATTAGAAGGTCGTTTGGATAACGTTGTTTATCGTATGGGCTTCGCTTCGACACGTGCTGAAGCGCGTCAAGTCGTTTCTCACCGTTTATTGATGGTTAATGGTCGTACTGCTAACATTGCTTCGATGCAAGTGAAAGCGGGTGACGTGGTTACGATTCGTGAACGTGCTCGTACGCAGCAGCGTATTGCTACAGCAATCGAATTAGCAGGTCGTAAAGGCTTGCCAACTTGGGTTGAAGTCGATACGAGTAAGTTTGAGGGTGTGTTTAAGGCATTGCCAGATCGTAGTGATTTGTCTGCTGACATTAAAGAACATTTAATCGTCGAATTGTACTCTAAGTAATCCGTAAACAGGGTTGAGACCTAAGGATAGCCGTAAATGATGAATGAGTTGCTGACGCCACGTTTAGTCGATGTTGTGCGTTTGTCTAACACACATAGCCAAGTAACACTGGAACCGCTTGAACGCGGTTTCGGTCATACGCTGGGCAATGCATTACGCCGTATTTTGTTGTCTTCTATGGCGGGTTGTGCTGTCGTAGAGGCGCAGATTGATGGTGTGCTCCATGAGTTTTCAACAATTGACGGTGTGCGTGAAGACGTACTTGAGATTTTGTTGAACTTAAAGGGTGTTGCGTTGAACATGGGATCTCGTGAAGAGGTCATGTTAACTTTGAAGAAGCAGGGTCCAGGTATTGTGACTGCTGCGGATATTGAAGCGACCCATGATATTGATATCGTAAATCCTGAGCATGTCATTGCACATCTAGAAACAGGTGCGACCTTGTCAATGCAGTTAAAAGTTCAGCGTGGTCGTGGTTATTCTCCAGCGAATCAGCGTTACCGTGAGGGTGAAACCTCGCCTGTTGGTGTACTACGTTTGGATGCTTCTTTTTCTCCTGTTCTGTCTGTGAGTTATGCGGTTGAAAACACGCGTGTTGAAAATCGTACTGATTTAGATAAGTTAATTATCAATATCGAAACAGATGGTACGCTGGATCCTGAAGAAGTCATTCGTCAAGCAGCGACAATTATGCATGTTCAATTATCAGCTTTTGTTGATATGACTTACACCGATGTTAAGGCAGCTGGTGTTAAGGAAATTGAGTTTGAACCTGTGTATTTACAGCCTGTTGATGATTTAGAGTTAACAGTTCGTTCGGCTAACTGCTTGAAAGCGGAAAATATTTTTTATATTGGTGATCTGGTGCAGCGTACAGAAAGTGCGTTACTTAAAACACCTAATTTGGGTAAGAAGTCTTTGCAAGAAATCAAAGATGTTTTGGCGCAACGTGGGTTAAGTTTGGGTATGAAGCTAGAAAACTGGCCACCAGCGTCTTTGGCTGCTAAGGCCACGCAATAATTAAGGGGCATTTACCATGCGTCATATGAATAGCGGTCGTAAATTCAACCGCACAAGCTCGCACCGTAAGGCAATGTTTCAAAATATGTGCAATGCACTGTTTGAACATGAGCAAATCCAGACAACTTTGCCTAAGGCTAAGGAATTGCGTATGTACGCAGAGCCTTTAATCACTTTGGCTAAAGTTGATTCTGTTCACAATCGTCGTTTGGCATTCGCGCGTACGCGTGATGCTCATATCGTTGGCAAGTTGTTTACCGACATTGGTCCACGTTTCAAAGAACGCGCTGGTGGTTACACGCGCGTATTGAAAATTGGTCAACGTGCTGGTGACGCTGCGCCGATGGCAGTGATACAGTTAGTTGAAAGCGCATCTGCTGCTGAATAAGTAGCGATGAGAAGCGTAAAAAAGCCGAGCATTGCTCGGCTTTTTTTGTATTGGAAGTAAACAATGTGGTTCGATAGCCATTTTCATTTAAATGCATTAGCGGATTCTTGGCAACCTCAACGGGTTGCGGGTGGTTTGGCTGTGGGCGTTGATGCGTTGGATTGGCAGCTGACACACGATAAATTAAAGTCTTTATCGGGTGATTGGCGGCAGGCAGTTGGTTTTCATCCTTGGGTTGCACGGGAGGATTTGCCTTGGCAGTCATTAGAAGATGTGTTGCTGGCGGATGCTTCTTTAGCGATTGGTGAAATTGGATTGGATGCTTCGCCACGCAGGCGATTGAATCAGGCTATCCAGTGGGATGTCTTTGTACGTCAAGTAGGGTTGGCAGGTGATGCTAATCGTGTGATGAGTTTGCATTTAGTCAATGATGAGGAACGTGGTTATGGTGTTATTCGTAAGTGTATAGACTGTCAGGGCGTTGTTCATGGGTTTACAGGGTCGTTACAACAAGCGCAGCGTTGGCAAGCATTGGGTTTTTATATTGGTGTAGGGGCTAGATTATTGTATCAAATTACGGATAAGCGTCGGCAGTTGCTGCAAGGTTTGGATAAGTCGCTTATTTTGCTCGAAACAGATGCACCTTATGGTATTCGTAAGGCTAACAATACTGTACCTGATGATATTGCTGATTTAGGCTTAAGTCTTGCGTTGATTTGGGATGTTTCTGTTGCTGAAATTGAGCAGCAATCTGCTCAAAATTGGGCTTCTTTATGGAGTAAAAACTAAATGAGTAATGATTGGCAGGCACGTACACGGTTATTAGTTGGTGATACAGGTATCGATAAATTACGTAAAACGCATCTGCTGTTAGCAGGTGTCGGTGGTGTCGGTGGTCATGTTGCTGAGGCTTTAGCACGTGCAGGGATTGGAAAATTGACGCTGATTGATATGGATGTGGTCAGTGATTCGAATCGTAATCGACAGTTAGTGGCGTTAACATCAACTGTTGGCTTATCGAAGGTGGATGTGATGCGAGATCGTATTCTACAGATTAATCCAGCTTGTGACGTCGTTTGTATCGAGCAGATGATTTGTGAGGATGCGCCTGAGCGTTTAACACAAATTCAACCAGATATTGTGATAGATGCTATTGATAGTGTCAGTTGTAAGGTTGCATTATTGATTGCTGCAGTTAAAGCTGGAGTGCCTGTTTATAGCAGTATGGGTGCTGGTCGCCGCTTAGATGTGCGTAAGGTCGGTGTGATGGATGTCATGGATACAGAAGGTTGTGGCTTGGCACGTCAGGTGCGCGGTAAATTGCGTAAAGCGGGTATTGGACGTGGGATTGTTTGTGTGGCATCGAGAGAGTTACCACGTCCGACTGGTGAGCCTGAGGCTGTTATGACAGGTGGTACGCGTGTGGTGAATGGTACAATTAGCTATATGCCTGCTTTATTTGGTCTGATGTTGGCAGGCGAGGTGTTGCGAGAGTTGGTTAAAAATTAAATGCACCTTATGTAGTTTTTTTCAATTTTGTGATACTGTAAAGATAAGTAAAGCATCTTTATTAGGCGTGTTATCTGCCAATTTTTTTTATGGGGCTATTCTCATGATCTACCTCAATACTGACCAATTACAACGCTGTCTTAAAACGCTAGAGTCATCGCTGCGTTTGTATCAGCAAGCCGAAGAAAACAGTATCGATCAAGAAGTGTTTCGTAATGCTATTGTCAAAGGTTACGAATTGACGCAAGAAACTGCTTTTAAGTTGCTCAAAAAAGCATTGAAAGTATATGGACATGGTGGTAAAAAGCTCGAAAGTACGCCTGTTAAAGATATGCTACGGTTGGCGGCTGTGCATGATTTAATGAGCTTAGATGAGGTCGAGCGTTGGTTTCGTTATCGAGATAATCGCAACAATACTGCCCATGATTATGGCGAAGCTTTTGCTGAAGAAACGCTGGTGCTCATCCCTCTATTTCTCGAAGATGTGCGAACCCTCATCGTGTGTTTAAGTGAAAAATTAGGTCAGGATGAAACGACGAATGGCTGAACAATCGATGCTTTTTCTGCCGTCAAACTATCTCGAACAGGTCAAAGCCATATTGGCACAGCATATCCCTGAAGCTGCCGTGTGGGCATATGGTTCGCGTGTTAACGGTGACCATTACGATGCCAGTGATTTGGATTTAGTCGCACATTTTCCCGATAATGCCGCACGAGACCTGTTCAGACTATCGGCAGTGCGCGAAGCCTTTTCGGACAGCAATTTGCCCATTATTGTTCAGATTGTCGATTGGAGCAGGATTCCACAAGCGTTTAGGAATGAAATTGAAGCGTGTTATGTCATCGTGCAATTGCCAAACAAACTTGGCGGGTTGGGGTCTGATTTATAAAGAGTCTTGCCTCAATTTTGTTATACTGTCGTCATGAAAAAACATCTTTCTTTAAATGTATCCTTTGCCGTTTTGGCAGGTGGCGACTCTCGTCGTTGGGCTGGCTATCCTAAGGCTTTGGGCGATCATTTTGGTTTGCCGTTGGCACAGGTGATGGCGCGTCGTTTGTCGTGGCAGCATGATTTTATGGGTTTATGTGTACGCGAAGATCAAGTGCATTGGGCAATGGATTTATCTTTACCCTTAATTGTTGAGCCCGTATCTCATTTTCCTGCAGGTCCAATGAAGGGGGCTTGGTCGTCGTTATTAATGGCACGAGCTGAGGGTATTTCATGGGTATTGGTTACTGCTTGTGATATGCCTTGGTTACCCTTAGATATTGGGCTGCGTCTTTATCAATTAGCGACTGTAGAGCAAACTAAGGGTGCTGTGTTGTGTGATGCTTTAGGTCGTCATAGTCTGTGTTTTTTATTACATGTTGATTGTATTGATGCGATTGAACGATTATTAGAATCGGGTGAGCAGCGTGTTGGGCGTTATTTATCGGAATTGCAATTATCACGCTATCGCTGGCAGTATGATCCTGCTATTTTAATGAATAGAAATAAACCGAATTAAGGAAGGTGTCGTGAGTAAATTATTACCGAATATTAAGCATGTTGTTGCTGTTTCTTCAGCAAAAGGCGGCGTGGGCAAATCCACTGTTGCAGCTAATTTAGCGATGGCGTTGCAGTTAGAAGGCTATAAAGTCGGTGTCTTAGATGCTGATTTGTACGGCCCATCGCAACCGTTAATTTTCGGTGTTAGTGAACAGCGTCCTGATATTAATGCAGACGGTAAGATGTCACCGATTATGGCGCATGGTTTGGCGGTGATGTCGATTGGTTTTCATTTGCAACGGGAAGATTCGGCGTTAATTTGGCGTGGTGCGCAGTTAAATTCAGCATTGGAGAAATTGCTTTTTGATACGATTTGGCCAGAATTGGACTATTTGATTGTTGATTTACCACCTGGTACGGGTGATATTCAGTTGAGTTTGAGTCAGCAAGTCGTTGTTGCTGGTGCATTGGTGGTATCAACCCCTCAGGAATTGGCATTATTGGATGCAAAAAAAGGCTTGAAGATGTTGCATCAGCTTAATATTCCTGTGTTGGGCGTGGTCGAGAATATGAATATGTTTATCTGTCCGCAATGTGGACATGAAGAACATTTGTTTGGTCATGATGCAGCGCAGTTGATGTCTTTACAGTATTTGGTTAACTTTTTGGGTTCTTTGCCGTTAGATAAACGTATCCAACAAGGCGATGAATCGGGTGTGCCTTTTGTCTTAGCGCATCCTGACGATAAGGTTAGTGCTATTTTCCGCGAAATGGCATCTAAAATTGTTGAAATTATTGCGCAAAATGAAGCAGATGCAACTCCTATTGTGCCGCAGAGTGTAGAACAGTTGCAGCCACAGGTAAAAGAGATTAAGTGGAATATTTAAAAAGCTGCTAAAAGGCCATTATTTTCATAAAAGTCGGAATCTATTTCTTCGATTTTACCTTTTTCTTTAAAATTGATACCTTGTAAGTACGGTTTTTTTATGCGTATTTAGAAGATGTGTTGACTTTGTATTCATATAGGGGTAAATTCGCAAATAGATGCAACATCAATGATATGGAAAAGTGATTTCTTGTTATTGTTTGGTTGTGGTCGATTAAAGTAAAAAGATTAAATTTGGAGATATTGATATGAAGAAATTTGCTACTTTGGTTGCGAGCGCGTCGTTATTATTTTCTACTGTTGTTTTTGCAGCTGACACGCCAATGTCATTGGCAGGTGCTGAGATGGTGAATGCTGCTAAGGTTAAATCGCTAATTGCTGCGGGTGTTGTTGCTGTTGATTTCCGTGTTGCAGCAGAATACGAAGAAGGGCATATCATTGGTGCGATTAGTGTTCCTTACAAAGAAAAAAGTGCGAAAAGCGTTGATTATGATGCCGCATTAGATTCGGTTGATTTATCTAAGTTACCTGCTGATAAGAATGCAGCTTTGATTGGGTACTGTAATGGTCCTGAGTGTTGGAAAGGCTATAAAGGTAGCGATCGTGCCGTTAAAGCAGGTCATAAAAAAGTTTATTGGTTCCGTGGTGGCATGCCAGAGTGGAAAGCTGCAAGTGGTGCTTTAGAGTAATTTTTTACTTTTTATGATAAGTTAAGGGCGTTGCTGTGTATCGGTGATGCTCTTGGCTCTTGTTTAGATAATAAAGATAAGAATTGTGCCCGTATTTAATTGGGGTTTGTTGTCGTGAATAAATTATCCATTCGTTCCAAAATTGGTTTGTTAGTTGTTTTTTCTTTTTTGAGTTTGTTACTCATTGGTGCGGCTGGCTGGTTCAGTGTGCAGAGTTCTGAGCGTTCAGCATCGTTTGTTTATAAGGATAATGTTGTTCCCATTGGTTTGTTGCGTAGTGTAAATGAAAACTTAAAAGAAATACGTTATCGTATGGCAGCCGTTTCATTAGAGCAACTTCCATTTGTTGCATCTAATGTGCATCTAAGAGAAGCGAGAGTTGCTATTGAACAGGATTGGGTTAAGTTTCAATCACTGATTACAAAAGAGTCTTTAGCTGACGAGCAAAAAAAGCAGATGGAAAAGGTAGAAAAGACATTGTCTGAAAAGCTACCTAAGTTCTTAGATCGTCTTTCTGAAGCTTATCATGATGAAAACATTAAGAAAGTTATGTCTCTGTTAGAAGAGGATTGGCCTAAAATTCATGGTGGCACAATTAAGCCAATGAATAACTTGTTACCGCTATTTGAGTCTGCTGTTGCAAATAGTTTTGAGCAAAGTGAGGTAGATACAAAGCAAACCAAATATATTTTGCTATCTTTATTTTTGTCATTACTTGTTTTGTTGATTGTGGTTGGTTTTTGGATTTCTGCTCAAATTGTGCGCTCATTGTCGTCAATGCAAACAGCGTTACATGATATTGAGTTAACAGCAGATTTTAGCAAACGCGTGATTGTAACGAGTAATGATGAAATCGGTAAGACTGCTCGCGTATTAAATGATTTATTGGCGGCGCAACAAGCAGCTATTGATGAGGCGAATTCGGTTATTGCAGCGATTGCGCAAGCGGACTTTAGTCAACGCATGACAGGGCATTATGTTGGTGATTTGGACGCGCTTAAGCAGGGCGTTAATGCCTCAGCGCAAAGTGTTGCCTTCATGATGGGTGAGTTGTCTAAGGTTATGGCGGGGTTGCAGGCTGGTCGATTTGATATTCAAATGGATGAGCGTGTGCCACAAGCTTTCCGTCATCAGGTTGAGCAAGCATTAGCAACGATTGATGCGGTGTTGAACGATATTAATGAAGTGATGAATCAAATGAATGACGGTGAGTTTAGTGCACGCGTTAATTCTCCAGCACTGGGTGCCTTGCTGATTATGAAAAATAAGATCAATAGCTCGATGACTTCGTTAGAGGTGGCTATTTCTGATGTTGTGCGTGTGTTAGTTGCTCAATCTGGCGGCGATTTAACACAATCCATTTCGGCACGTTATCAGGGACAATTAGGCCTATTGGGTCAGTCAATCAATGCAACAGCAGATAAAATTAAGGCGATTGTGAGTGATGCTGTGCAATCGGCATATATTGTGAATGATGCTGCTGGGCAGGTGTCACGTGGTTCGGCTGATTTATCTTTTCGTGTACAAGAGCAAGCTGCTGCATTAGAACGAACCAGTTCAACAATGAATCAGATGACGAGTGCAGTACAAAGTAATACGCGTAATGCAGAGCAGGCTGCTCGTCAGGCTGATGATGTGAAAGCAAAAGCTTTGCAAGGTGCTGCTGTAATGCAACAGACAATTGATGCGATGTCAGCTATTCGTGAATCGAGTCACAAGATTAGTGATATTGTTTCTTTAATTGATGGTATTGCCTTTCAAACAAACTTGTTGGCGTTGAATGCAGCCGTTGAGGCGGCGCGTGCAGGTGAGCATGGTCGTGGTTTTGCGGTTGTCGCAGGTGAGGTGCGTACCTTAGCAGGTAAGTCGGCAGATGCAGCGAAAGATATTAAACATTTGATTAATGATAGTGTACAGCGCATTGAGTCAGGTACGCGTTTAGCAGACCTGTCGGGTGAAAGGCTGCAAGAAATTAATCAAGCGATTGGTCTGGTAACGGATTCGGTCGGGCAGATCGCAGCTGCTTCTGCTGAGCAGGCGTTTGGTATTACACAAGTACATCATGCAATTCATGACATTGATCAGATGACGCAAGAAAATGCAGCACTGGTTGAGGAAACCACTGCGGCTGCTAATAGTTTAGGAGAGCAGGCAAATGTTTTACAAGATAATATGTCTTTCTTTAAGACGGGGTCGTCCTTGCCCTTAAGAAAACAAGACCCTAAATTACTGTCTTAGGGGGTATCCCCTCTAAAAATAAAAACCCCGCGTTTATGCGGGGTTTTTATATAGGATAGGTTTATTTTATAGCCATCGCGTTAATAAATTTCGCTTGCTGCTATCGATTTCTGCTGCTTTTTGTGCGGCGTTTTCTGCTTCTGACTGTAATTTAGCGCGATATTCTTTACGGAATTTGAGCACTTCACCCCAAGCAGCGAAAGCAGCTTCGTTATCGGGGTAGGTATTCATTTTCTGCACCAGCGGTTGCACGCAATAATGCCCTAATATCGGGTGATAATTAATATGTACCCTGTGCGCTTGACCCTCAATCGTGAGGGTCATTAAATCACCAATCACCACGTAGGGTTTATTGTGACGTGCATCGGCTTGCCAGTCAGCAGGGACTTCTGGTGCATCTGGCGTGCTTAGTGGGATATAGACTTTGGTTAACATCCAAGGCGTGAGTAGTACACCCATTGCCCAATTGTCTTTCACATGCCAACCACGAACTTCTACCTTAAGTTTATGATTGATACCCATCATGGCATCAGCGAAGTCATCGTTATAGAGCTGCGCAAAGGTTTTTTCGAGTAATTCAGGTAAATTATCTGCAATTACTGAATCAATAAGTTGCCAGTTACTCATGCGCTAAACAATGCCTCTAACCGCTTTGCCCAATCTTTATAGATTAATAAATCAGCATGAATACGCACAGCTGTGGCAAATTTAGGAATCCATGCATTCATTCCGTCTAAGACTTCGTGCATGAGTTCTTCTTGTTCGCGGTGATGTTCAATTAAGTATGCTAAAAATTGTAGCTCTGTACCAAGGAAATCGGCAGGTAAGTCTGCTTCAATGGAAAAACCAGCAATTTGATAATAGTCATTGATACGCATGACCGCTTCACCCATCATCTGACCTTCCATCCAAACCGATTCAAACGGCATACAATGGGTTTTAGGATGTCCGCTGACAAATAAGGCTGTATGTTCTGCCTGCCAATCGGGTAATGGGGTATGGCGTAGTTGCTCAAGTGCCTCTACTGATAACCAAGGCAGTTGTGGTGCAAGCTCTTCGATGGCTACTAATGAGTCTTCGCAAGGCTCTGCTAATAAACCAGATAATAAATTAAGCTCTTGTACGGATTCTGACATAGTGTGTTCCTTTATAAAACAATGCCCAGCAGTTGCTGGGCATGTATCTGAGTGCTGATGTACTATTCTACATCAAGCGACTTACCAAGGGTATTCGTAAATACCAGAAGCAAGCATATAATGACGCAGTAGGTAACCACCAATTAATACCATGCTCGCAGCAGCAATGATTGTTGTGGCACCGCTAGGAATACGTTTTGTCAGTGTACCCACTTCAATGATGAAGGGGATAATTAAGCCGACAACAACAAAGCCCCAGACCCAGCCAGCACTGCCCCATAATAAATCATGGCTCACATAACCACCTTCCGAACCTGATAACAAGTAATGGAAGAAAGCGAAGACGATAACCAACTCAAAGCCAATCAACCATGCATCGGTCTTTTCGAAGAAATGACGTAAGGCATGATCTTGTTCATTTTTAAGAATGGTGTACTGCACAATCAATAGCGTTGCGATCGCTGTCGATGTTGCTGAAACGGTAAACAATACTGGGATACCGGGATTATGCCATAAGGCAATCGCTGGCATAGACTGCAACAGTAAACCTGTGTAAACGGCTGTTAAGATACCGTTAACTGCTGTAAACCAACCAATCGCAGTATGATTCTTTTCGCACAAGCCTTTAAACCACTGATAAATACCCCAGTTTTCGATAACAGGCATATTTTTAGTGAGCGGTAAGCTGTACCAAAATGCACCGATCATAGCAAAGATAATGAACCACGTACCCCATGCAATCCATGCATCAGGTTTGTAGAAAACACCAACGAGTACGCGCCATACAGCGATATGATTCAGCAAATGATAAAATAACATCGCCGAACCGATACCAAGCATAATCAAGCCGATCCAGTTGCCCCACCATGCGAGTTTACTGTTATCGCTGCCACCAATTTTATAAATGTGCGCAAAAATTGACACGGTCATGACCATTGCACCCATACCACCTAAAAATAGGTAGACAGCAACCAGCCAGTTCCATTGTTCTTGAATAGCATAAGTCATGATTATGCCTCCTTGCTTAAGTCAATGAATTGTGGAGCAACAACACCGCTGGCATCCGCATGATGACCGTGGTGTAAACGACGTGCATCAGCATCTGGAAGATGATGTATTGCCTGTTTTGTAACGGGAATATAATACACATTTGGGCGCGTACCCAGGTGTGGTAACAAAGGTTGTGCCAAACCACTCTTCACAATTTTAGTGATTTTATCGTTTGGATTATCCAAGTCACCGAACATGCGTGAGTTACCAACACAGGTTTCGACGCATGCAGGTAAACGACCGATTTCAACACGGTCACGACAGAAGTTGCATTTATCAACAGAAGGACGTGTTTTTTTCAACATGTCTTCGCCGAATACGGCTTTTTTCTCGGTATTTTCTTCGTAGTGAATGCCATAACGTGCATCATATGGGCAAGCAAGGACACACGCCTGACAGCCCATACAGACTTCATCGTCAACATCAACAATACCTGATGTGGTTTTATAGGTCGCACCTGTTGGACAAACCGTCACACAAGGTGGGTTGTCGCAGTGATTACATAAGCGCGGGAAGAATAAACGCATCGCAGAGTCTTCGCTATTGCCCTTGGCAATATCTTCGACCGTTGTACGCCATTTTCCAGCCCAAAAAGGGGTTTGGTTTTCGATTGCACAAGCTGCCATACAGGCGTTACAGCCGATGCAAGCATTGAGGTCAACCACCATTGCATAACGTGCCATGACCTATCTCCTTATACTTTTTCAACTTTAATGGTAAATTCCTGCGAGCGGAAACCCGCAACAACAGGATCTACCTTATAGCCAATTAATTTGTTAATGGCACTACCAAATCCAGCAGCACGTGTTAGTCCTTTGTTTTCAGAACCAAAAGATGAATACATGAAAGTTGTATCTGGATGAATTTGGTTCGTTACATATGCTTTGCCTGTAATCGACAAGTTAGGAGACTCATTATTAGTAATTTTGAGTTTATCGCCAGATTTAATGCCGAGTGCTTTAGCACGCGAATCGTTAATCCAAATACCTGTGTAAATGTCTTCTTTAAACGTATTGATGGCATGCAATACAGGATTGTTAGCATTGGTTGAGCCATGCGAAACCGTTGGTGTCTTACCGTAAGTGAAGTAAAATTCGTCACCTTTTAGCGTTTCTAGTGAACGTTTATCACCATGTACGCCAGAGGGCATTGCTGTTGCTAACACGCTAAAGTTCGGCGCGCGTGTTTTTCCATCGACACGTAAGCTGTCGTAGAAGCTTGAGTAAATTTCAAGACGACCTGATTTCGTGAGTGCTGGAATTTTACGCGGCATGGAATACTTTTCAAGCATATGCTCCATGGTATCAATTTCGTAAATACCTTTTTCGCGTAGTACTTTTTCTAGATTCTCTGGCGTGGTGTCGATTGCTTTTGCCATACCGTTCATGCTCATTTGACGGTAAGCAGCAGTGTAAGGTGCTGGCTCATTAGCGGCTTTGAATTTAGCGACCACTTCTTTTGCCTTGTCAGCTTTAGGGCCAACCATGATTTCGAAGCTCTTGTACAGACGTTCGACACCTTCAGCACCAGATATTGCTTCAGTCAACTCAAATAAAATATCAGTCGTTGATTTGGTGTCATACAAAGGATCAATTGCTTTGAAACGCGTCGTGACACTTAAGTCTGGGCTGATACCGTTGTTGCCAATAATGATTTCATCACGTTCTAAATAAGTTGACTCTGGCAGAATGACATCGGCATATGCAGTGGTATCTGATGGTAATACATCGATTACAACCACGAGATCAACTTTGTCGCTACCCAACATTTCTTTCCAACGACCTTCTGGGAAGTAGTGGTGGACAGGGTTCGCGCCAACGCTTAAGAAGGCTTTTGTCATATAAGGCTTGCCTTCATGCATGACTTTGCCATCAACTGACTCGTACAAGCCTGTATCCGCCATGAAAGGAATGCTGACGTAAGGACGACCTGCTGCTTTTTCCTGTGCGGCATATGCAAAGTTCCAAGCTGGGTAACCGTGCTCCCAGTTTTTGCTATCAGAGAAGAAGTCTCTTTGTGCCTTCCAACCTGGCATACCCGTCATGCTGGTTACAGGGTTAGGCATTGTTTTGCCAGCCAATTTAGCTTCGTGCATTTTGGCGGCTGTTTTATGTACTTTTGCAGCATTCACCCAACCACCAATCGTATCAATGCCACCAATCAATGTTTGTAGTGTTGCTTGTGCGCGACGCAACATTTGGATGTTGTTGTAACGCGCACCCATCCAACCTGGATCAATGATTGCTGGTTTGATGTGGGTGAATTCGTAAGCGATACGAACCACAGTTTCGGCAGAAACGGTCGTCGCTTTTTCAGCCCATTCAGGTGTACAGTGATCAATTTCTGCTAACTGCGCATCAAATACGGTTGACACCACTTTGCCGTCAACAGTTAAATCTTGAGGCGTACGTAATGCAGGAGAGATTTTGTTGCCAGCAGTATCAAACTCGTTGTTGTTATTGTAAGCAGAGACAGCTTTGACAGACTTGCTCAGCTCATCCCATACCAATGGCTCTTGCTTGTCATTGGTCATCGGACGCCATTCGTTGCCGTCTTTGAACAATAAGAAAGATAAGTCGGTGTGTTTTTGGCAGAAAGCTTTGTCGTAATAGTCTTTGCTCATCACTTCGCGAATGATTGCAAGGATGAAGTCTAAGTCGGTACCTGGACGAATACGAATCCACTCATCTGCTTTAGCAACGGTTTCTGAAACGCGAGGATCAATGGCAACTACTTTTGCGCCACGTTGCTTAGCTTCAGCAAACTGCACAGCGCGAGGTACGTTGACCCCAGCAATTGATGAGTTGTTAATAACCAATAGAATATAACGCGCATTGTCGTAGTTCGGCAGAATTTCACCGTGTGGTTTAAAGTTTCCTGTTACAGAATCTGTTCCCAATTCACCTGTTGTCACGCAATGCTGCATTGGTGATGCTAAGAAGTTTGGTGTGCGGTTCGCGTGTGCAAATGCAAACAATGGGTTCAAGAAGAATACACAAGTACTCCAGCCACCGACAATTGTCCATTCCCAAGGTTGGATGTTTTTAGATTTTTTAGCGATATATTCGTATGCTTCTTGCCAAGTTGCTTTGCGAAATTTCATTTCGCCGCGCTTAGAGCCTTCAACACGAATGAGCGGTGTTTTAATGCGATCTGTATCGTAGGTTTGAAAAAGACCCGACTGTCCGCGAGCACAAACGCGACCACGGTTCATTTTAGAAACAGGGTTACCTTCGAGTTTGACGATGCGCGACTGCACGCCATCAGTCAGCGTGCGCACTTCAACGTTACACAAGCCAGAACAGAAGTTACAGATGGTGTAAGAGATTTTCTCTTTCATTGCGCCGCGTTTTTTTGACGCAAATTTGAGATCAGATAAAGATGGTAATCCTGCATTGGCGATGTGGCTGCCAACGATGCCGCTAAGACCAACCGCCGCAGAACCTTTTAAGAATGTGCGACGCGTCAGTTTTGGAAAGGACCAAGCCATGGTGCTACCCCTGATATGTAGTAAATTAAGTCAGTTACTACTTTATCAAAAGGAGCATATCAGGATTTTATTAATAACTTATTTATTGATGCAGATTAAGAAAAATGAATGATCCCTTATAAGTGCATAATTTCTGTTTATGGTCTTTAAAAGTTATTTTAATGGCTGTTGACAATAATCATTTTTTTTATGTGCAAACACAGGGTTTCAGCTTCGCTATGACACCAAGGATCGGTGTTAGCAAAGCCCCAAACAGGTTTTGGCCAAGCATCATCATCTTGTTTTCTGCCCACGACATGCCAATGCAATTGTGGCACGAGATTACCCAAGGCGCCGACATTGATTTTATGTAGCTCGAATTGCGCTAACAGTGCTTGTGCGCACAGGCTGCTTTCAGCAATGAGTTGTGTCTGTTGCTCCTTGCTGAGTTGATGAACTTCGCTGATATCGCTAAGACGTGGTACTAAAATAAGCCATGGAAAATTACGTACGTTTTCTAGGCGAACTTGGCATAGCGGTAGGTCACAGATAAAGAAGCTATCCGCTTCAATTTGGGGATGTAGTGTGAAAGACATGCTGGTTTCCTTTTGTCTGAAAATAGTGATGCTTTACATTAAGGGAAGGGGGCTCTGGGGGAAGGGGTAAACTGACTTAGTTTTATGAATAATGATCACTTCCCTTCCCCTAGTCATTAAATAATTAAGATTAAGACGAAGTCTTAATCCTTTTCGCTTCTATTAATCGCATCAATGACGGGTAAGGGGTAGCGATTAAAGATACTACAAAAGAGTTCGGCTGTTTGTTGTGTGTCGTACAAGGCGCTGTGCGCTTGTTCGTTATCCCACGGCATGCCCGAAAACATGGCAGTTTTTGCCAGTACTGTCTGACCATAAACCAAAGCCCCTAATGTTACGCTGTCGAGGGTGCTAAATTGGTGAAAGGGTGATTTCAGCTTATGACGATCTGCAGCTGCTTTAACAAATGCTAAGTCGAAAAAGGCATTGTGTCCGCATAAAATGGCACGGGTACAGCCTGTTTCTTTAATCCGTTTATTGATCGGGGCAAAAATGGCTTCTAAAGCTGTTTTTTCATCGATGGCAAGGCGGAGTTGACTAAAAGGATCGTAGCCTAAAAAGTCTTTTGCTGCTTTTTCGATATTGGCACCTGCAAAGGGTTGTATATGAGCATGAACAGTTTCACCAGGAATCAATAAACCATCAGCGTTGACATCTAAAATAACGGCGGCAATTTCGAGTAGGGCATCGGTATTGCAGTTAAAACCACCCGTTTCAACATCGATAACGACAGGTAAAAAACCACGCACGCGGCGGGCTAGGGGGTGTTTGGGACGATTGGGCGATTTGCTCATGCCAGTTCCTTAGTAAATACCGCAGAACGGCGTTGAAAATTATACATTTGAGCCCGTTGACTGGGTAAGGCACTAATGTCTGCCTGTGCAAAGCCATGACGAATAAACCAGTGCATGGTTTGTGTGGTCAGTAAGAAGAGTTTTTTAATGCCAGTAGCTCGAGCACGCTTTTCAATTTCGGCAAGGAGTTTGCTCCCACGTCCACCACGGCGATACTGAGCATCGATGGCAAAAGCAGCCAATTCGGCCGCAGCACTGTCGGTATATGGATAAAGGGCAGCACAGCCGATAATTGTGCCATCACGTTCGAGTAAGGTAAAGTAATCAATTTCCATTTCGAGTTGTTCGCGTGGACGCTTGACCAGAGAGCCGCCAGCTTCTAGGGGTTCTAATAAGGATAAAATACCACCAATATCATCAATACTTGCTTGACGCACGACATCATAATCATTTTGGTTAATCATAATGCCAACACCATCGAGGGTGAAGAGTTCGAGTAATAATGCCCCATCTCGTGTGCGATCGAGTAGGTGGACACGGTCTACCTCTTGTGCGGCACGATAACTATCGCACAGGAGTTTTTGTGTGCCTTCTGGAAGGTTGGATCGGCTCAATAAATCAGGCATATCATTGGCAGATAGTTCTGTTGGGAATGCAAGGCGAGCGGCAGTTAAGTGTTCAGGATCGACCAACCAGATGAGCTTGTCTGCTTCTAAGGCAATGGCAGCTTCGATAGCGACATCCATGCTGGATAGGTTGAAAATATCACCTGTCATTGAGTAGGCTTGTGAGGTTAGTAAAGCAATATGTCCCATATCAAGTACGCCTTTGATTGGCTCTATTTCGATACGACGCACTGCACCTGTATGTTGAAAGTCGATACCATCGATAATGCCCAATGGCTTTGCCATCACCCAGTTGCCCGAGGAAATAAACAAGGGACGCACGGCATAGCTTTGTTTGGCTTTTGCACTCGAAAACCATGATTCTAATTCAACCCGCATTTGCCCAACAGCTTGTGCCACACCAGATAAATGTTCTTTGCGAGTGATACGCAGACCATTGTGATAGTGCCACTCCAACCCTTGGGCGTGAAGCTCTGCATCAATAAAGGGGCGAGCACCTGCTACCAATACAATGCGCACATCGAGACTTTGTAATAAAGCAAGGTCTTGAATGAGCGGAAGGGCTGCATCACCATGTTGTAGTGGTGTGCCATCGAGGTAAATCACGACGGTACTATCGCGGTGAGCATTAAAATAGGGCGAGGACTGGCGAAAAACCTGAACGAAGTCTGGCGGTGTCATATGGCAAGTTTCACTAATAATATGCGAGAAGGGGTACATTATACCGACAATCGATAAAAACTTTGTTAACATTAAAAAGTGATGCGAACATGGCTGTGATGCGACATATTGCTCTAAACTTGCTAAAAGCTGACAAAACACTCAAAGTTGGAATCAAAATTAAACGCCTCAATGCAGGCTGGGACGAAGATTATTGGCTAAAAATCATCACTGGCAGACTAGGAACGACCAAGTTTAAATCATAATATCAATAAAAACAATGGTCTTTTAATGCGATTGCCCTGAATGCGATTGCCCTAGGGTTCACTATAATAAGACCCCGAAACACATATTGAGCCATGCTATAATCGACCGCTGCCAACATTTGCACAAAATGGCAATGACTTGACTGGGAAAATGAGATATGAGCAAAGACGTAGACACCAACCTTCCTTGGTTAGATGCCATTATTTGGGATGATAAGGGTTTATTAAATACCATTGCCCAAGATGCCGATACAGGCGATGTTTTAATGGTGGCATGGATGAATAAAGAATCCTTGTTGTTAACACTTGAAAAAGGCGAAGCCATTTATTGGTCGCGCTCGCGTAATCGTCTGTGGCATAAAGGTGAAGAATCTGGCAACACGCAACAGATTGTGGATATTCGCTTAGATTGTGATGGCGATGTGTTGCTGCTTAAAGTACGTCAGACGGGTGGTATCGCCTGCCATACAGGGCGCAAAAGTTGTTTTTATTTAGCCTTAAATCAACAAACAGGACACTGGCAAGCGGCTGATCCTGTGATTAAAGACCCAAAGGAATTATATGGAAAATAATCAAAGTGATATGCTTTCGCTTTTAGCCGAAGTTATTGCTAGTCGCAAAGATCAAGATGCGAAATCTTCATATGTTGCCAGCCTATTTCATAAGGGCACAGATAAGATTTGTGGCAAAATGGCAGAAGAGTGTATGGAAACGGGATTAGCCGCTAAAATTGACGATAAAGACGAAATCGTCT
Organism: Thiomicrospira cyclica; assembly: GCA_020726325.1. Lineage (GTDB taxonomy): Bacteria > Pseudomonadota > Gammaproteobacteria > Thiomicrospirales > Thiomicrospiraceae. The sequence goes on along the minus strand of DYST01000003.1, from coordinate 20,480 downwards.
ACGAAATGGCGGATTTATGGTTTCATAGCATGGTATTATTAGCGCACCATAACATCGACCATAACCAAGTTCTACAAGAACTTGCCCGACGCTTTGGCGTTTCAGGGCATATGGAAAAAGCTAACCGCGAGCATTAGTCATCACTTGTTGCTCGCCTTAATGTGGAAAAATGCACAATGAGCACTATATTTGGTAAAATCATCCGTCGCGAAATTCCAGCGGATATCGTTTATGAAGATGATCGCGTGATTGTTTTTAAGGATATTAATCCGCGTGCACGAGTTCACTTGTTGGTCATTCCAAAAAAGGAAATTGCCACACTGTTTGAACTCACACCAGAAGACAAAGATCTGATGGGGCATATGATGCTACTCTTGCCGCAACTGGCAAAAGCGCACGGTCTGAACGACGGGTTCAGAACACAAATTAATACAGGTGAAAAGAGTGGACAAGAAGTATTTCATGTGCACATTCATCTATTGGGTAATTAAAAAGTTAACATATTTTTGAGGAAATTGTCATGGGTTTGAGTATTTGGCATCTGCTATTGGTTTTGGCTATTGTTTTGGTATTATTTGGTGCAAAACGCCTACGTAACGTCGGTGGTGATTTGGGTGCAGCAATCAAAGGTTTTAAAGATGCTGTGACCGATAAAAAAGAAGGTGAAACACCAGTAGCTGGTAATGTGTACGATGCACAGGTAACACCAACAGCACAACCTCAACCGTTGACACAGCAAACGACACCAACAACACCAACAACACCAACAACAGCACCTGTAGCTGCAACAGTACATCCTACTGCTGCGCCAACGACCGCGCCACAGCAACACCATCACGGTTAATGCGTACAGTGGTTTGAGTTGGGTTTTACCTCGACTCAAACAAGCAAGGAGTTACTGTGTTTGAACTTGGTTTTTCAGAAGTATTGTTAATTTTGATCATTGGCTTGGTGGTCATTGGTCCTGAACGCTTGCCCGAAGTTGCGCGTGGTATCGGTAGCATGGTCGGTAAAGTAAAGCGTTTTATTGACAATGTACGTAGCGAAACTGACTTGCATGGTGAGATTGCGGCACTGCGCCAACAGCTCGATTTATCGAAAGAAGCTGCGCAACTGCAAAATCTTGGCAGTGTCCTTAAAAATGATATTCAATCCAGTGTAGCAGAGATTGATGCTTCTTTTTACGATCGTCCGAGTACCGAAGAAATTCGTCGTCAACACCGTGAAGCGGAAGCACATAATGCCGCACAAAACACAGCAACACCGACACCAGATGAGCCTGATTTGGTAGAAATTCAGCGTCCAACCTTTGGGCGCGAAGCTTATGAAGAACTTCCTCCTTATTATCATCAACAATCAGATGGTGTGATGTTATCGAAAGCACCAAATATCCCCGAACCACCGCCCACACCACTTGCCAGCGATAGTAGCGCGCCAGTGGTTGCAGAGGCAGCAAATACAGCAAGTACAGCGAAACAGGCATGACGACCACAAGCACACCTCCTTCTCAGCCGCCAAGTGATACAGAAATGTCCCTTGTCGGGCATTTATTAGAGTTTCGTGACCGCTTGGTACGCGCCATTATCGCCATTATTCTTGTCTTTTTAGTTCTGTTTCCATTTGCTAATGAGCTGTATAGCTTTATGGCAGAGCCTTTGACGAGTCATTTGCCACAAGGCAGTAGCATGATGGCGATTGGGGTTATTTCACCTTTCTTAACACCACTCAAATTAGCACTAATTGCTGCTATCTTTTTATCAATGCCGTTTTTGTTGTATCAGTTGTGGGCTTTTATTGCGCCCGCGCTTTACCAAAATGAGAAAAAATTAGCGGCCCCCATGTTAATGGCGAGTACCTTTCTGTTTTATGCGGGTGGTGCATTTGTTTTTTATATCGTCTTTCCGCTTGTATTCAAGTTTATGGCTGGTACAACGCCAGATGGGGTACAAATTGGTACCGATATTCAGTTGTATTTGGATTTTGTTATCGGCATGTTCTTTGCTTTTGGTTTGGCGTTTCAAGTGCCTGTCATTACAGTTTTGCTCTTGGTGATTAATGCCGTTAGCCCCGAACAAATGCGACATGCACGACCCTACGTGATTGTTGGTGCGTTTTCGATTGCTGCTTTTATTACACCGCCTGATGTGATTTCACAAACTTTGCTTGCTGTGCCTATGTGGTTAATGTACGAAATTGGTTTGTGGTTTGGTGGGCGCATGGTTAATCAACGCTTGGCAGAACAACAGGCACCAGTGAATGAACCACAGCCACCGACAACACCATCTGCTGAGGGTACAGCACAGCAAACCGCCGCTGCGGCTGGTGTTGTGAGTGTTATGGGGCTAGATAGCATTAATCAAGCCGTTGCCCAAGATGCGGCGATGGATTTTTCGCAGTCAAATTTGGCACATGAGCCACCTAAAGATGCGATTATTGATAACGCGCTCGATAGTGATGAGGATTTTGAACGCGCTTTTGCTCAGATAGATAATGAACTTAACGCGCTCAATATGCCTGTTGCCACAGTCGATCCTGTGTTAACTGTAGATGAAGAACTTACTCAGGTAAAAACAGAAGCCTTAACTGAATCAAGTAAGAAATAAAGTTATCCCGACGACAAAATCAACACGCACTTGACGGGTGTTGATTTTGTTTTTAGAATTAAGCATTAGCGTTTACTCATATTCAAAAGGGAATTAAGATTATGTCACACAATGATCTGACAACCTGGACACCTACCAGTGCACAAGCACTTGTTTTAGCAGAACCAAGTAATGACCTTCATGGTTATCTGCGTCTTATTCGTGCCCTCCCTCAGCTGACTGCTGAAGAGGAAGTTGAGTTAGCCCGTCGCTATCATGAACAGCAAGATTTACGTGCTGCCGAGCAGCTTGTATTGTGTAACTTGCGCCATGTTGTGCCGATTGCCCGTGGTTACAAGGGTTATGGTTTGCCAGAAGCTGACTTAATTCAAGAGGGTAGTATTGGCTTGATGAAGGCGGTAAAACGCTTTGACATCGGTGCTGGTGTACGCTTAATGACCTTTGCCAGTCACTGGATTCGTGCCGAAATTAATGAGTATGTATTGCGCAACTGGCGTATGGTTAAAATTGCAACGACCAAAGCGCAACGTAAACTCTTTTTTAAGCTGCGCAGCCACAAAGATAGCCTTGATGCGCTCACGCACACACAAGCCATTCGTATTGCACAAGAATTAGGCGTAAAACCCGAAGAAGTTTTGGCAATGGATATGCGTTTGTCAGCACCCGATGTCTCGGTTGCTGTGCCTAATGATGACAACGAAGATGATGCGCCGCAGCTTACCCTTGTTGATTATCGTGCTATGCCCGAACAACAAGCGATCGATGAAGAAGAAGATCGCAATCAGGTCAGTTTAGTTAAAGCCGCGCTTGAAACACTAACGCCGCGCGAACAACAAATTATCGAGGCACGTATCCTGCGTGATGATAAAGCAACGCTAGCTGATTTAGCGCACCAATTTGGTGTCTCCTTGGAGCGTATTCGCCAGATTGAAACGGCAGCATTAAAAAAGCTCAAAACGCAATTATCGGTGTTGAGTGCGTGATGGGCATTGGGGCGCGGGTCAACCATTAGCCTGATAATACGATTGAATACGACTTGAAAATAACGTATGCTATCGCTTCCCAGTAGAGAAGGAGGAATACTAAAGATGGTTACACAAAGGTAATAGATACATATGGATTGGTTTGGTGTTTTTGACTACAGGATTTATCATCCAAATTGTAGCTAATTTGATCAGTTGAGTCTTATCCGTTCTCTGGCGTTGCTTTCAGCGATGAGCGGCATTGATGATGCACTTCAAGCAGAAAGTAAATGTGAGCAAATGGTTTGTACGAAATTGTGTGTGCATGCTTTAAGTCGATCGTTTCACGGAATGCTTTCAGCAGTTGCTCTGGGTAAGTACCTAGATGGTTCGTTGTACTAACCTTGAGCAGGTTTGCGATAGCTTGTTCAAGACTAAGATGGGTTTGTAAAAGCCCATCTTTTCGCATAAATAAAACCATGACAATCATTGCGCCATAAAGCGCAAAAAACTCATTAGACAATCGATCAACAGGTTTTTTAGATTCTGTGCAGTTTACTAACGGCTCCGCTGTTAGAATCGATAGCGTTATAGCTGCTGCAACCTTATGCCGATCCATGCGATCGTCATCAGAATGGATAATACCCATATCAGTCTTAATTTTGATCTTATGCCATGCGTATTCTTGTTTAAGAATCTCTTTCCAGTTACCAGAAAAGTCAGCATCAAATCCTAGGAATTTTTTCTCAAGAATCTCGATTAGATCGTCAGGGAATCGCATTATGCAGTGATGCCAACTTGTTTTTTTGCCCAGTCCCAATCTAATGATTCAATTTTTAAGTCATTATTTTTGGGTTTGAGATATTCTGCGAAGGCTTTATCATCCATGTCTATTAAGCCATTCTCACCAAAAATAGCTATAAAAACAGCATCATTGCGAAGTACGTCGCTATTCACTTGTGCGTTTCCTTCCGTATTTTGTGTTTAAGATTTTTATTATAAGGTTCTAACGCCTCGTAAGGCAAAGTATTTTTTAAGATGGAACGAGATAGTAGTAGACTCATGGTTACGCTTTTTCATCATTATGTTAACGCTATTTTCATGTCGAACTCAGATTGTTACGATACTGGCAACCAACGCTTAATTTGAGTAATCGGTACACTAACAACCCCATCTAATGACTGAGGCTGTGGCAATTGTCCTGCAAAGGCATGGGCGTAAACGATCTCAAAAGTAGCAGGAATGCGCCCATCAGGCAGTGCTTGTGCTTGGTAAGCCTGCAAAAATCTTGTCCATCTGCCTTTGCCCATTAAGCCTATACTACGCCCTTTATTCGCATTGGTTGCCCCGATGCTTTTTAAGTCATCGAGTGCGGCACCTGGTGTGGCGTAGGTGAGGGTAATCCGTTCGACATCGAGTACAGGGTCAGCAAAACCTGAACGTGATACCGCATCACCTAAATCATGAATATCAGCAAAGTTCAGCAAATGTTGCTCTGAATGTCCGTCTACTGTCTGCCACGCATTACGAATCTCTTTTAGAGTATCTGGTCCTAGACTAGCAATAAAAAAGACACCATCAGGTTTGAGCACACGGCGGCATTCTGCTAAGACAGCGGGTAAGTCGTCGCACCATTGCAACATCAAACTTGAAACGAGCATATCAACACTCGCGTCGCTCAAAGGTAACTGATAGGCATCGGCTGCAAGGGTATGAATATCTTTTGCTCGTGCAAAAGGATTGATTTTTTGCCACCAACGCAGTTGTAATTTGAGGTTATGACGGTACTGAGTTAGCATCTGCTCGGATAAATCGACGGCTAACAGCTGTGCTTGTGGATAGTGTGCTTGAATATGTTGTGATAAAAAGCCCGTTCCCGCACCTAAATCGACAATACGGCTCGGCTTGATTTTAAGCAGCGGTAAGCGTTCTGCTAATCGATTCGCGACTTCTTTTTGCAAAATTGCAGCCGCATCGTAAGAAGCGCAGGCACGACTAAAATGACGACGAACCGCATGACGATCAATCATTGGCAAGTTCATCTAAGAAAGATTGGATAGTCACTGCTAAACCATCGGGACAGGTCATAAAAGGTAAATGTCCGCAATTCGGTAAATGTTTACAGTGTGAGTCTGGCAAGAAAGTTGCTATCTCTTGTGAAAGAGCAATCGGAACAATGGCATCTTTTTCTGCAAATAACCATAAAGAGGGCTGTTGAATCTGTGTTAAGGTTGGGCGCAAGTCAATATCTTCTAATAATTGCAACCCTTGCTTAAGCGATGGAATATCGGTAGCCAATACCATCAGACTGGCAATCAGCTGTTGATATAGTCTTTTTGGGTTAGGACTACCTAATGACTGCAACATAAAAAAAGACTTAAACAAGGTAACTGCATTATTCGATACTTCTTGAATATACTGATGAATCAGGGGACGAGATAAAGCAGGTTTCCAATCCTCCCGTTGCACAAAACAGGGGCTAGCGGCAATTAAAATCAGTGCTCGCACCCGTTGCGGATGACTGATCGCTAACTGCTGCGCCAATAAACCACCCAACGACCAACCAGCAATGATTGCATGCTCGGGCAAGACTTCAACCAGTGCCCCAATCCAATCATCCATTAAGGGGGCATCGGTTCTTTGAATCGGTGCACTATTACCATGTCCCGGCAAATCGATTAGGGTGATGCGATACCCTAAAAAGTGCTGCTGAATCCACATGCGCCACAATGCTGAATGTGCTCGCCACCCATGAATAAAGACTAAATCGGGACCCTCTCCCCAACTTTCAGTGATTAATGCCATAACCATCCTTTATTTGACATTTCTGAAGCTCAAGTAATAATTGCTCTATCTGCTCAATGGTATGATTGGCACAAATCGACAAGCGTAAGCGTGCCGTGCCCTCTGGTACTGTCGGTGGGCGAATGGCAGGAAGCCAAAACCCTGCATCCCAAAGCTGCTGCTGCCAACGCATCGCACGTGCATTGTCATTAAGCAAAATAGGCTGAATGGGTGTCAACGAGGGCATTAGCGTCAACCCTAGAGCCTTTGCACCCGCCCGAAAATGAGTAATCAGTCGATTAAGGTGCGCACGCAAATGATCGCCTTGTTGTACCCGACGTAAAGCCGCACGGGTAAAACTTGCTTGGTAAGGGGGTTGCGCCGTTGTATAACGATAACTACGTGCAAACTGAGCAATGGTATCGATCAATAAACCAGAACCTGCCACAAATGCACCGCTACTACCGAAGGCTTTGCCCAAAGTACCAACACGCAAAACATTAGGCTTTGCTTTGCGCTTAAAATGAGAAAAAGACCCTCGCCCTTGCTCACCCAAAACACCGAAGCTATGCGCTTCATCGACCACCAGCAACACGTCTTTATCCGCCAAGGCATCGAGCATTGCGGGTAAATTGACCACATCGCCGTCCATGCTGAACACGCCGTCTGTCACCACCATGGTTAAGCAAGCATTAGGCTGTAGCAAGCGTCGTGCTAAAGCAGCCATATTATTGTGCGGATAACGCTTAAAGTTCACCCCCGACAACAAAGCACCATCAATCAACGAGGCATGATTGAGCTTATCGTGAATGAGTCTATCGCCTTGCTGCATAAAAGCAGTTTGTACCGCTAAATTAGCAAGATAACCACTAGAAAATAAGAGGACGCGCTCGACCCCTAACCAATCCGCCAGCTCATCTTCGAGCAAATGATGCGGCAAATGATGCCCAGCCAAAACATGAGAGGCACTACTGCCACCCAGACCAGCATCGGCATTGAGGGCAAGAGCCTCTGCAGCAAGACTTGCATCGGCAGCGAGACCTAAATAATCGTTACTAGCAAAGCTAATTAACCATTTCCCATTGACCTGAACTCGCGCTGCTGGCGCACTGGTCATTAGGGGGCGATCACGCCATAAGCCAGCTTCACGCTGATTACTTAAGCGTTGGGTAAGACGGGTTTGCCAAGTGTGGTTGTGCATCAACTTATCCATTGTATTGAATTATTTGTAAATAATCTTCTGCATGCTGTCCTAATAAGCTGCGTCTTGTCGTGAAAAAGCTAGGCCACTTGTTACCAAACCAGTGCTGTGCAAGCTGAGCAGGACCATTTTGATTATTAACAAGTCGCATTTTTTCGATTTCTTTATTGTAAGCGTTTAATACTTGCTGTCTACTATCAATTAAGCGTTGACAATTCAAATTCAAAATATCGATTGTGTTTTGAACTAGCTCTTCAACAGTTGAATGGTGATTATGGATTGGTGTAAATGATTGACAAGCTACTAGATTAGGCTTCAAATGAAGCGTTGCTTTATTAAACTCAAACAGAGCAGGACTTGCGATTATATCGAGCGGATTGAGCAAATAACCCTCACACGCAGCTGGAATATCCTTTCTATACTCTTTGTGTCTATCACAACTTAAATTATCAGGCGTGGGGTAGGTTGCGCCCTCTGTCTCTCCCCCTTTGCAAACAGCAAACACATTTTGCCAGTCTAGCCCCCAATTATGATTCAATAGATTAGAATCGTCCGATTTATCATGAAAGTGCTCGACTGATTGCTGATAAGGGTCTAAATCGCCGATGTTAGCCTCACAATAAGCACACAAACCTTCTTGATCTTGCAACATAAGATTTTTATCAGCACGCGCATCATCAGGCTTATTGCCTTTAAAACTTTTCCAGCTATTCATCTGATTAACGAGGGCATAAGGCGTTAATTTATCTTGACCTTGAGTTTTATTTATCTTTTTCAAGACTTAACTCCCACTCTCGGTTTTCAAGATACAAATCCAATTCCGTTAACTCAGGATCTTCACTGCCAAAATGCTTATGTAATTCACTTTTCAAGCGTAGCATTTCATCCGACCAACCATTAACCCACTTATCGTTATAAACATAATCACGATAATTTTTTAAGTTATTTGTCCAAGCATTATTTTTAGGTCGAGACTTGGTACCAAAAACCCGCTCCAACAGACGTTTAGATTCTGCGCCCTCGCTGCCCTGTGGCGCACTAAAAACTGTGCCATCTTGAATAACACGAATATTTTCACTTTTTACCGTACTTAACACCTGAGGGCTATGCGTCGTGACAATAAACTGAATTTCTGGAAAAGCTTCTTGCAATGATGGAAGAATGGTTTGCTGCCACTTTGGATGCAAAAACATATCCACCTCATCAATCATGACGATGCCCGATGTTTTTTTAGCAGCCTCTCTACCAAAGTGCGGATTCAGTTTATAAGCTCTAAAAGCGATGTCTGCCACCAACGCAATGGCATTCCGCAAGCCATCGCTGAGCATATCAACTGGCATTACGCCGTGTTCATCATGAGACATGACTAATTGCTTTTGATGTCTGACGCTATACTCGATTTTATGCCACCCAGTTACGGGCTTAATAACATAATCAACACTCGATTGAATCACATGAATCGCATTTTGAAACGTTTGCCCTAATGAATCCAAAACGACTGTTCCTGCTAAACCCATCCCTATTTTCTCTTGCACTAAGTCCATTGATTCACGATAACTTTGATAAATATGGGTATACCATATAGCAAATGTTTTATAACTTGCGCTGTAAGCTAAACAATTTAAATAGGCAGAGGTTCTAGAAAAGTCGTTAGCATTCAAAATCAATTCTTTTTCTTGAATCGTATTCCGACCCTGATACCATACACGAGACGTGCCAAGATAGCTAATTAAAGGCAAATCAACGCTATCAATCCCATCTCTTACTTGCTGTTGCAGCTTTTTAGCCCGTTTCGTCAAGGCATTAGCATGATTATTAAGTAAGTTTCCTGTATTTTTTTTCACTCTAACTCGTTCAACAAGTATTTCTTCATCAGGCTTTAGCCACATTTCTTTCACTATAACGCCACTAGGAAGTTGTACTTCCATGTTACCAGTGCCTTTTAACTGTTGTCTAACATCGTTGATAGTAATAGTAGCCGACTTTCCTGCCTGACTACCAAGATCAAAACCCTTCACAAAGGGCCACAATGCAATACGAATAGCATCTAATAACGTTGTTTTACCACCACCATTTTCAGCAGTCAGTACGGTTAAATTAGGATGCAGAGGACAAGTTAATTTCTCAAATTTACGAAAATTAACAATTTCAATTGAAGTGAGTTTCATTTACTAGCAGCCTTTATTTCAAACTAACCTTAACACCCACCCGTAGCTTGCGTTAAGCCCAAACGCTTAAACAGCATTAAATCGTGTTGCGAGTCAGGATTATCGGCTGTTAGTAGTTTATCACCATAGAAAATCGAGTTAGCACCTGCTAAAAAGCAGAGTGCTTGTGTTTCATCGGTCATTTCGCTGCGACCTGCCGATAAACGAACATATGAAGCAGGCATCATAATCCGTGCCGTGGCAATCACACGAATGAAGTCAAAGGGATCGGTTTTGCCGCGCATATCGGCAAGCGGTGTGCCTTCCATTGGCACAAGCAAATTAATCGGCACAGAATGAGGGTGTTCTGGCAAATTAGCAAAAGTGCGCAGCATTTGCGCACGGTCTGTATTCGACTCACCCATACCAATAATACCACCAGAACAGACCTTCATCCCTTGATTACGTACCCGCTCTAAGGTGTCTAAGCGATCTTGAAAACTACGTGTCGTAATCACTTGTGGATAAAAAGATTCTGAGGTGTCTAAGTTATGATTGTAATAATCTAAGCCCGCTTCTTTTAAACGTGCCGCTTGCTCATCATTGAGCATTCCTAGTGTACAACAGGCTTCCATGCCCAAGTCTTTCACACCTCGCACCATGTTCAGTACCATTTCGAAATCTTTTGCATTCGGGTTACGCCAAGCCGCGCCCATACAAAACCGAGTTGCACCTGTTGTTTTTGCTTGTGCTGCTTTGTTCAGTACCTCATCGAGCTGCATCATCTGCTCTTTATCTAAGCCCGTATCGTAACGCGAGCTTTGCGAACAGTAAGAGCAATCTTCAGCACAACCGCCCGTTTTGATATTCAATAGCGTTGAGGTTTGTACCGAGTTAGGGTCAAAGTGTTGACGGTGTACCGTCTGTGCAGCAAAAATCAAATCATTGAACGGCTGATTGAGTAATGCTTCCACTTCCTGATGTGTCCAATCGTGACGGATGGTGCTTAATGTCATTTTTTTCCCTTTTTATAATGCGTAGCCGAATTTTAATGCTATTCTAACCGTTATCACGTCACTTGAAAAACTGTTACACGCGAATATGCACTGGCTCGAAAAATACTTACTGCCACCCTCATGTCAATTATGCGGTGCTACTGCACGCGATGATGAGCTTTGTCCTGCCTGCGCGAGTGAAGCGCGCGTTGTTGTCTCTGCCTGTCCGCTTTGCGCTTTGCCAAATGATGATAGTAGCGTCTGCGCGAGTTGTAGTCTCACACCGCCTGCTTGGCAACAAGCCTATAGCTGTTTGGTCTATGATGGCAGTGTACAAACACTGATACAAAACTGGAAATACCAACGTCGGCATAGTGCTGCACGTCTCTTATGCGAAACCCTGAGCGGTTGGTTAACATTACAAGCAATTACGACTGAAGCAACAGCCATTATTCCCATTCCCTTACACCCCAAAAAACTACGTGCTCGCGGCTTTAATACCGCATATGCCTTGGCGCGAGCAGTCAGCTCGACCCTAAAACTACCCATATTAGAAAAGGCATTAGTTCGTAATCTTTTTACCCCCGCACAGGCAGGGCTAGATAAAAATGCACGGCAGAAAAACCTTGTCGGTGCTTTTTCTATTTTGCCTGAAAATCTACACGGACATCAGCGGATTCTGCTCATCGACGATGTTTATACAACAGGCGCGACGCTCAGTCATTGTACTCGCCTACTACAAGAAGCAGGTGTTAAGCAGGTCACGATTCTGACGTTGGCAAGGGCTCTACCACCAGATGTTTTTTAAGTATGGCGACCAGTGCTGGCATTTGTAGTGGCTTCGATAAATAGTCAGTCATTCCCGACGCATAGCAAGCGTCCTGATCTTCTTTCATCGCATTAGCAGTTAATGCCACAACCGTGATTTGTGCATTACGTCCACCAAAACCAGCTCGAATAGCGCGCGTGGTATCAAAACCATCCATAACAGGCATTTGGCAATCCATAAATACAAGGTCATAATCATGTTCTCTGAGCAACTCAAGTGCTTCTTTGCCATTGTTGGCAATATCTGGTTTGTACCCCAGTTTACTCAGCATTGCCATTGCTACCTTTTGATTAACAAGATTATCCTCAACCAAAAGTAAACGCGCTGGTGGCAATTCTTGGATACTACTACTGAGCGTTTCTGTTTCTTTAAGTGTTTCATTGCCTGCGGCACGTACCATAAAGCTAAACCAAAATACCGACCCTTTACCTTCAATACTGGTTGCACCAATTTCACCATGCATCAACTCTGCCAAACGCTTACTAATCGACAAGCCTAATCCCGTACCACCAAAACGTCGCGTGGTCGAATCATCAACTTGGCTAAAGGATTTGAATAAGCGGTTAATTTTATCTTCAGCGATACCAATACCCGTATCCTTCACTTCCACACGTATTTTGAAAGAGTCGCCCGAATGATAGGGTAATAAAGCAACAACTTCGATGCCGCCCTGATCGGTAAACTTAATAGCATTACCAATTAAATTGAGCAACACTTGGCGTACACGCACCGAATCACCCAGCACAATATGCGGCACGGCATCGGTAATACGTAAAGACAAACGCAATCCTTTTTGCTCGACGCGCCAGTGCATCAGTCGTTGTATGTCCTTAAATAAGGCTCGAATATCCAAGGGGGCAGACTCAATGGTCATCATGCCCGCTTCAATTTTAGAATAGTCTAAAATATCATCAATAACGGTAAGCAAGGCATCACCACTACTACGAATGGTTTGCACATAGTCTTTTTGCTCTTCATTGAGTGGTGTTTCTTGTAATAACGCCGTCATTCCCAATACCCCATTCATGGGGGTACGAATTTCATGACTCATATTCGCGAGGAAAGCACTTTTTGACGCGCTCGCCTGCTCTGCTAATTCACGCGCAGCAATAATTTCTGTTTGTATTGCATTGCGTGATGTTACATCTCTAAAAAGCATTGCCAAGCCAGTAACGCTTTGACCTTGAATAACAGGCTGGCTGACAATCTCAATGTCAAATTGCGTATCATCTACTCGCATAAACTTAAAATCGCCACGGAAAGGGATGCCTGTTTTGAAAACGCGGCAAATTGGACAGGCTAGCGGATCTATGCCGCGTCCGCCCTCAGCATTAACATAAAATAGAGACGCAGCTTTTTGTCCCATAACCTGTTGTTCGGATGTATAGCCGAGCAACTGCAAGGCAGCGGGATTGATAAAGATAATTTCGCCAAGTTCATTGACGACATATAAACCATCACCAACGGTATCTGTAATAATTTGCATCCGCTTCTGCTGCTCACCACGTAGCTTGGCTTCACGTTGCGCACGCCATAGCAATAACCCTAAAACAAACATAAAAATGCTGCTAACGAAGGCACTTATCCAAAATTCATTTTGAATGTGCGCAATCTCATTAGCAATGGTTATGGCTACCACATAACCAATATGTTTTTGATTAACATCATTTACTGGTAGTAAGTTCACGCTATACCAACGACCATTGGTTAATAAATAACGCGAAATCGCTTGTCCTGATAACATTTCCTTTTGCACATCGTCATCATTTTTTAATTGTTCTTCTAGAGCAATAAAATCAGCAGACAATGGACGCTGTAGTGCTGCTGGCAATGCCCTAGATGACTCAGTAATAAAGTAATTATGAATGAGCGTTGGTTCGTACACCGTTTGTGAAAGATTAACCATATTTTTAATGACATCACGTCGCATAATAAAGGTATATTCATAGTGCGGCGTTAGCGTTAGCATGGTTTTTCCTAATGCAGCAAAAGATGAACCTGCCTCGACAACACCTAAACGTTGGCCGTTAAGCGATAAGGGATAAATAAAACGAAAAGCACCACCAAAAATTCCCAATTCAAATCCTTTAGTAGCTTGATTGGTATCAATCACTTGTGCGAGCAACGGACGAATAGCACCAAGCATATCACCGTATTTGTCGGGCTGTTGAAAGCGTAAATAATTGTGTCCATCTAAAGTATGAAAAGCAAACTGCGTCATATTTCCATCAAGAAGACGCTGATAAGTAGGATAAAGCAAGTTATACAACTTTTTACGGAACCCATCTTGCTCTTCAGCATCATTACTCCAGACACCAGCAGCAAAGGCCGCTAAAATATCCTGACGCAAGATAACTTCCTGTAAAGCAGAGTACATTGCGGTATCTTGTACTTGTAATGCTGCTTGGTATGAAATACGTACCGAATCGAGCGCGCGTCCCAGCTCCTGCTCTTCCTTTTGCTCTTGATTAAAGAATAACAAGCTGATAATCATGACTTCTAACATCAAAAGCAGAATCAAACTGAGCCAACGTGTCATGGTTCATTTCCTTAGGGTTCGTCAAATGGAATAGAAAGCTTTTCTTGCAGTATTAATCTTAACCTTTTACACTGCATCAATATTTTTTTGTGATTAGTATACCTTAAACCAGATTCAAGGAGAGCACCCCGATGAGTGAAGCATTTAATAACGTCAGCGTGAGCAAAACAGCCAATGTTTATTTTGATGGTAACTGTGTGAGTCATACCCTTACCTTAGCCGATGGTACGCGTAAAAGTGTTGGCGTTATTTTGCCTGCAACATTAACATTTAATGTTGGCGTACCAGAAGTCATGGAATTGTTGGCTGGTAAAGGACGTGTACAGGTCAATGGTGGCGATTGGCAAGTCATTGATGGTGCGATGACTTTTTCTGTTCCTGAAAATGGTAGCTTTGTGATCGAAGTGAGCGAAACCGTGCACTATGTTTGTCATTTTGGCTAATCCTGTTTAGCTTATTGATGACTGGGCTGTAACGGTTGTTTATTCGACTGTTACAGCACCTGTTAACTTAACGTTAAATATTCCTTTAACTGTCACATAACTATGTCATAATGCGCCAATATTGTTTACCACTTTTAGAATCCAAGGACTCACTCGCATGCGCTTTCGTTTCCCTGTTGTCATTATCGACGAAGACTTTCGTTCTGAAAACACTTCTGGTTTGGGTATTCGTGCTCTAGCCGATGCCATTCAAGCCGAAAACATCGAAGTGCTAGGTGTCACCAGCTATGGCGACTTATCGACCTTTGCCCAGCAGCAAAGTCGAGCTTGTGCCTTTATCTTGGCGATTGATGACGAGGAAATGACAGCGACTGCGCAAAATGCAGACGGTAGCAATAATGAGCCGCAAGCGATTAAGAATTTACGCGCCTTTGTTGAAGAAATCCGCTGGCGCAATGCTGAAATCCCGATTTTCTTACACGGTGAAACCCGTACTGCACGTCATATCCCGAATGACATTTTGCGTGAGTTAAACGGCTTTATTCATATGTTTGAGGATACGCCAGAATTTGTAGCGCGTTACATCATCCGCGAAGCTAAGGCTTACTTAGACAGTCTTGCACCGCCTTTCTTTCGTGCATTGACGCACTATGCTGCCGATGGTTCTTACTCGTGGCATTGCCCAGGACATTCGGGCGGGGTGGCATTTCTTAAATCACCTGTCGGGCAAATGTTTCACCAATTCTTTGGCGAAAACCTATTACGTGCCGATGTATGTAATGCGGTAGACGAGCTAGGACAGTTGCTCGACCACACAGGTCCTGTTGCGGCATCGGAACGTAACGCTGCGCGTATTTTCAGTGCCGATCACCTGTTCTTTGTCACCAATGGCACATCGACATCGAATAAAATGGTCTGGCACTCGTGCGTTGCCGACAACGACATCGTCATTGTTGACCGCAACTGCCATAAGTCGATTCTGCACGCCATTACCATGACAGGTGCGATTCCTGTATTTTTAACACCAACCCGTAACCATTATGGCATTATTGGACCAATTCCACTCAGCGAGTTCGAACGCGATACCATCAAGGCTAAAATTGCGGCACATCCGATTGCCAGCACCTTGGGAACTGATCCGCGCATTTTGACCATCACCCAAAGCACCTACGATGGCGTTCTCTACAATACAGGCATGATTAAAGAACGCTTGGATGGCTGGGTTGATACCTTGCATTTCGATGAAGCGTGGCTACCACACGCGACTTTCCATGACTTCTATAAAGGCATGCACGCCATTTCGCGCGATGGTACACGTACCGAAAAGTCGATGGTATTTGCCACACAATCAACCCATAAGTTACTTGCTGGTTTGTCGCAAGCCTCGCAAATTTTGGTACAAAACGCCGAAAACACCCAGCTTGATTTGCAAGTATTCAATGAAGCTTACTTAATGCACAGCTCGACCAGTCCACAGTATGCCATTATTGCCAGCTGCGATGTGGCAGCAGCAATGATGGAAGCCCCAGGTGGCACGGCATTGGTTGAAGAATCGATTTCAGAGTCGATTAACTTCCGTCATGCCATGGCGAAAGTCGATGAAGAATACGGCGACTCTTGGTGGTTCAAAGTATGGGGACCCGATGTCAGCAATCAAGAAGGCGTCGAAGATCGTGATTCTTGGGTACTCAAGCCCAACGATCGCTGGCATGGTTTCGGCAATCTTGCCGATGGCTTCAATATGCTTGACCCGATTAAAGCAACCATTATTACCCCCGGTTTAGATGTCGATGGGGATTTTGATGAGTGGGGTATTCCTGCTGCAATTGTGACTAAATACTTAGCAGAGCATGGTGTTATCGTCGAAAAATGTGGTTTGTACAGCTTCTTTATCATGTTTACCATCGGCATCACCAAAGGTCGCTGGAATACCCTAATGGCTGCATTGCAGCAATTTAAAGATGACTTTGATAAGAACCAACCCTTATGGCGTGTCTTACCCGAATTTATTACCAAAAATCCACGCTACGAAAAAGTGGGCTTACGCGATTTGTGTAAACAATTCCATAGCTTCTATGCACAGTATGATGTCGCGCATTTAACGACAGATATGTACTTATCGGAAATGGAAGCAGCCATGAAGCCAGCGGATGCTTTTGCAATGATGACCCATCGTAAAATTGAACGTGTCGTGATTGATGAATTAGAGGGACGTATTACTGCAAGCTTGGTCACGCCTTACCCACCGGGTATTCCGCTACTGATCCCAGGTGAGCGTTTTAATAAAATCATTGTAGACTATCTCAAGTTTGCGCGTGTCTTTAATGAGAAGTTCCCAGGTTTTAACACGGATGTGCATGGTCTAACGGTTGAAGAGATGCCAGATGGTAGTAAGCGTTATTCTGTGGACTGTGTTAAGTTGTAAAATTTTTTTAATCATAAAATGGAGCGTGTTAGTTATGTGTAATGTAGGTTGGATTGATCGTGTTCTGCGGGTTGTTTTAGGTATGGGGCTAATTGTACTCGCGCTCTACGGTTTTGCTTGGGGGTGGATTGGTCTGATACCATTAGCAACGGGCGCAATTGGTTTTTGCCCCTTGTACACCTTGCTTGGTATGAATACAGGCTGCAAAGCGGCTGAGTAATCTCAGTCCGATGATAAGGGCGGTCGTTTGACCGCCTTTTTTGTTTGAGGTTTTATGACAATTAAACGCTTGTTTCGTGGTGCTGCTACGGTTGGTAGCATGACCTTAATTTCACGCATTCTTGGTTTTGTGCGTGATATGGTGATTGCACGCTTGTTTGGTGCTTCGGCAGAGGCAGATGCTTTTTTTGTGGCATTCAAAATTCCTAATTTCTTTCGTCGTCTCACCGCAGAAGGCGCGTTTTCGCAAGCCTTTGTCCCTGTCTTAACCGATGTGCGCCATAAAGAAGGCGAGGGTGCAACACACATATTGCTCGATGCGGTTTGGACACGCTTATCCTTATTTTTATTGGCACTCACTTTAATTGGGATGCTGTTGGCAGAGCCGATTATGCTTCTCTTTGCCCCTGGTTTTAGTAACGATGCCCGTTTGCCCATCGCAATTGATATGCTACGCATTACCTTTCCTTATCTGCTATTGATTTCACTCACGGCGATGTTGGCAGCGGTGCTGAATTCTTACTCACGTTATTGGGAACCAGCTTTTAACCCTGTTTGGCTCAATGTCGCCATGATTGCTGCTGCTTGGTTACTCGCGCCAGTGCTCGATGTGCCTGCGATGAGTTTGGCGTGGGGGGTGTTGGTTGCGGGTTTTATTCAGTTGGCGTGGGTGTGGTGGGCATTAACGCCTGTTGGTTGGCATCCACGTTTTACGCTTGCAAGTCATGAAGGTGTCGGGCGGGTGTTGCGTAATATGGCACCTGCATTGCTTGGTGTGAGTGTGGCGCAGATTAACTTACTGGTGTCAACGATTTTAGCCTCGTTTTTAATCGCAGGTAGCGTGTCGTGGTTGTATTATGCCGATCGTTTAATGGAGTTTCCTGTTGGTGTTTTTGGTGTGGCATTGGCGACAGTAGTATTGCCTAGCTTGTCTCAAGCAAGAGCAGAGTCCGATTGGGATCGTTACAATCAAACCCTCGATTTTGCGCTGCGCTTAATTTGGGTGGTCGGCTTGCCTGCAACCGTTGCTTTGGCATTGTTGTCTGAGCCGTTAATGCTTACCTTGTTTGGTTACGGTGCTTTTACCAGTGCCGATGCCCTTAGTTCGGCACAGGCATTAACGGCATATGGCGTTGGATTGCTGGGCTTTTTGGCGGTGAAAGTATTAGCACCTGCATTTTATGCTCGTGAGCAGATGAAAATCCCTGTACAGGTCTCGGTGGTTGCTTTGGTTGTGAACTTGGTATTAGCGTTAGCACTGATTCAGCCATTGGCGCATATTGGCTTGGCATTGGCAGTCAGTACCGCTGCGTTGGTGAATGCGGGTTTATTGTGGTGGGCGTTGCGCAGAAAAGGCTTTTATACACCGATTGTTGGTTGGATGCGGTTTCTGTTGCAAAGTGGATTTGCTGTTTTAGTGATGGCGGTTAGTTTGTGGTGGTTGCAACAGGCGTTATTATCGGATTGGACGCTTGCCAGTGGCTGGGAGCGAAGTGGGGCATTGTTGCTATTGGTTCTCGTTGGGATGTTAAGTTATGCCATCGCTTTGCTGTTGTTTGGTATGAGAAGGCGGCATTGGCATTGATTTTTAAAACATTAAGGAAGCCGCCCTCTGTTATGCTATGCGTATATTTTATCCAGAATTTGTCCTGCTGGTTAAACGTGCTATAATGAAAAAGTTGCGCCTGTAGCTCAGCTGGATAGAGTATCGCCCTCCGAAGGCGGTGGTCGGACGTTCGAATCGTCTCAGGCGCACCAATCATAAAAAACATAAACCTGTTCTAAATGCCAACGTCATCACTGGTTGCCAGCTCATCCATTTCAGTACCAGCAGCAATGTTGACCCGAACATGGGTAGAGATTTATCAGACAGGCGCATTGCTCATATCGTTACTGGTAGCATGGCAGGTGGTGCTTGATAACTTCCACTATTCTTAACGAAGGTATCCCAATCTACTTTGGCATGTTTTTCAACTAATTCTCTGGCTTTTTGGTGATCTGTTCTGCTTCATAACGCTTCATGGCTAACATCATACTACCCGAATCTCTAACCGTTTACCTAATGCGGCAAAGGCTTCTGATAAGGTGGTGAGTTTGGTCGGTACTTTTGGGTTTAGTAGGCGTTTGATATGCTGAGGGGCAATATTCATACGACGGGCAAGCTCGGCTTTAATCACATGCTGTTTCACCATCTCATTATGAAGCATTACCTTCATACTTGCCGTTTCATCTAAGCTAATCGCTATCTGACCCTCTTTAACAGGGGAGGGCATGGGGATTGCACGCATATCATCGAAGTAGAAATCTAGTGCGGTAGTAACGGCATCTTGTGCCATAAACCGTGCATCATCCATACCAATACCAAAAGTAATCGCTTCTGGAATATCTGGAAAGTGAACAACAATTGTATGTTCTTCTTGCTCAAAAACAGCTGGGTAAATTAACATGGTGCCTCCTAATGGCAAAGTAAACCTTTTCACCCTAGAAAGGGTGCTTGTTTAAGCCTAATTGTTTGCAGATTCTTTTTACGAAGTTATTATCTATTTCACTGCTACCATGCCTTGGTATGGTAGTTTGCTTGTCATTGATAAATACCTTTGTGTGACCTGCGCCCTCTTTGAAAGTAGCACCTAAACTGGCTAACCACCTTTTGAACTCGCTTTGTTTCACCTTGCCTCCTTGCTGAGCATTATTCTATCATAACAAAAATATGTTATAGATACAAATATTTTTTATTGCGTTGTTAACGACGCTTTTTGTCTGTTCCTACTTTAGGAAAACCTGCCATTGAAGCAATTAAATCATGGCATGATAAACGCATAGAAAAACACTGGTTTTTAGCAGCATGAACACGATAACAGCAGCCGAAATCATGAAGATGATTGATCACTGGCTACAAACCCCTCAAGACGGTTATTTAGGCTCAGACTATGGCAATAATCTCAAGGAAGTATTGCAGACCCCACATGCGGCAGGGTTGGCAAACGCACAGGTTAAAAAGCTGATTAAAGACGTGCCGATTTTGTCGATATTGCCCAGAAGTAGCATTAACCTTTACACCGTGGATGTACCACCAGACAAGGTTTACATTCTGATTGACGTTTACGGTATGCAATTTACATTTACAGGTGAGCAGTAACGATTATGGCTATTTTGATACGTCAAGACTTTGAAAGGGCTATTGCTGATTCAGTATCAAAATATCCAACGCTTGCGCAGCTTTACCAAGCGCAAGACCCAAAAATATTGTCGGGTCTCGCCTGAGCATGCAGACAATCTTTTTGACGTTATACGAGTTGACACAAATCCAGATGAATCATGATCGTTATATTT